>JAEYAL010000105.1 GCA_023404805.1 Actinomycetes bacterium | reverse complement strand
ACGCCGACGCCGACGCCGACGCCGACCCCGACGCCCACGCCGACGCCGACCCCGACGCCCACGCCGACCGGGACGAACTACAGCTACACGCTGAAGGGCTCCTCGCGTCTGCACACGCTGACGCAGGGCACCGTCGCGCTCAGCGGTGGCGTTGCCGCGAACCTGAAGGCCGACGGCTCGTTCACCGCCGACCTGACGCTCGCGGACGCGCAGGCCCGCCTCACGACGCTGGGCTTCCTGCCGATCTCGGTGAAGCTCGGCTTCGCGCCGCAGGGCAAGACGACGGGCACGCTCCTGAGCGGCGCCCTGACGTCGAACTCGAAGGTGACCGTGAAGATCAAGGAGCTCAAGCTCTTCGGTTCGATTCCGCTCGCGGGCGGCAGCACGTGCCAGACCAAGGCACCGGTCGATGTGACGCTCAAGTCGACCCAGCCGGCCTTCAACCCGGCAGCTGGCGGCCCGATCGCCGGCAAGTACAAGTTCGGCGCGTTCACCGGTTGCGGTCCGCTCACCGGGCTCGTGTCGCCGCTCACCGCTGGCGGTCCGAACACGATCAACCTCAACCTGACGCCCGGCTCCTAACGCCGCACAGGGAGAAGATGGGGACGCGGCCGCTGCGCCGCGTCCCAAGCTCCGGCGCCGCGTGCCTGGCCTCAGGTGCGCGGCGCTGCGGCGTTTGCGGGCTCGATCGCCGCGAGCTGCTCGCCGAACCGCTCGCAGAGGATGGTGACCCAAGCGGCAGGATCGGCGGCCATCGCAGACAGGTACACCTTCTCGACGCCGATCGCCGCGAACCGCTCCATCGCGGGCAGGAACGCGTCCGGGTCGGCAAGCGGGTCGCCGTTCCAGATGATCGTGCGCTCGATCTCGGAGGGATCGCGCCCGACCGCGTCGCAGTGGCCGTCGAGCACCTGCAGCTTGTGCGCGACGGTCTCGACGTCGGGCGCGAAGATGTTGCACGCGTCCGCGTAGGTCGCGACGAGCCGCAGCGTCTTCTTCTCGCCGCTGCCGCCGATCAGGATCGGCGGGTGGGGCTGCTGGAGCGGCGCCGGCACGCACAGCGTCTCGGCGAGCTCGAAGTGCTTGCCGGCGTATGGCCCGTTATCGGCCGACCACATGTGGCGCACGATCTGCAGCGTCTCCTCGAGCCATTCGAAGCGCTCGCCGAGCGGCGGGTACGGGACGCCGAGGCCGCGGTGCTCGCGCTCGTACCACGCCGCGCCGATCCCGAGCTGCGCCCGTCCGCCCGAGAGCACGTCGAGCGTGGTGATCGTCTTGGCGAGCAGGCCAGGGTGGCGGTAGGTCACGCCGGTCACGAGCAGGCCGAGCGTGAGGCGCTGCGTCTGGCCGGCGAGGAAGCCGAGCGAGGTGTAGCCCTCGAGCATCGGGTCCTCTGCGCGCGACAGCGACTCCATCTGGAACCAGTGGTCCATCAGCGTGAAGGTGTCGACGCCGCCGTCCTCGGCGGCCCGGGCCGTGGCGGCCAGCGCCGGCGCGATCGCCTCCGGTCCGCCCGGCAGGGTGAAGTTCGGGAAGTGGATGGCGAGCTTCATGGCGTCCCCTCGGCTGGCAGCGCCGCCACACACGCCGCGGCGGCCAGCCCCGACGCTAGCCGGCCCGAGGCGCCTCCCCCTCAGCGCAGCTGCCGACCCTCACCTAGGTGAGCCTCAGTGAGGTCTCGGTGAGGCCTGCGCAAGTTCAGTGGGCTCACCGATGCAAACCAACCCGTCCGCGGCGAAAGTGCTGATCGATGACTGAGGTCCACGACATTTCCGGGCTCGCGCCGTCCGCTGGCAGTGCTTCGCCAGCGGGCTCCCGTGGGTCTAACGATGCCGCTGTCTCGGTCATCGCCCTCTTGCTCGGAGGCGCTGGTCGCGGTTGCGGGACCACTCCAGCGTCGTCGCTGCAGATCACCTGCCGCAAGGTCGCTGCCGCCTGGGGGGCGGCAGTGCACGCGTGGCGGACCGATCCCCAGATGCAGCATCAGCCGACCGGACTGCACGTGGTTACTCAGGGGGAGAACCACTTCGCGGGCCGGCCGGCCAGCGGGCAAGAGACCGGCCGGGCGCTTCGCCTGGTCACGGATACGGGTCCGAGCAGCGGCCGCATGGCATCGTTGGCCGCCGCTCGGGCTCGTACTCCTTAACTCGCCGGCTCCAGCACGCGCCCCAGCTCGCCGCGCCCGGCGATGCCGAGCTTGGTGTACGCGCTGGCGAGGTGCGACTCCACGGTCCGCCGGCTGATGAACAGCTCCTGGGCGACCTGCGGATTGGAGAGGCCCTGCACGGCGAGGTCGACGATCCGCCGTTCGCTGGCGGTGAGCGACGCGATGCCGCCGGCCTGCGTCTTCGGCGCGCGGCCGCCGGATGCCGCGAGCTCGGTGCGAGCCTGCGCGGCGACGCGCGTGTTCAGGGCGCAGCCGTCGGCGAGCTCGACGGCCCGGCGCAGCGGCTCGCGGGCGTCGGCGCGGCGGTTCATCCGGCGCAGCGCGGCGCCGAGCTCCACGAGGGTGCGGGCGAGCTCCAAGGGGGCGCGCACGCCTTCGAGCAGCCGGACCGCTTCACCGAGGCCCTCGAGGCGGTCTTCGTCCTTCTCGGCGAGCAGGGCAGCGGCGCGGTACGAGTGCCCGAGCGCGCGCGGCGCGCCCCAGCGCGTGTTGAGCTCCAGCTCCTCCTGGGCGTAGGCGCGCGCCTCCTCCAGGCGGCCGAGGCGCCCGAGCGCCAAGGCGGCATCTGAGCGCCAGTGGTAGTTGCCAGCTGGCGTGCCGAGCCGCGCGAGGCCCTCGCCACCGGCCAGGAGCGCGTCGAGGCCAGGCTGCAGCTCGCCGCGGGCCAGCAGCAGCTTGCCGCGCAAGACGCTCAGGAGCCAGCGCTCGGCGGGTGGGACTTCGTTCTCGCCGACGTCGAGCTCGTCGGGCTCGCCCAACGGATCGAGGCCGAGCGCGGGGTCGAACTCGGCGCGGGTCGCCTGGCCGAGGCCCGAGACCCACGCGCGCATCCAGACCGTCTTCGGCGCGCCCTGGTCGCGCACGCCGAGCACGAGCCGCTCGGCGTCCTCCAGCGCGCCCTGGCGCAGCAGCGACCAGGTGTAGGTGACGCCGAGGTGCGCGTAGGTGACGGCGTTGCCGTTCTTCGCGGCGAGGACGAGCGCGCGGTTGACGAGCTCGTCGAGGGCCGAGAGGTGCTCCGACGCGTCGAGGAACAGCACGAGCAGGCCGAGCAGCGCCTCGTGGATCGGCTGGGCGCCCTCCTGCTCGAGGGTCTGCAGGCAGGCGCGAAGGGCGCGCTCGGACAGGTCGCCGTTGGCGACGGAATCGCGGTAGCGCAAGCGCTCCTCGACTGCCGCGTGGGCGAGGAGCAGCGGGGCGGCCGAACCGCCCTCGCGGCTGAGGTCGGCGACGATCTCGTCGAGCTGGGCGGTGAGGCGCGGCCGCAGGCTCAGGTCGACGTCGGCGAGCGTGAGCAGCGCAGCTTTCACGCGGGTGGTCACGTCGGGCGAGAGCGCGCCGCCGTCGATCATCTGCTCGAGCTCGTCGACGGCCAGGCGGCCCTCGCCCTCGCGGTAGAGCACCAGCGAGCGCGTGATCGTGATCTCCGCGCGGCGGTCGGGATCGGTCGCGGCGGCCTGCGCCTGCGCGAGCGTGTCGAGCGCGGAGGGGTCGACGGCGCGCTGCTCGGCGTCAGCGAGCGCCACGAGGGCGTCGAGGTGCTCCTCGGGCGTGCAGGGCTCGTCGGCGGCGCGGCGCAGGAACTTCGCGGCGACCGTCGGCGCCCCGCGCGACAGCGC
>JAEYAL010000079.1 GCA_023404805.1 Actinomycetes bacterium | reverse complement strand
CATCGTGACGACGCGGCAGCGGCACCTCGCGCTCGCGGCGTTCACGCTGGCGCCGGAGCTGCGCGGCGCGTTTGGCCGCGGTGAGATCGCCGGCCTCATGCAGGACTGGTCGACCGCGGCACGGCAGCTCGCTGCGGGAGAGGCGTTGATGCAGGCGGCCGGTCCGGCTGCCGGAGTCGGCGCTCCGGCCGACACGGGCGAAGCCGCTGGGCTCCCGGCCGCTGGGCTCACGCTCACGTTCGGCTTCGGCGGCGCCCTGTTCGACCCGCGCCGGGCGCTCGTCGCGGAGTCCGCGCGCCCGCGGGCGTTCCCGTCGGCGCTCCCGGGCTTCGCGGGCGATGCGCTGCAGCCGAAGTGGACCGGGGGAGACCTGCTCGTGAGCGCGGCGGCCGACGACCCCCAGGTCGCGGTCCACGCGGTCCACGCGTTGGCCCGCATCGCGACCGGAGCAGCGGCGCTGCAGTGGCTGCAGCGGGGCTTCTTGCCCGACAGCGGCTCCGAGACTCCCCGCAACCTGATGGGGTTCAAAGACGGAACGGCCACGCTGGAGGGCGCGGCCAGCGGAACGCAGCAGCGCTACCTCTGGGCAGGCGGCGAACAGCCCGCGTGGATGCGCGGGGGAGGCACCTTTCTCGTCGTGCGGCGGATCCGGATGCTGCTGGAGGGCTGGGACCGCGCCACCCTCGAAAAGCAGGAAGACACCGTCGGCCGCACGAAGGCCGAAGGCGCGCCGCTCGGCCAGCAGAGCGAGCACGACCCCGTCGACCTGGCCAAGCTCCAGACCACCGGCGAGTACGCGGTCCCCGAACGCAGCCATGTCGCGATCGCGCACCGGGCTGCGTCAGCGGGCGCGACGATCCACCGCCGGCCGTACTCCTACGCCGATGGCGTCGATCCCGCGACGGGCCAGCTCGGCGCGGGCCTGATCTTCTTGTCGTTCCAGCGCAGCGTCGAGCGGCAGTTCGTGCCGGTGCAGCGCGCGCTGGCCGCCACCGACGCGCTGAACGAGTACACGCAGGCGGTCGGTTCGGCCGTGTTCGCCGTGCCACCGGCCAGCCGCGGCCCGCGCGACTGGGTCGGGCGGACACTGCTGTCCTGACGCTCGGCGCCCAAACGATCGACGGCGGCGCACCGGCTCCGCAACCAGCAAGGCGCGTCCGACGAAACCGTCTGAACGCGCCTCGCATTCCCCACCCAGGGAAGTTCTCGGACGGCCCGCCAGCCCGTGTGGACGGCGGCGTCCTCTTTGACACTAGTGGCATGGCGACAGCTGGCTATCCAGTTGCCCGGCAGCGCCCAGCCTGGGGCTGCCGCAGGCTGCTCCGCGGTGCCGCAGGCGGCCGGTGCGGACGGTAGGGTCGGAAGCCGCATTTGAGGGAACGGCCTTCCGGCCCCGCAACCTCCTCGTCTTGGCTGGGTTGTAGCCGCCAAGAGCACGAAGACACCTTCCGCTCGCGTCGCCACACCTTCCTGGAGCCGTCCTCTGTCCCGACACGCACCCGTGCCGTTCGCTCGTCGACTATCTGCTGCGCTGCTGCCGTTCGCGCTCCTGGCGGGTGGCCTCGCAGCGCCCTCGCCGGTCTCGGGCGCGGGCGCGACGGGTGGTCCGGCCGCGCCGGCCTCTGCGCCAGCGCGGAACGCGTCCCCGATCCCGTGGGACGGCGTCCCCGGCTACAGCTACCTCGCTGAGCCGACCGACCAGCTCGGCGTGCCTGGCAGCCAGGCCGGCGCCGGCCTCACGCCGGAGGGCGCCGTCTTCACGCCGTCGGTCGAGGTCACGCCGTGGCTCGCGGGCCAGCACGTCGGCATCCGCGGACGCCGCGGCCTGCCGGATCCGAAGGTGCCGCTGATGGCCACCGCGACCGACCGCAAAGGCGCGTCCGCGGCGTGGTGGGCCACGACGCTGGCCGGCGTCCCCTCGGCCGTCATCGCGCTCGAACCCGGTAAGCGGCGTGAGGCCGGCGTGGCGCTGCGCTGGGGCGGCACGACCGAACCCGGAGCTCAGCCGAGCGCCTACCGCTTCGCGCGCCCGGCAGTCCCAGAGCGCTCGGGCCTGTACTCGCATCCGGGCGAGGCGTTCGTCCCGAACCGCTGCTGGTCGGTGAAGGTGATCGACGGCGGCTACGAGATCCGCCGCGGCGACTCGGTCGTCGCGATCGTCGTCGGCCGCGCGCGCCGGTCGACGGCGCGGCTCGCGGGGATCGTCCCGAAGAAGTGCGCTTCCAAGCCGAAGACCGTCGCGGTCGCGCTGCGCCTCAGCCTGGCCACGAGCCGCTCGCGGGTCCACGTCGTCGTGCCGTTCATGCCGCTCCCGGCCCGCGACCCGCGCGTTGCGGCGATCGCCGCCACCGACATCCACGTCACCGGCTCGGACCTCGCCGTCGCGTGGCGCGGCCAGCGGAGCACCGGGGCCACCGTCGAGCTGCCGGAACCTGCCGTGCAGCGGGCGTTCGACGCCTCGGTCGCCAACATCCTCATCCCGCGCTACCAGCTGCCCGACGGCCACTGGGTGCAGGCCGTGAACCAGATGCAGTACCACGCGTACTGGCTGCGCGACGCCGCGATGATGAGCAACGCCCTCGACCTCGTGGGGTTGCACAGCGTGGCCGCGGAGGACCTCGGGTTCGTCGCGACCTGGCAGCTGCCCTCGGGCGAGTTCTCGTCGCGGCCGGGCCAGAAGGACGGCCTCGGGCAAGCGCTCTGGTCGCTCGGCCAGCACGTGCGCCTCACGGGCGACAAGGCGTTCGCGCTCGCGTGGGTCCCGTCGGTCGACCGTGCCGTCACCTGGACGGCCGACACGATCGCCGCGAACCCACAGGGCCTGCTGCCGCCGTCAGACCCTCGCGACAACGAGTTGATCGCTGGCGAGCTGACAGGCGACCAGCTGTGGGGCGTGGCCGGCCTCGACGCCGCAGTGAGCCTGGCGACCGTCGCCGGCAACAAGCCGCTCGCGGCCAAAGCCCGCGCGACCCGCGACAAGCTCAAGAACCGCGTGATCGAACTCGCGCGCAGCACGGCGATGAACAACCGGATCCGCCCGGCGCTCGACCAGCCTGGCGGCTACAGCTGGGGTGAGCTGTGGGCGGCGTGGCCGTACCCGACGCTGCAGCCGACCGACCCGCTCGTCACCGGCACGATGGCCGCCTCGATCGCGGAGCAGAAGGAGGGCGTCGCGACGTACGCGGGCGGCCAGTTCCTCCACATGTACACCGGATTCCGCGTCTGGCAGACCACCCTGCGCGCCGGCGATCAAAACGGGCCGCTCCAGGGCCTCTACTCGACCCTGGCGCACCTCACGCCGACCGCGGGCACGTTCGAGACCAACCTGCGCCCCTATTGGAAGCGCGACGCCCGCAGCAACATCGCGCCGCACGGCGCGTTCGCCGCGGAGTACGTCACCTTCGTGCACGACCTGCTGGCGCGCGACCAGGACGGCGCCCTGGTCGTGCTCGGCGCCCTGCCGTCGGCGTGGCTCGAGCCGGAGAAGGTCACGAACGTCGTGAACCTGCCGACCAACGCGGGCCTGGTCTCGCTGAACTTCCGCGCGACGCCGAACGGCGCGATCCTCACATGGAGCCTGAAGCAGCGCGACCCCGACGCCGATGCGCCGAAGGTGCGGTTCCCGCTGCCGCCGTCGGTGGCCACGGCGACCGTCAACGGCGAGGCGACCCTGAGCGGCCGCGACGTCGTGCTCAAGGGCACCGGCGGCACCGTCGGCCTGACCTGGACCCGCACGCCGGATCCCGGACCGACCCTCAGCGGGACGATCGGCCTGCTGCAGGGCGAGTACCGGGCGCTGAAGCTCAAGCCGCCGCGCTGAGCGACCCCGGAACGGCTCGGGGCCGCACGACGGCGGCCCCGAGGAGGACATCCGGGCTCCTGAGCGGCCCGGGTCCAGGTGCTACTTCGCAGCGGCGAAGCGCTCCGCGACCTTGTCCCAGTTGACGACGTTCCAGAACGCCTTGAGGTAGGCCGGGCGCTGGTTCTGGTACTTGAGGTAGTACGCGTGCTCCCACACGTCGTTGCCGAGGAGCGGGGTCTTGCCGTCGGTCAGCGGCGAGTCCTGGTTGGCGGTCGACGTGATGGCGAGCTCGCCGCCGTCGAGGACGAGCCAGGCCCAGCCGGAGCCGAACTGGTTGACGCCAGCGGCCTCGAACTGCTCCTTGAAGGCGTCGAGGGAGCCGAACTTGGCGGTGATCGCGTCGGCGAGCTCGCCGGTCGGCTCGCCGCCGTCGGGCGAGAGGGCCTCCCAGAAGAGGGAGTGGTTGAGGTGGCCGCCGCCGTTGTTGCGGACGGGGCCCTGCTTGTCGGCGGGGAGCGACGAGAGGTTGGCGACGACCTCCTCGATCGGCTTGTCGGCCCACTCGGTGCCTTCGAGGGCGGCGTTGACCTTGTCGACGTACGCCTGGTGGTGCTTGTCGTGATGGATGGTCATGGTCTGCGCGTCGATGTGCGGCTCGAGCGCGTCGTAGGCGTAAGGCAGGGCGGGAACTTCGTAAGCCATGTGGGGGCTCCTCGGTCTGGGATGGAGGGGCGGACGGCCTGGAGTCTATGACGAGTGCCCCTGCCCGCGGCGTGGACTCGTGGCGCCACCCGGATGGCTAGATTCCAGGGGGTGCATCGCCTGTCGCAGCTGCTCCTGCCGACCGAGCGGCAGCCCCCGGCGGATGCCGAGGCGCTGTCGCACCAGTTGATGGTCCGTGCTGGCCTCGTCCGCCAGCTCGGGTCAGGCCTCTGGTCATGGCTTCCGGTGGGGTGGCGAATCCACCAGAAGGTCGTCGCGGTGATCCGCGAGGAGATGGACGCCGCCGGCGCCCAGGAGCTGTCGCTGCCCGTGCTGCAGCCGGTCGAGCTGTGGCAGAAGACCGGCCGCGACGGGATCCACGAGCTGTTCAAGCTCGAAGACCGCAAGGGCAGCCCGATGGTGCTCGCGATGACGCACGAAGAGGCCGTGACCACGCACGTCGCGCAGACCGTCAAGTCGTACCGCCAGCTGCCGTTCACGCTCTACCAGGTGCAGACGAAGGAGCGCGACGAGCCGCGTCCGCGCGCCGGCGTCCTGCGCACCCGCGAGTTCGTGATGAAGGACGCGTATTCGTTCGACCGCGATGAAGCGGGCCTGGATGCGAGCTACGAGGTCCAGACCGCCGCCTACGCGAACATCTACAACCGCTGCGGCCTGCGCTGGTACCGCGTGGAGTCCGACGTCGGCATGATGGGCGGCGCTGGCGCTCATGAGTACATGGCGCCGTGTGCCGCTGGCGAGGACGACATCGTGCTGGCCGACGGCTATGCCGCGAACGTCGAGGTCGCCGCGACGACGCCGTCGCCGGCCGCCGCGGTCGATCCGATCGGCGCTCCCGAGCCTGTCGACACGCCCGGCGCCAAGACGATCGAAGCGGTCGCGCAGCAGCTGGGCCTCGACGCGTCAGCGACGCTCAAGGCCGTGGTCGTCGTCGGCCCCGAGGGCGTCGTGCTCGTGCTCGTCCGCGGCGACGACACGGTGCAGGACACGAAGCTGGCGACCGCGCTTGGCGGCGCGCACCGCCCGGCCAACGAAGCCGAGATCGCTGCGGCGATCGGCCCCGCCGGGTTCCTCGGGCCGATCGGCATGGCCGACCCCGGCACAACGGTGATCCTCGACGCGGCCGTGGGCGACACCGAGCATGTGGTGGGCGCGAACGCCGTCGACAAGCACCTGCGTGGTGTGCGGCCGGGCCGCGACTTCCAGCCGCGCCGCGCCGACGTGCGCGCGGCCAAGCCGGGCGACACCGTCGACGGCAAGCCGATCGAGATCGTTCCGGCGATCGAGATCGGGAACATCTTCAAGCTCGGCACCAAGTACACCGAGGCGCTCGGCGCGACGTTCCTCGACGAGGACGGCAGCCGCAAGCCGATGATCATGGGTTGCTACGGCATCGGGCCGGCCCGCATCGTCGCGTCGACGGCCGAGCAGTTCGGTGACGAGCGCGGCATCGCGTGGCCCAAGGCGATCGCGCCATGGCAGGTCCATGTGGCTGGCCTCGGCAAGCCCGACAGCGACGAGGCGAAGGCCGCCGAGCAGCTCGCGAAGACGCTCGAGGACGCCGGATTCGAAGTCCTCCTCGACGACCGCCCGGGCGGCGCTGGCGAGAAGCTCACCGACGCGGAGCTCCTGGGCTGCCCGCTGCGGCTCGTGGTCGGACGCAGGACGCTGGAGCGTGGCGAGGCCGAAGCGCAGCTGCGCCGCGGCAGCGTCGAGCTGCCCGCCGTCTCCCTGGCTGACCCGGTGCCCGCCGTGCGGGCGCACCTCGCCGAGGCGCCGTGACCAAACGCCCCCAGGAGCGTGGGGGCGGAGGCCTCCGGCGCCTGCTCGGTCTCGATCGCTCGGGGCCGCCACCGGCTTCGACGTTGCCGGGCAGCCCTCTGCGGCCGTGGACGTTGCCGAACTTCGTCGGCTACCTGCGGATCGTCGGGCTGGCGCTCTTCCTGGTGTTCGCTCTGAGCAGCGGCGACGGGCACTCGACCGCCGCCGCGGTGCTCTACGGCCTTGTCGCCTGGGGCGACTACCTCGACGGCATCGTGGCGCGCGTCACGGGCCAGTACAGCCGCCTCGGCGCGCTGCTGGATCCGATCATCGACCGGCTGATGATCATCAGCGGCGCCGCCGTCTGCTGGTACTTCGACCTCCTCAGCCATTGGCTGCTCGGGCTCCTGCTCGTCCGCGAGATCCTGATGCTCGGGCTGGGCCGGGTCGCGCTCAAGCGCCGCGGCGCGCTCACCATCAACTGGTTCGGCCGGCTCGGCGTGTGGCCGATCATGTCGTCGCTCTTCTTCGCGATCGCAGGCGCCGAGCGGCTCGCTGAGATCCTCCTGCTGATCGGCGTCGTGATGGCTTACATCGCCAGCGCGCTCTACGCCCGGGCGACGTTCGCGCGGCCGCCGGTGGCGCCGGCCGCCTCGTCGCGCACGCCCTGACAAGCCTCGACGGCCTCGCCTGCGGCGTGCAAGTGGACACCCATTTGACAGCGCGTCAACAATTGGGGTCATCGCTGGGCGACGCCCGAAAACGCCCGAGGCTAGGGCCTGAAGCTGAGGTTGAGGGCGAGTCCTGGGGACCCCGAGTGCGGATGATGGCTTGCGTGGCCACGGTCACGCCGAGGATCTGACTATGATCGGCACTTCCCGACCGGAGCCCGCCGTAAGCAATGGACACGTTTCCCGATCTCGGTTCTCTCTCCGATCAGGAGCTGAAGGACCTCATCCACCAGCTGACTGACGAAGAAGTCGAGATTTCGTACCGCCGCCGCATCCTGCACGGCAAGATCGACATCCTTCGCGCTGAGCTCGTCAACCGTCTGCGCAAGAAGCACGAGCGTGGCGACGACATCCTCACCGGCGACGACGTCGCGCGCCTGACCGACATCCTGGCTGGCCGCGTCGACCTCCCGGACGACGGCGAGTCGGCACCGACCGCCTAGCGGAGCACTGCGGTGGCGCGCCACTGCCCGGACTGCGGGTTCGTTAACGCAGAGGGCGCCAACTACTGCCAGAAGTGCGGTGCGTTCGTCGGGGACCCCGACCACCACCGCGATCCTGCGTACCGCGTCGACGACGAGACCGGCGAGTTCGTCCCGGTCGATCTCGACGCGGTCGTCGCGTCGACCGGTGCGGCGATCGTCATCCGCTCCGGCGGCGGGCGTGTGGGGGAGAGCGTCGCGGTCACCGACGAGCGCCTCACCATCGGCCGCCGGCCCGACGCCGGCCTGTTCCTCGACGACGTCACCGTCTCGCGCGACCACGCCCGCGTGCTGCAGCGCGGCGGCGTGTACTGGCTTGAGGACCTCGGGTCGCTCAACGGCACGTACGTGAACCGCCGCCGCATCGACTCGCACCGCCTCGACGACGGCGACGAGCTGCAGATCGGCAAGTACAAGCTCACGTTCCTGTCCGGCTGATGTTCCGTCCCAGTTCGGAAGCCGGCGAGGACGCCGGACCGCGCTCCCACAGCGATGGCGCGCGCGGCAAAGGCGCGACGATCGGCGCCGTCTGCCAGACGCTGCGCCAAGAGTTCCCAGATATCTCGATCTCGAAGATCCGGTACCTGGAGGACCAGCGGCTGATCACGCCGCAGCGGACCTCTGGCGGATACCGGCTCTACTCGCAGGCCGACATCGACCGCCTGCGCGCGATCCTGCGCATGCAGCGCGACGAGTTCCTGCCGCTGCGCGTCATCCGCCAGGAGCTGGCCGCAGGCCGCGGCTCCGCTGAGACGGCGAGCGTCGGCACTGGCAGCCAAGCCGAGAGCCGCGCGACGCGCCCGGAGGCGGGGTCGCGCAGCACCACCAACGTCTCCGTGCTCTCCAAGGGCTCGCTGCACCGCCAAGAAGACGTGATCGCCGACGCGCGCGCTGACGAGCGCCTGCTCCGTGATCTCGCCGAGTACGGCCTGATCGCTGGCAGGCCGTCGAAGGACGGCAGCACCGTGTACGACGACGCCGAGCGCGAGATCGTGATGGCCGCTGCGGCGCTCTCGCAGTACGGGATCGGCGCCCGGCACCTGCGCACCTTCCGCTCCTCAGCCGACCGCGAAGCGGGCCTGCTCCAGCAGCTGCTCGGGCCGTCGCTGCAGTCGCGCAACCCCGAGCGCCGCAAGGAAGCCGTCGACGTGCTCGACGACCTCGCGGTGACGGTCTCGCGCCTCTCACACCTGCTGCTCGTGCGAGACCTGCGCCGCTTCACCGAGTAGCGGCGCCGCGGCGCGATCGCTCGCGCCGCCGGCGCCCGGCCCGCTAGCCGGTGACCGACTGGATCTCGCCCTTGAGCACGACCGGCCCCGGCTCCTCCGGGCGGTCCTGCTGCGAGGCCAGCGTCTCGCGGGTGAGGAGCAGCGTGTCGTACTTCTCGAGGTCGGACGCCTCGATCGCGGGCGTGTTCGATCCGTCGAGGCGGGCGACGAGCTCAAGGGAGCCATCGGCCGCAGAGACGTTGTCGTCGGAGTTGTTCGGCGTGAAGAACCCGAGCGACAGCGCGGGCTCGTTCGGGCCGTCGAGCCAGACGTTGTAGGCCGTGAAGCCGCCGTTCTCCAGCTGCTTGGTCGGCGCGAGGCCCTCGGCGCGCAGGACGAGGTTCATCGGGCCCTCAGGGCTGGCGCGGAGCGCGGCCTCGCCTTTGGCGGAGCCGCCCGAAGGCGAGGTCATCCGGACGGCGAAGGTCGGACGACCGGAACCGGGGGTGGTCTCCTCGGTCGAGGCCCCCTTGTTCGTGGCGGTGTCGTCCTTGTTGTCGCCGGCGAAGATCGAGAGGAGGACGACAACGGCGATGACCGCCAAGGCGATCCCGCCGATGAGGAACCAGGCGCCCTTGCGCGAAGACTGTTCGAGCTCCTGCTTGCGCTCGCGGCGGGCGTCGAGGGCGTCGAGCGCTTCGACGACCTCCTCGTCCTCCGGCGGCAGCTCAGGCAGCTGGGCGCCTTCGATGCCCGCGAGGCGGCCGGCCGCGCTGCGCGCGAACCGGCGCGCAGTGGCGTCGTCGGCGAGGAGCGTGCGCGCCTCGGCGCGGCGGCTGGCCGGCAGTTCGCCGACGAGGTAGTCGCAGAGGAGCGCGCGGCGGCTGTCGTCGAGCCCGGCGCCACCGCCTGCGAGCGCGGTGATCGCGTCATGGGCGCGGCGGCGCACCACGATCTCCGGCAGGTTCAGCAGCTCGGCGATCTGGTCGTAGCCGCGGCCACGGGCCACGAGCAGCTGCAGGACCGCGCGACGGTCGGGCTGGAGGTCGGCGAGGGCGGTCATCAGCCCGCACAGGCTAGCGAGGCGGCGGCGCTGACGCTGCAGTCCCACGCCCGGCACAGCCGGTGGCGGTAGGCACCCCTGGGCGGCGGTCTGTCCGACGGCGAACGAGCGGGGGACAAGCGCCGCGGTGCGGCTAGCCTGCCGGGCATGTCGCAGCCCGATCTGACGAACCAGTGGACGACCCCAGAGGGCGAGGCGATCCTCCCGACGCTGCTCCCGTACGAGCAGACGGCCGACGGCACGCTTGGCGTGCAGATCACCGCCGCGACGCCCGAGGAGGTCACCGCGACCGTCGAGGTCGACCACCGCCACAAGCAGCCGTTCGGGCTCGTGCATGGCGGGATCTACGCGCTGGTCGCCGAGTCGGCGGCGTCGGTCGGCGGCGCGCTGACGGCCGTGCCCAAGGGCGGCTCCGCCGTCGGCCTGTCGAACAACACCGCGTTCCTGCGGCCGTTCGTCGGCGAGGGCACGCTGACGTCGGTCGCAAGGCGCATCCACGGAGGCCGCACGACCCAGCTCTGGGACGTCGAACACCGGAGCTCCGACGGCAAGCTGTGCGCCACGTCGCGGGTGACGATCGCCTTGCGCGGCGGCGAGCCTGCCTAACTCCACCGGCGGCCCAGAGCAGCGGACCCGCAGGCGCCGGCTCAGCCCGGCGGGTAGCGGTTCGTGATCGGCACACGCCGGTCGCGCGACAGGGCCCGGCTGGTGAGCCGGATCCCTGGAGGGCCCTGGCGGCGCTTGTACTCGGCGCGGTCGATCAGGCTCAGCGCCCGGTCGACGTGCTCCTCGGGCAGGCCCGCTGCGATGAGCTGGTCGCGCGAGAGGTCGCGCTCGACGTAGCCGACGATGATCGCGTCGAGGATCGGATACGGCGGCAGGCTGTGGCTGTCTTCCTGGTCCGGGCGCAGCTCGGCTGACGGCGGCCGGGTGAGCACCTCCGGCGGGACGAGCTGGCCGCCATCGCGCGTCGAGCGCCACTCCGTCAGCTCGAACACGAGCATCTTCGGGGTGTCCTTGAGCGGTGCGAAGCCGCCGGCCATGTCGCCATAGAGCGTCGAGTAGCCGACCGACGTCTCGGACTTGTTGGCCGTCGTGAGCACGAGCCAGCCGAACTTGTTCGACAGCGCCATGAGCAGCGTGCCGCGGATGCGCGCCTGGAGGTTCTCCTCGGTGAGGTCGGGCTCGCGCCCCTCGAACGCCGGCGCGAGGCTGTCCTCGAAGGCCTTGAACGGCCCCTCGATCGGGATCTCGTGGATCGGGATGCCGAGGCGCTCGGCGAGGCCGTGCGCGTCCGACAGCGTGCCGTCTGACGAGTAGCGCGACGGCATCGTCACGCCGGTCACCGCATCGGCGCCCAGGGCGTCGACCGCCAGCAGCGCCACGAGCGTCGAGTCGATGCCGCCCGAGAGGCCGATCACGACGTGCTTGAAGCCGTTTTTGCGGACGTAGTCGCCGAGGCCGAGCGCGAGGGCCGCGTACGCCTCGGCAGGGCCGGTGAGCGGCTCGGTGATCCGGCCGCCGCCGACCGTGTGCACGGCGCCTGATCCGGAACGGCCGCCTTGGGCGAGCAGAGGCGCGCCGTCGCCGGCGTCGACCGCCTGCGTGGCGGTGCCGCTCCCGATCGCGGCCAACACCGGGACCTCACCCGCCAGCGAGCGGGCAGGCCGGCGGCCGGGGCGGGGCGCGCGCCCCCCCCCCCCCCCCCCCCCCAAGGGG
>JAEYAL010000206.1 GCA_023404805.1 Actinomycetes bacterium | reverse complement strand
CGGCCGTGGTGGTCCCGGTGGCGGCCCCGGCCGTCCCGGCGGTCCCGGTGGCGGCCCGCAGGGTCCGCACCGCCGTCCGCGCCGTGGTGGCGGCCGCCGCCGCCGCGCCGACGTCATCGAAGAGACCGTCGACAGCCTCGACACGAACCAGCACAGCAAGACCGATCTGGTCAAGATCGCGTCCGGTTCGACCGTCAAGGACGTCTCCGAGTACCTCGGCGTCTCCGGCGCGGAGATCATCAAGAAGCTGATGATGCTCGGCGAGATGGCGACGCTCACGCAGACGCTGTCCGACGACGCCATCGGCGTGCTCGCCGCGGAGTTCGAGAAAGAGATCGAGATCGTCCACGCCGCGGATGAGGACGCGCAGGCGCCCGAGTTCGAGGACGACGACGACGATCTGGTCATCCGCCCGCCGGTCATCACGATCATGGGCCACGTCGACCACGGCAAGACCTCGCTGCTCGACGCCATCCGCTCCGCGGAGGTGACGAAGGGCGAAGCCGGCGGCATCACGCAGCACATCGGCGCGTACCAGGCGCACCACGCCGAGCACACGATCACGTTCCTCGATACCCCGGGCCACGAGGCGTTCACCGCCATGCGCGCCCGTGGTGCCCGCGTCACGGATATCGCCGTGATCGTGGTCGCCGCCGACGACGGCGTGAAGCCGCAGACGCGCGAGGCGATCGACCACGCCAAGGCGGCCGAAGTGCCGATCGTGGTCGCGGTCAACAAGATCGACAAGGAAGGCGCAGATCCCCAGCGCGTGCGCACGGAGATGACGAACTTCGGCCTGCAGCCCTCGGAATGGGGCGGCGACACCGAGTTCGTCGACGTGTCCGCGAAGGCGAAGACCGGCATCGAGGACCTCCTCGAGACGCTGCTCGTCGTCGCCGACCTGCAGGACATCCGCGCGAACCCGGAGGCCGAGGCTTCCGGCGTCGTCATCGAAGCCAAGCTCGATCCGGGCCGCGGCCCCGTCGCGACCGTGCTCGTGCAGCGCGGCACGATGATGGTCGGCGACTCGCTCGTCGCTGGTGGCCACTGGGGCCGCGTCAAGGCGCTGCTCGACTACAACGGCAAGCGCGTCGAAGAGGCTGGCCCGGGCGATCCGGTCGAGGTCCTCGGTTTCAACACCGTCCCGTCCGCGGGCGAGTTCGTGATCGAAGCCGAGAACGACAAGGAAGCCCGCACCAAGGCCGAGGAGCGCGCGCTGCGCCTCCGCCAGGAGCGCCAGGCCCGCCAGTCCGGCCGCAAGCACTCGCTCGACGACATCTTCTCGGAGATCCAGGCTGGTGAGCGCAAGGAGCTCACCCTCATCATCAAGGGCGATGTCGGCGGTTCCGTCGAGGCCTTCGAGGACGAGATCGCACGCCTGCCGCAGGACGAAGTCGCCGTCAAGATCGTGCACTCGGGCGTCGGTGGCATCACCGAGTCCGACGTCATGCTCGCGTCGGCGTCCGACTCGATCGTGATCGGCTTCAACGTGCGCCCCGTGGGCGACGCGAAGAACCTCGCCGACCGCGAAGACGTCGAGATCCGCTCGTACTCCGTGATCTACCGCGCCCTCGAGGACGTCAAGCAGGCCATGACCGGCCTGCTCGAGCCCGAAGAGGTCGAGGATGCGCTCGGCACCGTGGAGGTCCGCCAGATCTTCAAGGCGTCGAAGATCGGCACCATCGCCGGCTCCTACGTCACCGACGGCCGCGTCACGCGCGGTGCGAAGGTGCGCGTGGTCCGCGACGGCACCGTCGTGCACGAGGGCGAGATCGAATCGCTGCGCCGCTTCAACGACGACGCTCGCGAAGTCGCCAGCGGCTACGAGTGCGGCATCGTGCTCCGTGGCTACAGCGACCTGCACGAGGGCGACATCCTCGAGGCGTACACGACGCGCAAGGTCGAGCGCGAGCTCGCCTCGCGCGCCTAGCGCCGGATTTCACGGAGGGCGCAAGCCATGGCATCGCAGCGGATGCGGAGGGTCGATGGATCCCTCCGCGAAGTCCTGGCGACCGCGATCGCGCGTGACGTCACGGATCCCGGCGTGGGATTCGTGACGATCACCTCCGTGCAGACGAGCGGCGACCTCCGCCACGCGAAGGTCTTCGTCAGCTCGCTCGGCGACGAGGACGAGCAGCAGGAGTCGCTCAACGCGCTCAACCGCGCCAAGCGGCTGCTGCAGTCGGCGGTCGCCCACGACCTCCGGCTCAAATACACGCCGGTCCTGGAGTTCTACCTCGACGACAGCGCCCGGCGCGCGGTCCGGCTCGACGCGATCCTCACCGATCCGGACGCCGTCCAGCCTGGGGTGGAGGTCAACGCCCAGGTCGATGCGGCCCCGCGCCGCGACGGGGACTCCCGTTGACGCAGGAGGCGACGGCCACTGAGGTCGCCACCGCGCTGCGCAGCGCCGGCCGGGTCATCCTGGCCACCCATACGCACCCCGATGGCGACGCGATCGGGTCGCTCGTCGGCATGCGCCTGATCCTCGCCGCGATCGGAGTCGACTCGCGCGTCTTCGTCTCGGGCGACGACCTGCCGCTCCCGGAGGAGCTCGCCGTCTACGACCTCGGCGAGGTCGTCACCGAGGACACCGTCGACTTCGGCGGCGCGACCGTGGTCTTCCTGGACTGCGGGAACGCCGACCGCACGCCGCTCGGGCCGCGGCTGCCGGAGATCCCGGACCTGGTCAACATCGACCACCACCACGACAACACGCGCTTCGGGACGATGAACTTCGTCGACCCCACGGCGTCGAGCACCGCCGAGATGGTCTGGCTGCTGGCCAAAGAGCTCGCCGTGCCGCTCACGCCAGAGCTCGCCGAGCCGCTCTACGTCGGCCTGCTCACCGACACCGGGCGCTTCTCGTACGAGAACACGACGTCCCGCTCGCATGAGATGGCTGCCGACCTCATCGCAGCCGGCGTCGACCTGACCGGCGTGCGCCGACGGCTCTACGAAGACGTGCGCCCCGCCAAGCTGCACCTGCTGCGGTACGCGCTCGACTCCATGGCGATCCACGGCGACGGGCTGCTCGTCTCGGCCCGCGTCACCGCGGAGGACTTCGCCGCCGCGCAGGCGACCGAGGCCCACGCCGAGGGCATCATCGACGTGCTGCGCGTCCTGCGCGGCGTCCGCGTCGCCGCGCTCGCCCGCGAGCTCGAGCTCGCGCCGGGCACCTTCAAGGTCTCGCTCCGCGCCGCGGATCCGAGCGTCGACGTCTCGGCGATCGCGCGCGCCAGCGGCGGGGGAGGTCATCCGCAGGCCGCTGGCTTCGTCACGGCGCTCGACGACGCGGGCATGGCCGAGTTCATCCTGACCGAGCTGGCCAGGCAGGACGGCGGTGGCGCAGCCGCCTGAGCAGGCCGCTGGTGCGCCGCCGGCTACCCCGCCGGCGCCGCTCGACGGCCTGGTGCTGGTCGACAAGCCAGCAGGCATCAGCTCGCACGCGGTCGTCGCGGCAGTCCGGCGGGCGCTGGGCGGCAAGAAGGCCGAACGCGTCGGCCACGCGGGGACGCTCGATCCGTTCGCGACCGGGCTGATGCTCGTGCTCGTCGGCCGTGGGACGCGCACCTCGCAGTTCGCGGTGGGGCTCGACAAGCGCTACGAGACACTCGCGCAGCTCGGGGCGCTGTCGACGACCGGCGACCCTGAGGGCGAGATCACGGTCACTGGACGGGTCCCGGCGTCGCCCCTGCACCTGCCGACTGGCGAGATCACGCAGCGGCCGCCTGCGTACTCGGCGATCAAGATCAACGGCCAGCGCGCCTACAAGCTCGCCCGCGCCGGGCACGACGTCGAGGTACCCGAGCGGACGATCACGGTCTACGGCTTCGAGGAGCTGGCGCGGGAGGGCGACCAAGTCCGGCTTGCGGTGCACTGCTCGACCGGCACCTACATCCGCACGCTCGTCGCCGACCTGGGCGACGGCTACTGCCTCGAGCTCCGGCGCACCGCCGTTGGACCGTGGTCGATCGGCGACGCGGCGCCATTGGCGGAGCTCACCGACCGCGCCGCCGTCGCCGCGCGGCTGATCCCGTTGGAGCGCGCGCTGCCGTTCCTCCCGTCGTTCGTCCTGCCGCCAGACCAAGCCCGTGCGATCCATCACGGACGCCGCGTCCCGCTCGCCGATCTCCCTCCAGAACTGCCGAGGGGAGCGCCCGTTCTGGTGCTCGACGGCGACGGAGCGGTCGCGATCGCGCAGGCGGACCGCGCGTCGCTTTCTGCGGTCGTAGGCTTCCGGGCATGAAGCTGACCTGGCTGCCCGACGCTGAGCGTCGTCCGCGCCGCATCGCGATCGGGACCTTCGACGGCGTACACCGCGGACACCGCGACGTGATCGCCGGCGCCGACACGGTGCTCACGTTCGATCCGCATCCGTCGCTGGTGGTCCATCCGGAATCGGCGCCCCAGCTGCTCACCGACCTGGACCGCAAGGCCGAGCTCGTCGCGGAGCTCGGTGTGCAGGAGCTGATCGTGATCCCGTTCGACGGCGCGTTCTCCAAGCAGACCGCCCAGGAGTTCATCGACCACGTCCTGATCGACCAGCTCGGCGCCGAACATGTCAGCGTCGGCGACAACTTCCACTTCGGCGCCAAGGCGCAGGGCAACGCCGCGATGCTGGCTGCCGACGGCCGCTTCACCGTCCGGATCGCTCCGCTGACGGAGTACGGCGGGGAACCGGTCTCATCGACCCGCATCCGCAAGCTGCTGCGCGACGAGGGCGATGTGACCCAGGCCGCGGAGCTGCTCGGCTCGGACTACAAGCTCACGGGCACGGTCGTCCACGGCGACAAGCGCGGCCGCGAGCTGGGCTTTCCGACCGCCAACATCGTCCCGGACGACCGCTTCGTGACGCCTGCGCACGGCATCTACGCCTGCCGCACCGGCCAGGGCCGCGCCGCGGCCGTGAACATCGGCGTGCGTCCGACCTTCCAAACGGGCCGGGGCGTCCTGATCGAGGCGTACGTCCTCGACTTCTCGGCCGACCTCTACGGCCAGCAGATCTCGCTCACCTTCGTGGAACGCCTGCGCGGCGAGCTCAAGTTCGACGGCATCGACCCTCTCATCGAGCAGATGAACCTGGATGTCGACCGGACCCGGGCGCTTGTGCCGGTGAACGAGAGCACCGAAGCCTGAGCGCGTTCGGCGGGCCTCCGGGCAGGGGTGAAGCCGTTTCCCGCGCCACGCTGCTACTCTGCGTCGTCGCATGCAGCTCACCACCGACCGCAAGCTCGAGATCACCCGCCGTTTCGGGGACAACGAGCAGGACACTGGAAACGTCAAGGTTCAGATCGCTCTCCTCACCGAGCGGATCAACGGCCTGACCGAGCACCTGCGCTTCCACAAGAAGGACCACAGCTCGCGCCGTGGCCTCCTCATGCTCGTCGGCCAGCGCCGTCGCATGCTGCGGTACTACGAGGGCAAGGACCTCGACGGCTACCGCCAGCTGATCAAGGACCTGGGTCTCCGCCGCTAAGGCGGGCCCGCCCAGCTCTTCCCCGGCCTCGTGGCCGTTCTTCCTGCCGGGAGCGCGGTTCCGCGCTTCTCGCTGCGCACCGCTGAAGGCGCGCCCTTCACCCAGGACGCGGTGATCGGCGAGCGGACCCTGCTCGTCTTCTACCCGTTCGCCTTCAGCCCGGTCTGCACCGACCAGCTGCAGCTGCTGCAAGAGGTCGTCGACGATCTCGCAGCGAAGCAGGTCACGGTCGTGGCGGTCTCGTGCGACGCGTCCGATTCGCAGGTCGCGTTCGCAGACAAGCTCGGCGTCTCGATCCGGCAGCTGTCGGATTTTGAGCCCAAGGGCGACGCGTCGAAGGCGTTCGGCGTCTACTTCCACCCGGGCGGCATGGCCACCCGTGCGCTCGTGCTGACCGCCGAGGACGGCACCATCGCGTGGTCGTGGGAGGGCGAGCACCCGGGCATCCTGCCGCCGGTGAGCCTCGTGCTCGACGCGGTCGCCGAACTCGGCTGGTAGCTCCGGCCGACCGGGCCGCACGCAATCCCGTGGTCGTGGCTGCTGCCCGGCTCCGATAAGGTCGTTTGGCTACGCGCTGTTTCACTTGCTCAGCGCGCCGGATCCGTGACCTCCGCTTCCTCGTCACCCTCCGCCCGCGTACTGCGCGGGCTCTTGTCCCTGCTCGCCGTGGCGGCGGGTCTCTTCGGCCTGTCCGCCGCTCCCGCGTTCGCCCTGGCGGGCGCGGTCACGTTCAGCGACTACGACAAGCGCCCTGCCGTCCCGACTGGGCTCACGACGAAGGTGACCGTCCCGGTGGATCCTGCCGATCCGGCGGCGTCGCAGCTGCGGCGGATGCAGCTCACGCTGCCGCAGGGCTTCGACCTCGGCCCGCAGATGTCGACCGGCGACGGGAAGCTGCAGACGTGCCCGGTGGGCTCGTTCGCCGTGCACGGGGCAGCGCCGGCCTCCTGCAGCGCCGACACGAAGGTCGGGTCGGTCAAGTTCATCGTGCACGAGAACGGCGGCTCCGAGCAGCTGCTGGGCGACGTGTTCCTCGGAGCCCAGGCGGCGGTCGGCGAGCTGCCGCCGCTCTACGTCGAGGCTTCGCTGAACGGCTCGCCTGCGGCTGACGCGAGCCGCATCAAGCTCGTCGGCGCTGTCGGCGTCGACGGCGACGGCCGCACGAGCGTGACCTTCGACGAGATCCCCAAGCCGCCGTTCAGCGAGGTCCAGCTCACGCTGCTCGGTGGCGACCATGCGCTGCTCGGCACGTCGGCGGCCTGCGGCAACTTCGCGGGGATCGCGAGCTTCACCGCGCTCGCGACCAACGAGACGGCCGTCGCCGCAGGCCCGGTGACGATCGACCAGGACTGCTCCCTGCCGCCGTTCGCGCCTGCGTTCATCATGGGCCCCGACGACTCCCAGGCGGGCGCGCAGACCACGACGACGCTGGCGATGGTCCGCGAAGACCGGTCGCCGCGCTTCGGCGTGTCCCGCCTGTCGCTCCCGAGCGGCCTGCTCGCGAACATCGGCTCCATCCCGGAGTGCCCCTTCACGGAGGCGGCCGCCGCCGCGTGCGGCGCGGAGTCGCAGGTCGGGTCGATCGACGTCGTCGCAGGCCTCGGGCCGAGCCCGCGCCAGTTCTCGGGTGCCGTCTACATCACGCCGCGGCCGCTCGGCGCCGTCGCCGGGGCCTCGATCGTGATCCGCGCCAAGGCTGGTGATGTCGACCTCGGCGACTTCGTGATGCCCGCTCGTGTCGATCTCCGGCCGGACACGGCCGGCCTCGACATCTCGTACACGATGCCCGCGCGATTCCGCGGCGTCGCGCTCAACCTGCGCTCATTCCGGGTCCGGCTCGACCGGCCCGCGTTCATGCTCAACCCCTCGAGCTGCGCGCCGCTCGCCTACTCCTCGACGCTCACCAGCGAGCACGGCCAGGCGGTCAGCAGCGCCGGAGCGGTCACCTACACGGGGTGCGAGAGCATGCCGTTCGCGCCGACGCTGTCCGCCACGCTCCTCGGCGAGACCGGGCCGCTCGGACACCCGCAGGTGCGCGTCGCGCTGATCGCCCGCGGCGGCGACTCCACACTGAAGGGCGCCACGGTGACGCTGCCGCGCGGGATCGCCGCCGACCCCGGCAACCTCCAGAACATCTGCCCGCGCGCGGTGTTCGACGCGGTCGCCTGCTCAGCGTCGCAGCGCGTCGGGACTGCCACAGCGCGCGTGGCCGTCACGCCGGAGCCGATCCCGGGCGACGTCTACCTGATCCAGACGGAAGGGGAGACCCTGCCAGGCCTCGGGTTGAGCTTCACGGGGCGCTACGCCCAGCGCGTCGCCAGCTCGGTGAAGGTGAACAGCGAACAGCGCCTGGTCGTCCGGTTCGACACGATCCCGGACCTGCCGCTGCGCAGCCTCGACATGGACATCGCGGGCGGCAAGTACGGGCCGATCCGGTTCTCGTCGCAGCCGTGCCAGCCGGGTTCGCTGTGGGACGCCGCGTTCGTCGGCCACGGCGGCCAGGTCGCCAGCCACACGATCGCCGCGCCATGCGCGCCGACGGCAGCGAAGAAGTCGGCGATCACGCTGTCGAGCGTCAGCGGCCTGACGTGGCGGATCTCGGACCTCGGCGGCCGCAACCTGCAGACCGCCAAGCTGACGCTGCCCTCGGGCTTCGTGTTCGTGCGCAGCCGGGCCCGCTCGCGGCAGTACCAAGTGGTGAAGATGACCGGCGCGACGGCCAAGGTCACCGTCACGTCGCGTGCCGTGATCCTCACGCCGCGCACGAAGACGACGCGGTCGCTGTCGCTGAAGCTCAAGCAGGGCTCGGTCGCGCGGACGACGAGCGTCGCCGCCAACTCGCCGCTGCGGCGCGTGAAGGTCAAAGTGCGCCTCGGGTTCACGGACGGCACCGTCCAGAACCAGACGATCACCATCCGGGCGCGCTGACCGGCTCAGACCAGTGCGGCGCCGGTCCGCGGGTCCGGCTCACGGGTTCTTGAGGGCAAGCAGGCAGCGCGGCTACGCTGCCGGAACCGCTGTCCCCGGGAGTCCCATGTCCATCATCCGCAGGTCTACGCGCCGCACGCCGCTCAGGCGGCTGGCGTGGTTGCCGGCTGCCGTCATCCTGGCGGCGGCGTGCGCCCCGGCGGGGGCTGGCGCGGTGCCCGGCGAGGTCAAGCTCGGATCCGTGTTCGCCGCGCCGATCAGCGGCACCGAGCCGCGCTGTACCCCGGAGCCAGGCGGCCGGCTGATCTACGGCACGCAGGTGCCATTCAACCCCGCGCTGCCGATCTCGTCGCCGACCGGTGAGGGGACCGCCTACCCAGGCGCGCCCGGCTACGTGCCCGCGAACATGCCCTCGACCGCGACCATCCTTCCGGCCCGGGAAGCCGGATCGAGCCAGGACCTGTGCGTCGGTTTCACCCTCACGCCGAACATGGAGGCGGGGTTCGTGCGGAACGCGGCCAACCCGACCGCGCGCAGGCTGCAGGAGGACCCGCCCATCGCTGACATCGACGCCACGCACGTGCTCGATGGCGGCGACGGCGACGACATGAAGGACATCGCGATCGACCTGCCCGCGGGCTTCGCGGGCGACACCGACGCGGTCGCGGCCTGCTCCGCCGCTGATTTCGGTGTTGGCAACTACCTGCCGTCGACGTGCGCTCCCGCGGCGAAAGTCGGGACGGCGTACGTCCGGATCAGCGCGCTGCTCAACGGCGCGGTCAGGCAGCATCTCGCGATCGGCGGCCTGCCGAACCAGTCGGGCGGCTTCGACGGCGGCCAGGTGTTCAACCTCGCCCACGGGCCTGACGACCTGGCGCTGCTCGGCGTGGTCGTCGACCCGGTCCCCGGTATCGCGCCGGCGAAGTTCACGGTGCGGCTCACGTTCGCGCCCGACGGCTCCGGGCGGATCCGCGGC
The DNA here is from genome assembly GCA_023404805.1 of Actinomycetes bacterium. GTDB lineage: Bacteria > Actinomycetota > Thermoleophilia > Solirubrobacterales > Solirubrobacteraceae > JAGIBJ01. Next base: position 4,574 of record JAEYAL010000206.1, on the reverse strand, counting down.
ATCACCCAGAACGCGCCGCGGCACCTCTACCCCGAAGACTTCGTCGACCAGGACACCGGTCAGATGGCGCCCGGCACCGAACCGTTCCCGCTGTACGTCGAGTCGGTCGGCATCCGCGCCTGGGGCGCGAGGATGGACCACCCGACGATGCCGGGCGACTTCGCTCAGTTCGGGACGAGCTGCACCGAGCCGCTGAAGGCCGACGTGGCTGTGACGACCTACGGCGGGACGCGGAGCCAGGCGGTGTCGCCGGGCCTCACCCTCACCGGCTGTGACCAGCTGCCGTTCGCCCCGTCGGTGTCGGTGGCGACCGCCGAGCGCCGAGCCGGCGTGCCGACGGCGGCGACGGTGCGGGTCGACCTCCCACAGCCCGAGTTCGGGCCCCGCTCGGCGCTGCTGCGCAAGGCTGAGGTGACGCTGCCCGCGGGCCTGGAACTCGGCGCGCAGGCGGCCACGCGCGACGGAGGCCTGGAGCTCTGCACGGCCAGCGAGTTCGCGGTCGGCGCTGAGGGCCCAGCGGCCTGCCCTGCGGCAAGCCGCGCCGGCGAGGTTGAGATCACGACGCCGCTGCTGGCCGCGCCGCTGACCGGCCATGTGTTCCTGGGCGCGCAGGCGGAGGTCGGCGCGCTGCCAGCGCTCTACCTCGAGGTCACGCCGGAGGGCGCCACTGCCGCCGACGCCCCGCGGATCAAGCTGGCTGGCCGCGTCACCGCCGACGAGCACGGCACGCTCACGACCACCTTCGACGGCATTCCGCAACTGCGCTTCAGCTCGCTGAAGATCAGCTTCCCCGGTGGGCCGTCCGCGCTGTTCCGCACCCCGCGCACCTGCGGCACTACGACCGGCGAATCGCAGCTCACCTCATGGGCGTCGACCACGCCGAAGCAGGCCACGGCGTCGCTCACCATCGACGAGGGCTGCGACGCGCCCGCGTTTGCGCCGCAGTTCTCGATGGCCGTCGCCAACCCCGCCGTCGGCGCGTCGAGCCCGGCCACCGTGCAGATCACCCGCGGAGACCGCTCGCCGTGGCTGAAGGACGTCCGCGTCGCGCTGCCCGCCGGCTTCCTCGCCAACCTCAGCGCAGCCACCGAGTGCGGTGGCACCGAAGCGTCACGCGGCGAGTGCCCCGAGAGCGCGCGCATCGCGACCGTGCGGACCGTCGCGGGAGCGGGGGAGCGCCCGCTCACGCTCGAGGGGGCGATGTACCTCCGCGACCGCGACCCCGGCGCGGTGGCCGCCGCGCAGATCCTGGTCCGCGCCCGGATCGGTGAGATCGACCTGGGCACCGTCATCGTGCCAGCGCGCATCGACCTGCGGCCGACCGACGCGGGCCTCGTCCTCACGACCCAGGTGCCGCTGCGGTTCCGCGGCCTCGCGCTCGACCTGCGCGAGATCACCGTGCGGCTCGACCGCCAGGGGTTCCCGCTGAACCCGACGTCGTGCAGCCTGCTGCCCGCGTCGGCCGATTTCACGGGCGAGGACGGCCAGACGGCCTCGCGCACGACGGCGCTGGGGTTCACGGGCTGCGAGACGCAGCCGTTCGAGCCAGGCTTCTCGGCGAGCCTCACCGGCGACCTCAAACCGGGCGGCCATCCCCGGGTCGCCGTCACGATGGCGCCCCGGCCCGGAGACGCGAACCTCCGCGCGGCCGCGGTGACGCTCCCAGCGGGCGTCGCGACCGACATCGACAACGTGCAGTCGCCGTGTCCCGCCGCTGCGTTTGAGACGGCGACCTGCCCTGCGGCCACGCGGGTCGGCACCGCGACGGCGCGCGTGTCGATCACGCCAGAAGTGATCACCGGCGATGTCTTCCTCGTCGCGGTCCCGGGCTTCAGGCTCCCGGGCATCGGGATGAGCTTCACCGGCCGCTACGCCCAGCGCGTGCTCTCCACGGTCCGCATCGACTCGACCGGCCGCATCATCACCGACTTCGCGACCATCCCGGATCTCCCGCTCAGGCGCCTGGATCTCGTGATCGACGGCGGTGAGAGGAGCCCCATCCAGCTGTCGAACAAAGCCTGCACGGCGAGCGGCACGTGGAACGGGACCCTCCGCGGCCAAGGCGGCCAGAGCACAGCGGTGACCGACCGGTTCCCGTGTGATGCCGCGCTGATCGCGCCGATCAGACCGACGATGTCGCGAACGAAGGGCTTGGCGTTGACGGTCGACGCCGACGACGGCGAGCGGATCCGCTACATCAAGGTCACGCTCAGCTCGCCGTTCGGGCTCCAGCGTCCGGCGGCGATCACGAAGTACGTCGTGTCGAAGGCGTCCGGCGCGAAGCTCAGCGAGCGGCGGCGGTCGAGCAAGTCGTTCTTCGTCAGCTCCACCGGCCGCGCCGGGACCGGCCCAGCGCGCCTCAGCGTGCAGGCCGGACTCCGGGCGCTCAAGGTCCCTGGCAAGTACGCCCGCGGGATCCCGAAGGGCACGCGGATCAAGGTGCGCGTGCGCGCAGTGCTCGAAAGCGGGCGATCGACGGTCAAGACCGGTACCGCCACCACACGCTGACCACCAAGGCTGAGCAGGCGGGTACGCTCCTGCCCCGATGGCGCCGCAGGACGAGCCGGCCGGCAGGCAGACCGAACACCCGTGCGAGCACGACGCGCCGCGGATCGACGGGCCCGCGGACGCGCCGCTCGTCACGGTGCACGCGGATCTCTCCTGTCCGGACTGCGCGCTCGCCGTGCACCGGCTGACGCAGGCCCGGGTCCGCATCGACCTGCGGCACTTCGTGGTCCGGGCCCGCGGGGAACCGGCCCGCCGGGCGGCGCTCGCGGCCGAGGCTGCGGCCGTCCAGGGCGCGTTCTGGCCGTTTGCCCGAGGGCTCATGAACGACCTCGGGCGCCACGACCCGCCGCACCTCTGGGCCTTGGCCGAGTCGCTTGGCCTTGATGTCGACCGGTTTGAGCGGGACCGGCGGGCCGAAACCGGCCAGGAACGCATTGCCCTGGAAACGCGTGCAGCGTTGACCGGAGGCGCCGCTGGCATCCCCGCCGTCTTCGCTGACACCGCCGCTGCGGATTACCTGCGCCTGAGCGGGTACGATGCGGACGTTCGGATCAGAAGCAAGAAGTAAAGAAGCTGGGCCCACGCACGTTCCGAACCCTCCGCGTGGCGTCCTCCAGAGAGAACTCTCACAACATGACTCCCAATCCGACCGTCGTCTCGGTCACCATCGCCGGTAGCGAAATCACTTTCGAGACCGGGCGCATGGCTCGCCAGGCCGGTGGTTCCGTGGTCGTCCGCCAGGGCGACACCATGGTGCTTTCGACCGCCACTGCTGGCAACGAGCGCGACATCGACTTCCTTCCCCTCACCGTCGAGGTGGAAGAGCGGATGTACTCCGCAGGCAAGATTCCCGGTTCGTTCTTCAAGCGCGAGGGCCGCGGCTCTGAGAAGGCCACGCTGGTCTGCCGCATGATCGACCGTCCGATCCGGCCGCTGTTCCCGAAGAACTGGCGCCGCGAGACGCAGCTCGTCGCGATCACGCTGTCGATCGACACCGACCACCCGTACGACATCCTCGCGATGAACGGCGCGTCTGCAGCCCTGCAGATCTCCGACGTCCCCGTGCAGGAGCCGGTCGGCGCGGTGCGCATCGCCAAGGTCGACGGCAACTTCGTCGTCAACCCGACTGAGGAGCAGATCCTCAACGAGGCTGACCTCGACCTGATCGTCGCCGGCACGTCCGAGGCCATCCTGATGGTCGAGGCCGGCGCCAACGAGGTCACCGAGGCCGAGATCCTCGACGCACTCGACATCGCCCACTCGGCGATCCAGCAGCTCTGCGCCGCCCAGCTTGAGCTCCGCAACCTCGTCGGCAAGCCGAAGGTCGAGATCGAAGCTCCGTTCGTCGACCAGCCGCTGATCGACCAGATCGCCGCGTCGCACGGCGACGCCCTCAACGAGGCGCTCAAGACGACCGGCAAGCTCGAGCTCCAGGACGCGATCGGCGCCGTCAAGGACGCGGTCGTCGTGCAGTACGCCGGCCCGGCCGACGCCGAGGACTACGCCGCCAAGGCCGCTGGCGCCAAGAAGGCGTTCGCCGCCCTGGAGAAGAAGGTGATCCGCGAGCGGATCGCCGTGCAGAAGCTCCGCCCGGACGGCCGCAACACGACGGAGATCCGTCCGATCACGATCGAGGTCGGCGTCGGTCCCCGCACGCACGGCTCGGTCCTCTTCACCCGCGGCGAGACGCAGGCCTACTCGGTCGCTGCGCTCGGCACGCTCAAGGAAGAGATGCGGATCGACACGCTCGGCCTGCAGACCCAGAAGTTCTACTGGCACCACTACAACTTCCCGCCGTTCTCGGTTGGCGAGGCCGGCCGCATGGGCGGCCCCAAGCGCCGCGACATCGGCCACGGCGCCCTCGCTGAGCGCGCCCTGCTGGCGGTCGTCCCGGACACCGAGACGTTCCCGTACACGATCCGCGTGGTGTCGGACATCTTCGAGTCCAACGGCTCGTCGTCGATGGCGTCGGTCTGCGGCTCGTCGCTGTCGCTGATGGACGCGGGCGTGCCGCTCAAGCGCCCGGTCGCCGGCATCGCGATGGGTCTGATCAAGGAGGGCGACGA
>JAEYAL010000325.1 GCA_023404805.1 Actinomycetes bacterium | reverse complement strand
CCCGCCGATGCTGCCGTCGGTGGTCGGCGAGCCGCCGCAGGGCGCGGGCGTTTTCCGGTTCCCCCAGGCGGTGGCCGTCACCGAGGGCGGCTCGCGCGTGTTCGTCGGCGACCAGTACAGCTCGGTCGTGCAGGCGTTCAGCGCGACCGGAGAGCCGCAGTTCAGCGCCGGGCGGCGCGGCACCCGCGGTGAACCCGGCCGCATCGGCGTCGTCGGCGGCGTGGCCGTCGACCGCACCGGCCACCTCTATGTGCTCGACACCGAGAACGACCGCGTCCAGATCTTCAGCGCGTCCGACGGCCACTACCTCGGGGGCTTCGGCGACGACACGGTCTTCAACCTGATGACCACGCCGCCGTCGTCGGGCGGCGGCATCAGCGCCGGCGGCATCACGGTCTTCCAGGCGCCCGGCGGCGCGCCGGTGGTCTACATCGCCGACAACGGCAACGACCGCGTCGCCCGGATCCCGCTCGACCCGGACACGCTCCAGCCGACGGGCCCGCACCAGCTCAGCAACCCCGCGATCGGGATGCAGGCGCCGCAGGGCCTTGCGATCGACGCGACCGGCACGCGCCTCTACGTCGCCGACGACGTCAACCACCGCATCCTCGTGCTCGACGCGGCGACGCTGACGGTCGTCGCGCAGGGCGGCGCCTTCGGCACGGGCGCGGGCCAGTTCCAGTTCCCGTACGACGTCGCCGTCGACAACTCGACGCCGCCGCGGCTCTACGTGGCCGACAACATCGGCGGGCGCGTGCAGGTCTTCGACGCGGGCAACCTGCAGTTCCTCACGACCTTCGGCTTCACGGCGTACGGCCCGGGCGTCGGCAACCTCGAGATCGTGCGGGCGGTCGGCGCGCTGGCGGACGCGCCCGGCGGCCGCGTCTACGTCGGCGACACCGCGAACAACCGCATCCAGGCGTTCAACCCCGACGGGACCGTCGGCGCCGCCTGGGGGATCGCGGGCCGCGGCCCGGGCTACGTGACGCGTCCGCGCGCGGTGGCGTTCCGGCCCGACGGCGGGATCGCGGTCGCCGACAGCTTCGACCAGCGCATCACGTACTTCGCGCCGGACGGCACCTACGATGGCGAGACCGGCCGGATCAGCAGCATCACCGGCTTCACCTACCCAGGCAGCGAGGCTGGCCAGTTTGAGCTTCCGCAGGGTGTGGCGTACGGCGCCGATGGGAACCTCTGGGTCGCGGACACCGGCAACCACCGCGTGGTGCGGCTCGCGCCGAACGGCCAAGTCCTGGCCACGACCGCCGACGGCGCGCTGCGCGTGCCGCGCGGCCTCACGCCCCTGCCGGACGGCGCGATGCTCACGACCGACGGCACCAACGGCCTCGTGTCGCGCGTCGGTACCGACGGCGCCGTGACCGTCGTGCGCAGCGGCCTCGACAACCCCGCGGCGCTCGCAACCGACCAGAACGGAGTGGCGTGGGTCGCCGACGACCACGCGATCACCAACGTCGCGACGGGCGCGACGATCCCGCCGCCGGGCGCCACGCCGTGGGACCGCCCGGCAGGCATCGCGTTCGATGCCAGCGGCAGGTTGTACGTGAGCGAGCGCCGTCCCGGAACATCGGACGGCGCCCGCGTCCTGCGGGGCTCGCCAGGCGGGGGAGGGACGTGGTCATGGGAGACGCTGGCGGAGGAAGGCGACGGCCCGGGCCAGGTGATCGAGCCGGCAGGCGTCGCCGTGAACGCCGAGGGGACCACGCTGCTCGTCGCCGACACCGGCAACAACCGGGTCCTGCGCTTCGACATGGTCAGCAGCGCGGCGCCGCCGGCGATGGGGCGCATCAACGTCTCGGTCAACGAACCCGCGCGCGGCACGATCACCAGCGATCTGCCGGGCATCGCATGCGTCACCGACTGCACCCAGGCCTACGGCGTCGGCCGCACGGTCGTCCTGACCGCCGCCGCGAAGGCCGGCAGCCGCCTCGCGGGATGGACCGGCGACTGCGCCCCGGCGGGCACGGCGCCGACCTGCGCCCTCAGCGCCGCAGCCCGCACCGCCGGCGCGCGCTTTGAGGCGATCCCAGCGGCGCCCGTTGTAGAGCCGCTGCGCCTCACGCGCTTCACGATCAGCCCGAACCGCCTGCGGCTCGCGCGCAAGGCGAACGCCCGCAAGCGGATCAAGGCGAGAAGGCCGGTCCACGGCACCGTGCGCGTCGCCACGACCCGGCCGACCACGCTCAAACTCACGGTGCTCGTCGGCAAGGCCGGCCGCCGCGACGGCACCGACTGCAAGGCGCCGACGAAGAAGAACCGCAAGCGCAAGGCCTGCACCCGCTACGTCGCCAAGGCCGGCTCGCGGACCCTGCCGCTGGCCGCCGCTCGCCGCTTCACCCTCACCACGACGTGGAACAGGCGGCAGCTCCCGCCTGGGAGCTACCGCCTGTCGATCACGGCCAAGGCCGCCGACGGAACGCGCCTGGCACCGGTGACCAGGGCGTTCCGCGTCGTACGCTGAGCTACTTCTTCGGCACCTGCACGGCCTTGGTCGTGAAGACGACCTTCTTGCCGCCGTCCGCCGGAGTGAGGGTGACCCGGCAGGAGATCTTCTTGCCGCGGTCAGCCTTGGTGAGCTTGTAGGTGCGCTTGGTGGCCTTCTTGATCTTCTTGCCGTTGCGCAGCCACTGGTAGCTGACCTTCTTGAACCCGGTGACCGTCTTGGGGGCCTCGATCTTGGCGCCCGACTTGATCTTGCTCGGCAGCTTGAGCTCGACGAGGTCCTTCGCCGGCTGCTGCGGGTTGTTCGGGTTCTGCGGGTTGTTGGGGTTCTGCGGGTTGTTCGGGTTGTTCGAAACCTCCGGCGCCGGGGGCGGCGGCGGGTCCGTGATCATGGCCGTCGCGGCGGTGAACACGACCGTCTTGCGGTTCTGGTTCGGGTCTTTGGCGATCGCCGTGACCTCGAGCTTGAGGCGCTTGCCCTTGTCGGCCTCGACGACCGCGTAGGTCGAACCGGTCTGCGCCGGGAACGCCATCGGGTTGCAGCCCAGTCCGTCGGCCTCGCAGCGGAACCAGCGGCGCTCGTACGTCATGTCGTAGCCGCTCCAGCCGCCGGCTGAGGAGCCGAGTTTGGAACCGACCCACGCGTCGCCGACGATCGTGGGCGCCTTGGTGTTGACCGGGAACTTGTTGAGGATCGTGCTTGAGCTGCCCACGAGGAACCAGTCGCCGCCGATCCCTGCCTCGGTGGCGGTGATCCACACGCGGACGAACTTGCCGATGTCGGCGGGGCCCGCCTTGTACGTCGACCCCGTCGCCTCCGGGATGTCGCCGCACGTGGCGTTCTGGCAGCGCTCCCAGCGGTAGCGCAGCGTGTCGGGGACGATCACGGAGGCGCTGCCCTCGGTGCGCCACACGCCGGGTGTGACGTTGAAGGAGGTGTCGAGGAACGGCTGGCCCGCCGGGTTCTGCTGGAGTTTCGGCTGGTCGGCGATCACGAAGGACGGGCGCGGCGCGGAGCCGGGCAGCGCAGCGACGCCACCGGTCGTGAGCGGCGAAGCCACGGTGATCGGGTTCGGCGACACGATGTTCTTCGCGGTGACGAGCACCTTGTAGCGCTTCGTCGAATTCGCGTCCGCGTCGGGGACGACGTAGGACTCGCCGGTCGCGCCCGTGATCGGGGTGCAGCCAGAACCGCCCGAGTTGCACGACTGCCACTGGTACGAGAAGAAGTACGGCTTCGTGCCCTTGAAGCCCATGTACTTGCGCTCCGAGAGCGTGTTGTTCGTCTCGTCGTGGTTGTTGATCTTGAGCTCGGTGCCGGCCTTGATGCTCGTGGTCGGCGTGATGGTCGGCGCGCCGTTGGACAGCGGCAGGATCGGGGCGTTGAAGACGCCGAAGCCTTGCGTGCCGGCCATGATCAGCGGCGTGGTGAACCCGAGGTTGAGCGACCACACGGTGCGGTCGACCATCGGGGTGCCCTGGTCCGGGATGAACGTCTCGGCTGACATCGGCTTCCAGTGGTCGCCGTTGTCGATGGTCGCGTAGACGCCCCGCTCCGTGCCGACGAGGGCGCGTTCCGGACCGAATTTGCCGGAGAGGTCCGGGGTCAGCAGGAACGCGCGCTTGCCGCCGGCTGGGAGGTGCTGTCCGTCCTTGCCAGACGCGTCCTCCCAGGTGATGCCTGCGGTCGAAGAGCGGTAGACGCCGCTGGAGGTCGAGGCGTAGAGGTCCTTCGGGTTCGTCGGCGAGACGGCGACGCGCAGCGTGGTCTCACCAGGCGGGATGCCGTCGGACGTGAGGATCCAGGAGCGGCCGAAGTCGAGCGAGGCGTAGACGCCGTTGTCGGCGGCTGCGTACATCGGTGTCTGGAGCGGGCCCGACGTGAGGTAGTACACGGCTTCCGGGTTGTTCATGCCGCTGGCGCGGTCCCAGTGCTCGCCGTTGTCGGAGCTGTAGTAGACGCCAGCGCCGCCGGCGCCAGCGACCGCGACCGTGATGTCGGTGCCGGTCGGGCCGTTGAACATGACGGACTGGATGCCGCCCATGTTCAGCTTGCGCGGGCCGGCGCCCTGGCCGACCGGCGTCCAGCCGCCTTGGCCTGCGGGCGAGCGGAAGAGTCCGGCGCTGGTCGCGGCGTAGACGAGGCCGTTCGGGGCGACCTTGACCTGGCGGACGTCGTCGGCCGCGGTGGTCGACTCCAGGCCGCCGTTCTGCTGCTGCCATGGGCCAACGGCAGTCGGCGACGACCAGATGCCGTCATCTTCGGAGCCGGCGAAGAGGAGCGGCCCGATGAAATCGAGGGAGCGGACGGTGCCTTCGCGGGGCGAGGCGAGCCAGCGGCCCCATTTGTCGGCGGGGTCGGCGTCGCCGGCCGCGAACGCGGGAGCGGTGAGAGCAGCGGTGGACAGGAGCAGGGCCGAGAGGAACGTCCCCGTCCTGGTGCGGAATGACGGCATGGGATGGCAGAGTACGGGCGCAACGGCACCTTGTCTGGCGGAAAGCCGCTTAGTTCACGAACCACTGGTATCTGGATTCGGCGCCGGCCGCGTCCGGCCTAGACTGGTGCGCATGGCCGAAACCGCTGCGCGATGACTGCTGACCGCAAGCGCCTGGCGCTGATCGCGGCGATCCTCGGCTCGTTCGTGGTCGGCCTCGATGCGACCGTGGTGAATGTCGCGCTGCCCGCAATCACCGACGATCTCGGCGGTGGGCTGGCCGGACAGCAATGGGTCTCGAACGCCTATCTGCTCGCCCTTGGATCGCTGATCCTCGTCGGTGGGTCGCTCGGCGACGTCTACGGCGAGCGGACCGTGTTCGCGGCCGGCGTCGCCGGCTTCGGGGTGGCGTCGCTGGTGTGCGCACTCGCACCTGCGATCGAGGTGCTCGTCGCCGCGCGCGGGCTCCAGGGCGTGTTCGGCGCGCTGCTCACGCCGAGCGCGCTGGCGGTGATCGTCGCGGTGTTCCCGGCCGCCGAGCGCGGTGCGGCGATCGGCTCGTGGACGGCGTGGCAGGCGATGTCGGGCGTGATCGGGCCGTTCGCGGGCGGCTGGCTCGTCGACCAGGCGTCGTGGCGCTGGATCTTCGCGGTCAACGTGCCGTTCGTGCTCGCGACGCTCGCGCTCATTTGGATCGCGGTGCCGGGCCGCAGCGCGACCGGCCCGCGGCGGCGGCTGGACTGGCTTGGAGCCGGGCTCTGCGCGCTCGGCCTCGCCGGGCCGGTCTACGGGTTGATCAACCAGCCCGAAGCGGGGTGGGGCGCGCCCGAGGTCGCGCTGCCGATCGTCGGAGGCTTCGCGGTCTTCGCCGCCTTCCTCGCGCACGAGTCGCGCGCGCCGGATCCGATGCTGCCGCTCGGGCTGTTCCGGCGCCGCAACTTCAGCGCGGGCAACCTCGAGACGCTGGTCATGTACGGCGGGTTGTCGATCGTCTTCTTCCTGCTGGTGCTCTTCCTCCAGCAGGTTGCGGGCTACACCGCGCTGCAGGCCGGCCTCACCACCCTGCCGGTGACCGTGGTGATGTTCCTGGGCTCCAAACGGGCCGGCGCGCTGGCCGACCGCCTGGGCCCGCGCGGGTTCATGGGCGGCGGGCCGCTCATCGGCGCAGCCGGCCTCGCGCTGCTCGCGCGCATGCCCGCGGACGCGGACTACGCCGCCGACGTGCTTCCCGGTCTGCTCGTGTTCGCGGCCGGCCTGGCGTTGACGGTCGCGCCGCTGTCAGCCGCGGTGCTCGCCGACGCCGACGAACACAACGCCGGCATCGCATCCGCGACGAACAACGCGGTGGCGCGCGTCGCCGGGCTCGTCGCGATCGCGGCGGTCGGGGCGATGGTGGCGGGCGGCTTCTCGGGTGCCGTCGAGCGGCAGCTGGCGGGCGCGGACCTCAGCCCGGCCGGACAGGCCGCCGTGGAGGACGCGATGGGGCGCACGCTCGCGCAAGCCGACACCTCCGGTCTGCCGCCCGCCGAGGCGGCAGTGGTCGCGGACGCGGTCGAGGCGGCGGCGGTCGACGCGTTCCACACCGGCGTCGGTGTCGCGGCGGCGCTCGTCGCGCTCGGCGGCGTCATCGGGCTCGTCGGGATCCGGAACCCGCGCCGCGAGGTGCACGCCGAGGACTGCGCCGGGGGCGCCCTGGCTGGGGCCTCGAAGGAGGTCGGCAGCTGCGAGCAGTCCGGTGAGGTCGTCCCGCTGGAGCCCGAGCCACTCGGCGCCGCGGGTTGACGGCTTGTCGGCGCGCTCCTCGTCCGGAAACCAGCGGTATCACGCTCGGCCGTGGTCTGACCACACCGCCGCCAGCCCGTGCGATGCTCCGGCTGTGCCTTGCCATGGGGACGACGCGGTGCCCCGCAGCGCCGCGCGACAGACCGTACAAATCAACGACCGCACGCCGGGGTCGCCGCTTCGCGCGACCTATGTGCCAGACGCCGGGATGATCGGCGTCTCGCTCCGCGACGGCGACGCCGAGCTGCTCGGCCAGCGCCGCGGCCTGCAGGCCTACCTGGAACTCGGGAAGACGATGGGCATCCCGTTCCTGCACCCCTGGGCCAACCGCCTCAGCGGCCCGGCCTACCACGCCGCGGGCGTGGGGGTCGACCTCCAAGGCGGGGCCCTCGGCCTGCGCTACGACCCGAACGGCCTGCCGATGCACGGCCTGCTGGCAGCGAGCCCTGAATGGGGCGTCGAGCCGCCGCTCGTGGACGGCGACCAGCGCGAGGAGCTCGTCGCGTCGTTCGACTTCAGCTCCCCCGAACTGCTCGCGTCGTTCCCGTACCCGCATGAGATCGAGATCGCCGTGACGCTGGAGGACCGCCGGCTGCAGGTGCAGACGACGATCATCCCGACGAGCGACCAGGCGGTGCCGCTGGCGTTCGGCTTCCACCCGTACATCACGCTCCCCGGCGTGCCGCGCGAGGACTGGCAGATCGAGCTGCCAGCGCTCGTGCACCGTCCAGTCGATGCGCTCGGCATTCCGACTGGCGCGTCGGCGCCCGCGCCGGCTGAGGCGTTCACGCTCGGCAGCCGGACCTTCGACGACGGCTACACCGGCGTCGCCGAGGGGTCGCAGTTCGTGGTCGCTGGCGGCGGTCGCCGCGTGACCGTGGCCTTCGACGAGGGCTACCCGGCCGCACAGATCTTCGCGCCCGCCGACGACCCGGTGATCTGCTTCGAGCCGATGGCCGCCCCCACGAACGCGCTGGTGTCGGGCGACGGGCTGCGCCTCGCGGAGCCGGGTCATCCGGCGGTCGCGACGTTCTCGATCACGGTCGACTGACGGGCGGCCGGAACCCGAACTCAGCGCGGCGTGGAGGCGTTGCCTCCCCGGGCAGCGATTGAACGGATGTCCAAGAACGGCGCGCCGCCGCTCAACCCGTCTGCGCTGACGCCGAATACCGGTGCAGCCAACGTACGCCGGCAGTCCCCAAGGCCGACGGACCGCAGCCTGACCACCAACCCACCTTTCCCCTCGAAGGCGCCACCACCGATGGAGCGATCCACACGGGCCCGCCGCCGCGCCGCTGCGGCTCCGCATGCCCCCGACACCTCTGCTGACGCCCGTCGGGGGCCCGGGCGCCCGCGCCTCGTCGCCGATCCAGCCTCCGGCGCGGCCAGCGACCGCCTCCAGCACGAGCGCCTTGCGGTCGCAGCGCGGCTGTCGGTCCAGCTCGCGCCGCTGCACACGCCGAACGACATCGCCGGCCTCGCGGTCGGCGAGCTGCACACGGCGTTCCAGTACTACCTCGCGGTGATCCAGCGGCTCGACGGCGACATGCTGCGCGTCGTCGCGGCCGCCGGCCCGCTCGTCGACCAGCAAGGCTTCCTCGCGTTTGAGCAGCGCATCACCGATGGCGTCAACGGGCGCGTCGCGCGCACCGGCCAGACCGCGTGGGTCCCCGACACCCGCCTGGACCCGCACTACCTCGGCCGCAACGCCGACACCGATCCAGGGTCGGAGCTGTCGCTGCCGATCACGGTCGACGGCCAAGTGTGGGGTGTGCTCAACCTCGAACAGGTCGCCACGCACGCGTTCGCTGAGGACGACATCCTGCTGGCCGAAGCGGTCTGCGCCCAGGTCGGCGCGGCCCTGCACCGCGCGGAGCTCGCCGCCGAAGTCGAGGCGACGGTGACGAACACGCTCGGGACGCTGATCGACGTCCTGGAGACCAAGGACGCCTACACCGCCCAGCACGCGCGCGACGTGGTCGAGCTGTCGGAGCGGGTCGCGTCGCGGCTCGGCGTCGAAGGACGGGAGCTGCGCGACGTGCACTACGCCGCGATCCTGCACGACATCGGCAAGATCGCCGTCCCCAGCGACATCCTCCGCAAGCCCGGCAAGCTCACCGACGAAGAGTTCGAGCAGATCAAGACCCACAGCGACGCGGGCGGGCGGCTGCTCGAGCGGATCCCGTTCACCCGCAGCGTCGCGCCGCTGGTGCGTGCGATCCACGAGCGCTTCGATGGCGGCGGCTATCCGGACAACCTCGTCGGCGAGGCGATCCCGCTTGGCGCGCGGATCGTCGGCGCCTGCGACGCCTACGACGCCATGATCAGCGACCGGCCGTACCGGTCGGGCATGGGCCAGGAAGCGGCCGTCGCCGAGCTGCACCGCTGCGCGGGCACGCAGTTCGACCCGGCCGTGGTCGACGCGCTCGTGGCTGAGCTCTACCCGGCCTGACCCTTGCGGCGCCTGCGGGCGCCGAAGTCGAGCGAGAACAGCGACTTGACCTCCGCCGGCGGCGGGGTGAGCGCGGCCGCGAGCGTGCCGGCTTGGGCGGCAAGGCCCGCCACGGCGGTCGCCACCGCGGTCCGCAGCCGGTCGAGCTCAGCTGGATCGTCGATGAAGCCGTCGACGGTGACGGACAGCACGCCGCTCGCGAGCTGGACGCGGCAGAACGGGCGGCCGCCGAACGCCTGGAGCACCGAGGAGCGCGCCGCGTGGAGCGGCGTGTCGCCGTTGCTGCGCTCGGCGACGCGGTCGGGAGCGCCAGACGCCTCGGGCAGCGCCACGGCGACCGTCGTGCAGGGCACGCCGACGGCGTATTCGATGTCGTCGCGCTCCTTGGTCGTCGAGAACTCGCCGAGGTACGGGACCCAGCCCAGGTCAGGCTTCCACCAGCCCTTCGGGATGCTCGGGTTCCAGACCGACCCGTAGAAGGTGGCGTTGCGCGCATCGCCGTGGACGTCGACCGGCCAGCCGTAGAGGTGGTGGAAGAGCACGCCGTCGCGGCCCGGCGCGAGCGGGCCGTGCAGGACGTTGAACTGGCGGTCGGGCCGGTTCGGCATGGCGGTCGCGAGTGCCGGGACGCTCGCGTCGCCGATCGCGGAGAGCCCGCGCGCCGCGGCGTACGCGGAGAGGTCGGACTCGGGACGCCGGCGCTTGGCATCGGCGAGATCGCCGCGCTTGAGCGCCGCGCGCCCGGGGAAGGGCTTGAGGACGGCCTCGGTGGTCATGGCTCCATCTTCACCGCGCCGCGCCGCCCCGTGGGGCCGGTCGCCCGCACGGTCGTGTCGGTTCTCCGCCAGCGGCGCCATCTGCGGCCTGGCGCGGCGACGCGCCAGGCGCCGCTACGATGCGGCGCTCATGGCGTCCGGAGCGACCGACACGGCCGCGGTCCGCCCGCTGCTTCCCCGCGCTGAGCTGCTGGCCGTCGCCGCGCTCGTCGTCGGCTGCATCGCCGCCTACGTCGCGTGGCCGGTCCTCCCGACGTACGACCTTGCGCACCAGCTGCTGTGGGCGCACGACCTCCTCCACGGGCGCGCGCCGGAGGTCTCCTCGTTCCGCGCTCCGACGCAGCACCCGCTTTCGCTCCTGCTCGGGTTGGCCCTGGCGCCGCTCGGCGACGTCGGCCGCCACCTCGCCGTCGCAGCGCTGCTGGTGAGCTTCGTCGCGCTGGTCTCCGGCACGTTCACGCTCGCCAAGGAGCTCTTCGGCCGGGCCGTCGCCTGGGCGACGGGTCTGCTCGTCGTGTCGCGGCTCGACTACGCCGCGCTCGCGATCCGCTCCTATCTCGACATCGCCTACCTCGCGCTCGTCGTCTGGGCGGCGGCGCTCGAGGCCCGCACACCGCGGCGTGGCGGGCCCGTCTGGGTGCTGCTGATCGCGGCCGGCCTCCTGCGGCCCGAGTGCTGGCTGATCGCAGCGCTCTACGCCGTCTGGATCGTGAGCGGCGGGCCGGACTGGTGGCGCCCGCAGCGCGCGTGGCTGAAGCCCGCCGCCCTCGCGCTCGCGGCGCCGGTAATCTGGTGCCTGACTGACCTGCTGCTCGCCGGCGACCCGTTCTTCTCGCTCACCTACACGTCGCGCTCGGCGGCCGAGCTGCAGCACCAGGTCGCCACGTCCGAGGCGCCGCAGACCGCGGTGCGCTTCCTCGTGCAGAACGTGAAGTGGCCCGTGGCCCTGCTCTGCCTGGCGGGCATCGCGCTGGCGCTCTGGAAGGACGCGGGCCGCGCATGGCTGCCGCTCGTCCTCATCGCCTGCGGACTCGGGTCGTTCGTCGCGATCATCGTGGTGGGCCTCGCAGCGGTCGACCGCTACGTCGCCATCTCGGCGCTCATGCTGCTCGTCTTCGGCGGCTACGCGCTGGCGGGGTGGACCCGCCTGGAGCCAGGGCGGCTGCGCACCGCGTGGATCGGGTTCTCCGTCGTCGGCGTGCTGGCCGGCGCCGCGTTCGCGCTGACCCACACCGACACCGGCTACATCAAGGAAGATCTCGACATCCGCGTCGAGGTGCCGGCGCGGCTCTCAGCGCTGCTCGCGAACCCCGAGGTCGCAGCGGCCCGCCGCTGCGGGCCGGTGAACCTGCCCAACCAGAAGCTCATCGCCGACGTGCGCATGGCCCTCGGCAACGCCCGGGCGGCCGACGTCGTCGCCCGCACCGAGCCGGGCTTCGACCCCGGGCAAGGCGGCGTCGCCATCACGGTCGTGCGGCGCCGCCTGACCTGGCACCCGGCGTACACCTCGTTCGGACAGGCCCGCGACAACCCCGCCGCGCAGGCCGCGCCGCCGGGCTACCGCCTCGTCGCCAACGACGGCTGGTTCGCCGCCTATGTCCGCTGCGCCTGACGCGCCCCAGGTTGGGGACCAGCCGGCGAGCCTGAGCTACCGGCCGGCGCTCGACGGCCTGCGCGCCGCGGCCGCGCTGTGGGTGCTGGCCTACCACTGCTGGATCCGCACCGGCGCGGGCACGCTCGACCCGCTCGGCCCCCTGGGGAGGGTCATCAAACACGGCTCGCTCGGCGTCGAGGTGTTCTTCGTGCTGTCGGGCTGCGTCTTGGCGCTCGGCCTGCTCGAGCGAGGCACGGCGGCGATGGGGCGGGCGGCCTGGTGGCCGTTCGTGGTCCGGCGCGGTGCCCGGCTGCTGCCCGCGGTCTGGGTCGTCCTCGCCGTCGCGGTCGCGACCGCAAGCCTCCACGTCGCCGACCCGGGCGCCGTCCGCCGCGCCCTCACGCCTGAGTCGCTCGCTGCCAACGCGACGTTGCTCGGCGGCCTCGGCCGGCTCGTGCCGGGCTACCACGGCGCGATCGGCTTGGCGGTCGACCCGGTCGTCTGGAGCCTGACGCCCGAGCTGCTCTTCTCGCTCGCGGTCGTGCTCGTCCTGCCGGTGCTCGTGCGCTGGCCGGTCGCAGCGATCGGGCTGCTGCTGGCAGCGGGCGTCGTGCTGCGCGCCGCCGATCCGTCGCTCCGCGTGCTCTCGGTGTGCAGCCCGCTGCTGACGGCCTTCCCGGTTGGCGTCGCCGTGGCGCTCGCCGTCCACCGCCGGCCGCCGACGCGGACGTCGGCGGCCCTGGTGGCGACCGGCGCGCTGCTGCTCCTGGCGGTCGTCCTCACCCGGCAGGACGCCTCGGCCGCGGCCCTCAAGGACGGGTTCACCGCCAGCCTCTGGCTCCCGCTCGCAGCCGCTGGCGCGAGCGGTCTGCTGTGTCTCGGCCTGGCGTCGGAGTCGGCGCGCGGCCTTGGCGCGGCGTGGCCGGCGCTGCTCGGCCGCTGGAGCTACGGCATCTACCTCTGGCACTTCCCGATCATCGGCCTGCTCGTGTGGACGCTCGGCGTCCCAGCCGATGGCAGCGTCCGCTCGGTGTTGCTGGCGTTTGCGATCGCGACACCGCTCTCGGTTGCCGCGGGCGCTGCGTCGTTCCGCTGGGTCGAGTCGCCAGCACGCCATTGGGCGGCGGCGCGGCGGGTGTCCTAAACCGCCGGCGCTCCAGCGGAGCCGACGTCGCCGGGACCACTTCTGCGCCCCGCCACCGGCAGGTTTGCGGCGCCGCGCTGCAAACCTGCACAGGGGAGAAGCGCCGGGAGCGGGGTTGGCGTTGGTTCAGCCTGCCCGCCGGCGCAACTGCGGCGTGCTGAGCCCTGGATCCGGCACGATGGCGAGCCCGACCGGCGCGATGGCGGCCGGCCGCCGCCGGTGGTCTGCCAGGGCGACGAGGCCGTCGGCGTTCACGGCGTCCTCGGGGTACTGCGCGATCCCGATGTCGACCGCGATGTCGACGTCGCCAGCCAGCTCCTCGATCGCCTCCGTCAGGTCGGCCGCGAGCCGGTCAGCCGTAAGTCCTTCTGACTCGTGGAAGTCGCGCAGCCGGTCCGGCTCGTCGAGGCCAGTGAGGGGGAGCAGCAGCCAGAAGCGGCCGCCGGTGACGCGCGCGACCGTGGCGCCCGGCCCGGCGATGCGGTCGGCTGCGGCCGCCGTCTCCCGCAGCAGCGTGTTCGCGGCGCGTCGGCCGTGCTCGTGGACGAGCGAGTCGAACTCCCGCAGTTCCAGGTCGACGAACACGAGCGGCAGCTGCAGCGTCGCGTGCCGGGCGACCTCCTCCTCGAGCCGGTCGAGGAGGAGCCGGCGGTTGCCCGCCCCGGTGAGCGGGTCGCGGACGAGCAGGCTCGCGATCTCGGACGACTGCCGCTCGGCCGCTTCGAAGACGACCACCGTGCAGCCGCCGAGGATCCAGGAGTTCGTGACCAGCGCGAGCACGCCGACGATGGTCGGCGCGTCGACGCGGCAGACGATCGAGGCCACGGTGAGCAGCACGGTGAGCGCGATGAGATGCGCACCGATCTGGCGGCGGTCGGTGAGGCGCGCGGTGATAAGCAGCGGCGACAGCAGGCCGGTGGCCGCTGCCCAGGACGCGTTGGGCGCGGCGGCGATGAGCGCGGTGACCGGCAGGACGTAGCCCATCGCGACGACCGCGTGGTTCCACGGGCTCTCGATCCGGGCGGGTCGCGTGACGAGGAGCGAGGCGCCGCCGAGCGCGCCAGCCGCGGCGGCCATGGGGAACCACGCCGCGGCGAAGTCGTCGATCAGCGCCCACGCGGCGGCCGATACGAGGCAGTACACGGCGATGCCGAGGCCGATCGCCCGCCAGATCCAGCGGTCCGCGGCGATATCGACGCGGCGCACGCGGCGCGGCAGCTGCGGTGCCGCGGCGGCGTCGAAGCCGCCGACCATCACCTGCCACGGCGTCGCTTCGTCAGCGCTATCCGCACTGGCTGGGGTTCGCACAGGCGAGCTCCCGCGGCGCCGCGCGGCGATGTCGAGCAGGGTCGCTGCGTCGACAGCGTCCTCCGGATAGGTCGCCGTGCCAGCGGTGAGGCCGAGGGCGCCGCCGCCGACATGCGCAGGCAGGGCCTGGCCGACCCCGTCGGCGAACGCCGCGGCAGCCTCGGTGCCGGTGTTGGGCAGCAGGACGGTGAAGTGGTCGCCCGCGACGCGGGCGACCGTCGCGCCGGTGGGGGCGAGGGCGTGCAGCGCTCGGGAGACGGCCAGCAGCACGGCATCGCTGGCAGCGCTGCCGATGCGTTCGAGCACGTCGCCGAACCGGTCGATGCCGACGTCGACCACCGTCAGCTGCCGACCTGCGCTGCGGTGCCGGGTGAGCTCGGCGGCGAGCTCGCCATCCAGCAGGCGCTGGTTGCCAGCGCCGGTGAGCGGGTCGCGCAGCGCGAGGTCGTCGAGCACGGCGGCCTGGGCGTCCAGCGCGTCGAGGACGACCGTCGTGACCGCGTAGAGGGCGATGAGGGCGGGGAGGAAGCAGAGGACGGCGGCGATGGTCTGGTCGTCGTTGCCGCCTGAAAGCGCGGCGCCGAGGAGCAGCGCGCAAGCGAGCGCCAGGTGCGCCGCGGCGTGGCGCCGGTCGGGGATCCACAGCGCAGCGAGGACGGGGATGAACATCCCGGTGACGAGCGGAGCCGAGCCCTGCGGCGCATGCGCGAAGACCGCGAACGACACCCCGCAGTACACGGCCGCGACGAGCAGGTGCGTCCAGACCGACCCGCGCTCGGGCGGGCGCGTGAAGAACACCATCACGCCGACGGCTCCGACACCTGCGGCAAGCATGTAGAGGCGGTCCGCGTCGAAGCTCGGGATCGTGAACGATACGATGAGGTCGGTGATCGCGAAGATCACGAACGTGGCAGCCGTCGCATTCCAGGTATGCGGGCTGTGGACGATCGACCGCCGGGTCACGCGGCCGACAAGGGCTGGTGCGAGTTTTCGCATTCCCCACCAGATCGGCAACCGGAGGGCCGGCTAGACGCCAGATTCAGTATGGACGCCCCCGCAAGGGGACATGCCGCGCTACGCGGTCGGGCCGAACCGCTCGGTGCGGATCGCCGCAGGCGCATGGCCGAGCCCGATCAGCGCATCGGCTGCGGCGTCGACGAACCCGGTCGGGCCGCAGATATAGATCCGCGGCGCGGCCTGCGGCGCAGGACCGACCTCTGCCAGCATCTCGGCGTCGACGCGCCGTGCGGAGCCCGCCCAGTCCGGTGGCGGCGGCTGCCGCGTCAGCGTGAAATGGCGCTGGATGAGATCGCCGCTCGCGAGCCGGTCGAGCTCGTCGCGGTAGAGGAGGTCCGGAATCGTGCGGGCCGAGACCACGAGCCGCAGGTCGGCGTCCGACAGCGACGCGACCTTGGTCCGCACCATCGACATCAGCGGCACGACGCCCGAGCCGCCGGCGACGAGCAGCACAGGGCTGCCGTCGGACGGCTCCCACGTGAACGCGCCGCCGACCGGCCCGCGGATCTCGAGCTCGTCCCCGGCTTGGACGGCCTGCACGAGGTACGGCGACACCTCGCCGTCCATGATCTCTTCCACCGTCACGTCGACGGCGGGCCACTGGGGCGGCGACGCGATCGAGTAGGCGCGGGTCGCCTGGTAGCCGTCCTCCGCCGTGAGGCGGATGTCGATGCGCTGCCCAGCGCGGTGATGGCCGGCAGGCCAGCCAGGCACGTCGAGGCGCAGCGTGACGGCGCGCGGCGACTCGCGGATCACGTCGCTGACGGCCGCCGTGCGCCAGTCGTTCGGGCTCGCCATCAGCGCCAGCTGGCGCCGTAGCGCTCCTCGGTCCACGGGTCGCCGTGGTCGTGGTAGCCGTTCTGCTCCCAGAACCCCGGCTCGTTGAACTCCGTGACCGTGATGCCGCGGACCCACTTGGCGCTCTTCCAGAAGTACAGGTGCGGCACGAGCAGCCGGGCAGGACCGCCGTGGTCGCGAGGGAGCGGGGCGCCGTCGTAGGTGTGGACGATCCACGCCTTGCCGCCGGTCACGTCGGCGAGCGGCAAGTTCGTCGTGTACCCGCCATCGCACCAGGCCGAGATGAACTTCCCCGTGGGATCGGTCTCGCCGAAGAGCACGTCGAGCGAGACGCCCGTCCACGTCGTGTCGAGCTTGCTCCAGCTCGTCACGCAGTGGATGTCCTTCGTGAACGTCTCCTGCGGCAGCGCCTGGAACTCGTCCCACGTCCACCGCTTGGCCTTGCCGACTGAGCCGTCGACGCTGAACGTCCACGCCGCCGTCTCGGTGTGTGGCGTTGGTCCGTAGGTCAGGACGGGCCAGTCGTGCACGACGTGCTGTCCGGGCGGCACCCGCGACGGGTCCGGCGCGTCATGGCGGCGGCCGAGAAAACCACGGGAAATGGGCGGCACGGGGGCTCCGAGGGTCGAGCGGGGAAGCGGCGCAGCTGGTGCGCGGAGGTTGCCGCGCAGCCTAGCCCCTGTCACGCCGCGCGACACCGCAAACGCGACCTGCGTCCACCTCCGTGCATGCCGACCTGCGCAGAACTGGTGCCACCGGCGCTACCGTCGCAGGTCGGCCGCATTCCATTTGCAGCCACTTCTGTATGCCCGCCCCCGACGACGCACCCCGCACCCCGCGCCCTGGCGCGCTCACCCGGCCGGGCCGCCGCACCGTCGCGATCGCCGCGGTGGCCGTCACGGCGCCGTTCGCGCTGTGGTCGATCGTGCCGCTCGGCGCCACCGGTGCCACGCAGGGCGAAGTCGAGAACCGCATCGACCGCGGCAAGTCGGCCGAGCGGTCGCTGGCGTCGGCGGCCGCGCGCCTCCAGAAGCTCGAGAAGATCGCCGCGAAGGGCGTCGCGGTCCTTGAAGCCCGCCAAGCTGAGGCGCAGGCTGATCTCGACCGCTGGCAGGCCAAGCTCGACCGCACCGAGAGCCGCCTCAAGTCCTCGCGCGTGCGTCTCGCCGACCAGAAGCGCCGCCTCGACCGCGACCGCGAGGTGCTGGCCGGCCAGCTGCGCGCCGCCTACACCGCGGGCCGGCCCGACCTCGCGACGATCGTCCTCGACAGCGACGGTCTCGAGCAGGTCCTCGACCGCGTCGAGTACGAGCAGAGCGCCCGCGAGGCCAACCAGCGCATCCTCAAGAACGTGAAGACCGCGCGCGCCGAGACGTCGCGCCTGGAGCGCAGCCTCCAGAAGGTGGTGCCCGAGCAGCGCGAGGCGACCGAGGCGGTGCGCCGCGAGCGCGACGCCGTCGCCCAGCGCTCAGCTGCGCTCGCCGCTCGCCGGGCCGCGCTCGCGCAGGCCCGCGCCGCGCGGCTGCAAGCGCTCAAGGCGACGCGGACCGACCGCAAGCGCGCCGAGCGCACGCTGAAGCGGCTCATCGCCGCGCAGCAGAAGGCCTCGGTCGACAAGGCTGGACCCGGCGGCCCGTGGGCGATCCCGTGGGCGATCGTGCAGTGCGAGTCGGGCGGCCAGAACCTGCCGCCGAACAGCGCCGGCGCATCGGGCTACTACCAGTTCATCCCGTCGACCTGGAAGGGCATGGGCGGCTCGACCAGCGACGCCTACAAGGCCGGCAAGGCGGAGCAGGACCGCCTCGCCGCCAAGCTCTGGGCCGGCGGCGCAGGAGCCCGGAACTGGGACTGCGCCGCGATCGTCGGCCTGCTCTAACGCGCTACTCGCCGAGCGCTTCCCGGCGTGCCTTCCCGTGGCCCAGGATGGCGCCGGGAGGGCCGGTCGTGATGAACGTGACGGCCGGGTACCACCAGCCCCACCACTTGTTCATCGCGCCGTAGACGATCAGGCCGATGTCGATGATGAAGAACGTGCCGTGGATCGGGCCGAAGATCGGGCTGAGCGAGTCGTTCCCCGCGGCAAGGCCGTAGAGCAGCGGCAGCAGCAGGATCAGGTCGATCCACGAGACGATCAGGATCCATTTGAGGACGCGCTCGCGGAGCTTGCGTTCGGTCGCGTCGAGGGCAATGGTGGGGGCAGCCATCGGCCGAGTATTTCAGAGGTCCAGCCGCGCGAGCAGCTCCTCGGCGATCGCCAGCGACGAGGTCGCTGCAGGCGACGGCGCGTTGCGCACCCAGGCGATCGGCCCGTCCTGGTCGAGCACGAAGTCGTCGACCAGCCGCCCGCCGGCATCCACGGCCTGGGCGCGGATCCCAGCCCGGGCGCGGACCACGTCGGACGTGCGCAGGGCCGGCACGTAGCGCTGCGCCTCGGCCACGAACGCGCGCCGGCTGGCCGACCGCCACAGCTCGCCAGCTGCCGCACGCCGGTACCGCGCCGCGAGCTTCCACGTCGCCGGCCAGCGTGCGAGGCCCGCCGCGTCCCGGGCGTCGAGGTCGCGCCAGCGGTAGCTCTCGCGGCCGAGGGCCAACACGGCGTTCGGGCCGACGAGCACGCCGCCATCGACGCGGCGCGTGAGGTGGATCCCGAGAAACGGCAGCTCGGGATCGGGCACGGGGTAGACGAGCCCGCGCACGAGCTCAGCGCGGGCAGGCGTGAGCGCGAAGTACTCGCCGCGGAACGGCACGATGCGCGGCTCGGCGGACGCGCCCGACGCCCGCGCGAGCAGGTCGGACTGGAGTCCGGCGCAGACGATCACGCGGTCGGCCCGCACGCGCTCGCCGCCCGCGAGCACCGCCACGGG
>JAEYAL010000292.1 GCA_023404805.1 Actinomycetes bacterium | reverse complement strand
GTTCGGAGGCGCGGCCGCGCCTCCGGCCGCGCTGCGCGTGGCGTGCAGCCCGCGTCAGGCCCTGTGGGCGCCGTCGGCCCTAGTGCCGGTGGAGCAGGCCGTGGGCCAGGTCGCCGCGGAGGCGCTCGTGCCGTATCCGCCGGGGATCCCGGCCGTGCTGCCCGGTGAGGTGTTCGACTCCCGGACCCTGCGCGCGCTGCGTGACTCCGTGCGCGCTGGCGGCTACCTGCGCGGCGCGGCCGACCCGTCGCTAGAGCGGGTGCTGGTCGTCGATGATCCGCTGGCGGCGCTTGAGCAGACCGCGCGCGTGC
Organism: Actinomycetes bacterium; assembly: GCA_023404805.1. Lineage (GTDB taxonomy): Bacteria > Actinomycetota > Thermoleophilia > Solirubrobacterales > Solirubrobacteraceae > JAGIBJ01. The sequence goes on along the minus strand of JAEYAL010000292.1, from coordinate 23,287 downwards.
GCGTGCCGGGCCTGCGGTGATCGAAGTCGGCATGGCCGTGGGGGCGAGCGTCGCCTGGGGCGCGTCGGACTTCGTCGCCGGGCTGGCCGCGCGCCGGCGCTCGCTGCTTCTTGTCCTCGGCGGCTCGCAGCTGACGGGCCTGGTGCTGATGGCGCTCAGCGTGGCGGTGGCGGGCGCGGCGATGCCGAGCGGCGACGCCCTCGGGTTGGCTGCCGGAGCTGGGATCTGCGAGGTCGCTGGGTTCGCGCTGCTCTACCGGGCGCTCTCCAGCGGGCCGATGGGACCGGTCGCGCCGGTGGCCGCGCTGGGCGGCCTCGTGCCGCTCGCCGCCCACCTGCTGGCGGGGGACCGGCTCACCACTTCGGCGCTCGTCGGGCTCGGCGCGGCGCTGACCGGCATCGGGCTGGTCAGCTGGGACGGCGCCGGCGCCGCAGACCGCGAGCCGGTCACGACGCGGGCGGTGCTCCTCGCGGCCGGGTCGGCGCTCGCGTTCGGCACGTTCTTCCTCTTGCTCGAGCAGGCGAGCGTCGAGGACGGCGACCCGCTGGCCGCGGTCACGGTCAGCCGCTTCTTCGCGGTGATGGTCACGCTGCCGCTGCTGGCCTTCGCGCTGCGCACGCGCACGCCAGGCACGGTCGGCCTGCGAAGCGTGCTGGTCATCGGGAGCGTCGGTCTGCTCGACATCGGCGCCAACACGCTCTACGCCGTCGGCGCGAGCCAAGCTGGCGGGAGCAGCAGCCTCGCGGTCATCGCCTCGACGTATCCGGTCGCTACGGTCGCCCTCGCCCAGCTCGTGCTCCGCGAGCGCATGACGCGGGTGCAGGCCGCCGGGGCCGCGCTCACGCTCGTCGCCGTCTTGCTCGTCGGCGGCGTCTGAGGCGCGGGCCGGCGGCAGGGCCCGCACTCGGTCGAACAGCCCGGTGGGACTGGCGCCGTCAGGGCGAGGTGCCGCCTGCGTCCTGCTGGTCGGCCAGCCACGCCTTGGCGACGCGCTTCTGCGCGCGGGTGAGCCAGGCCTCCACGACGAGGTCGTCGAGGTCGTCGCGGTCGAGTTTGTGCAGGTCGGCGATGCGCACGAGGATCGCCGCGTACCCGTTGAAATGCGGTGTCGTGAAGTACGCGCCGCGCGGGTCGGCGAGCAGCAGCTCCTTCTGCTCGACGTTCTCGGTCCGGAACATCAGCACGTCGGTCAGCCGCTCGCCGGTCGTGGAGTCGAGCGCGTCCTTGCGCGGCGTCCGCTGGAAGCAGAACGCTTTGCCGTGCACGGAGTACGCCGGCCGCCCTTCGTCGTCGACGTCCTTGGTCACGAGCGGCATCGCCAGCGCGAGTTCATCCAGGTCGTCGAGGGTCGCCACAAGGCCGAGCCTTGCACCTGGAGTCTGGGGAGTCCACCGGCCCTGGCGCCCGCCCCCACGGGACCCAGCGAACGAACGCTCCCGACGGGGGACGGCTGCCCTTCCGCCTGAGCCCCCAGCGGCCTACGATCGGCGCTGGAGCATGGCGCGTTCGCGCTTGGGCTCGGGGGAGGCATCATGGCGGCGACGAAGGTCGTTTCACGGGAGAACATCGACTCCTGGGCGGAGGACTCGCCGAAGCTCTGGCAGTTCCGCAAGGCGCTCGAGGCGATGCAGGGGATCTCCGACGAAGCGCTCGGCGACGAGCGCGGCTACCAGTGGTGCGCGGGCGTGCACGGCGGGTTCGGCGGGTCGCCGTTCTGCCATCACGGCGACGACCACTTCCTCACCTGGCACCGGCCGTACCTGCTCGACTACGAGCTCAAGCTCCGCGCCCGGATCGCGGAGTTCGCGGGCGAGGCCGCGGCTGACGAGTGGCGTCTGCCGTACTGGGCGTGGGACGCCGAAGACGTGGCCGGGCTCCCCGCGTCGTTCGAGGCGGAGACGTACGACGACGAAGGCACGGAGCGCCCGAACCCGCTGTTCTCGATGCCGTACGGGCTGCCGATCCCGCCCGGGATCGAGCCGTCTGGTTTCACGTTCCGCCAGCCGGGGCCGCTGGCGCAGTTGCAGGCGCTGCGGGCGCGTGTGGAGTTCGCCTTCACCCAGACGGCCTTCCACGACTTCAGCACGGCGATCGAAGACCCGCACAACCGCGTCCACGGCTGGACCGGCGGCTTCATGGCGACGTACCGGTCGGCGTTCGACCCGCTGTTCTGGGTCCACCACGCGAACATCGACCGCATGTTCTGGCAGTGGCAGCAGGGCGACGGCCACATGTCGTCGATCCCGCAGTTCGTGCGCGACCTGCCATGCCAGCCGTTCAAGTTCCGCGACATCCGGGCGTCGGCGTTCTTCGACACGCGCGCGCTCGGCTACACGTACAGCGCCGAGCGCCATCTGGTGCTGCGCCGCGACGCGCTGGGCGCGCGGCTCACCGATGAGGAGACGGCGCCGCTGATCTTCGACTTCGGTCCGATCCGCGAAGACTTCGCGCGGGTGCGCATCAACGTGCACGGCGTCCGGCACCCCGAGCTCACCGTCGAGCTGCGGTTCTTCGCGAACCGCGAGGCGCCCGCCGACGCCGACACGCCGGAGGTCGTGGGGGAGGGCTACCTCGGCTCGTACATGGTGCTCGGCCACGGGCCTTGCCCCGGCGCTCCAGGGCACTGCGACCCCGACGCCCCAGCCGACGACCTGCGCCCGCCGCACCACCTCGCGCCGTTCGACCTGTTCATCGACGTGACCGACAACGTGGCGGCGCTGCAGCGCTCCGGCGCCGACGCGCTCGTCGGCGAGCTCGTGGTCACCGACCACACCGGCGAACAGCTGACCGCCGCGGCGCTGCGCTTCGACAACGTCTCGCTGACCTACCGCTGAGCGGCGGCGCAGCGTCAGTTCGTGCGCCCGTACGCCGCCGCGTAGGCCTCGCGGTACTCCGCGCTGAGCGCCAGGTCGCGGGCCAGGCGCGATTGCCACGCGCGGCTGGCAGGGCCCCAGGCGCCGGCCGGCACGCCGAACTGCTGCGCAAACCGGTCCTGCTGGCTCGGCGGCACCCCGGTGCGATCGATCCGCGCGGTCACCTCCACGAAGGTCTGGAACGGGATCTCCTGCTCAGGCGGCAGCTCGGCGCTGAGGCCGCCCGCGTCCAGCGCCTTGCCCATCAGCCCTTCGAACGCGCCGAGCAGCTTGCCGCCCGCCGTGCTGCCCGCGGTCGCTGGGGCCGGCTCGCTGAGTTTGCGCGTGGGCACGGGCGGCGCCGGGTCGTGGCTGGCGCCGCCGTTCGCCGCGGCGATCCAGTCGACGATCATCTGGTCGCCGCTCGGGCTGACGGCGGCGGGCAGGACCGTACCGGTCACTACGAGGTGGCGCGCGTAGTCCGGCGGGATGATCTTGCGCAGCATCGTCTGGCGGGTGCTGCCGTCTGGGAGCGTGAGCTGCAGGTCGACGTCGAGGTTCTCAAGCGACATCCCGAACGTCCTGCTCGTCAGCTCGGTCACGCGCAGGACCGTCGCCGTCGCGGGTGTCTGACGCGCGATCCACTTGCGGACGCTGCCCTGCTCGTGGTCGTCGACCCCCTCGGGCACCTGCGCCGGGTCGAGGGTCTTCCACCAGTGGGTGCTGCCCCCGCCCGCTCCGTCCAGGCCGCGCCCGGCGAGCGTGGCGGCCCAGTCGATGATCACCTGGTCCTTGGCGAGCCGCACGCTGACCTCCTCACCGAGGTGCGCGAGGGCACGCTGCGGGGCCAGAAACTGGCGGCAGGCCATACGCCGCACGCCGGCACCGGTCCGGACGTCGAGCAGGTAGGCGTAGAGGTATGAGTTCGACGACTCGCTGTCGCCGCTGTGCGTCACCTTGATGCCGGCGATCGTCGCGGGCGCCGCCTCGCCATGCACGAGCAGCTTGCGTGCGCGGCGGCCGATGCCGAAGCTCGGGCTCCAGTCGAAGAGCGTGAACGAGTCCAGCATCGGTAAGCAACGCTAACCCTCGGCGGCACCGGGCGCCAGGAGATTTGGGCGCGTCTGCAGCCGATACGGTCAGACGCAGATGGGCGTCGCCGACTACGCAGCGGTCTTGGGCGTCTGGCTGATCGCGCTCGCGGCCCCCGGCCCCGACGTCGTGCTCGTGCTGCGGCAGACGGTCCGCGGCGGCCGCAGCGCCGGAGTGGCGGCCGCGACCGGGATCGCGCTCGGCATCGTGGCGTGGATCGCGCTGGCGATGGTGGGCGCGCACATCCTGGTCGAAGCCGATGACCGCGTGCTCGGTGCGCTGCAGGTCGCGGGGGGCGCGTACCTGGTGGTGCTCGGCCTGGCCGGCCTGCGCGCCGCGCTCGCGCCGGGCGGCGCGCACGAGTTCGAGCTGGCGGCGCTCGCAGAGCCGGAGCTGGACCCGGTCGGGGAGGCAGCGGGCGTGCACCCGATCGCGCTCGACGCCGACGCTGCCCGCGGTAGGCCTGCCCGTGCTGGCAGCCTCATGCGCCGCTCGTTCGCGCTCGGCCTCGCGACCAACCTGTCCAACCCCAAGGCGCTCGTCTTCTTCGGCACGGTGTTCACGGTGCTGATCCCGGAAGAGGCCAATGCGGCCGACCGCATCGGGCTGTCGGTGCTGCTCGTCGCGACCGAAGTGGCCTGGTTCGGTGGGCTGGCGCTGCTGACGTCGTCGGCCAAAGCCGGCCCGTTCCTCGGCCGACATGCTGCCCGGCTCGACACCGTCGCATCGGTGGCGTTCATCGCGCTCGGCGGTGTATCGCTGATCTCCGGGCTCGCAGCCGTCGCCGGTGCGCGTTGACGGTCGCGCCGTCCGCCCTTGACCTAAAGCCCGCCCGCGGGCGGGGCCCGATAGGAGGAGTCTGGACGAAGACGTCAGCCCATTTTTTGACCGCGCCGACCCTCGGCGATCCACGGCTGGCGGAAGGGACAACTCATGCCGCTTCAAGCTGGCACCGCGGCGGATATCACGCCTCGTGAGGTAGAACGCCTCACGGGTGTCGGCGGAGAGCGCCTGCGGACCTGGCGGCGCCGCTTCCACTTCCCGGACGGTGGCCACGAGTCCGCGCGCGGCCGCTCGTTCGCCGTCAAGGACCTGCCCGCGATCATGGCCGTCCGCGAGATGATCGAAGCGGGCTACTCGGTCGGTGAGGCGATTGGCACCGTGCAAGGCGTGCAGGGTCCGCTCGCCGACCTGCCCAGTCTGACCGACAGCTTCAGCTCGCTCGACGCCCCGGTGGTCGTGATCGGCGGACCGGAACCTCTGACGGTGGCATGGAGCAACGCCGCCGCGCTGCATGATGCGACCAGTGGTGATCTGCTGCCCCCGCGCGATCACGCGCTCTACCGCGTCGTGCAGCGCGCCCTTGTGCAGCCGGACGGCAGCGCGCTCGCCACCCGGCCGTCCCGGCGAGCCGCTGACGGTGAGCCGCAGCGCGTGCTGCTCTGGCGGATCGGGGCTCCGGCGTTCACCCCCTCGGTGGTGGTCGTGCTCGACCTGCCGGGCGAAGCGGCCACCGCTGCCGAGGAAGGGGTCGCCCAACCGGAACCGGAACAGATCGCGCTGCGTGCCATGACCAGCGGCGTGCGCCGGGCGAGGCACCTGCTTCAACGTGGAGCTGGCGGTTCGGTGCTGTCGGACGCCCTGGCCGCCCTGGTCGACGGCGCGGGCGCATGCGATGGCTGCGTCCTGCTTGCCGAGGGAGACGTGCTGCGCGGCGGGATGTCGGCCCACGGGCGCATGCTGTCGCCGACTGCCGGGGCGCACGTCGAGGCGGCGTGGCGCTCCGCACAGGACCAAGTCACCGGTGGCGCGCACTGGCTGGGTGGCGCGGCATGCCGCGAACTCCACGGCGCCGGAGGGCGGCCGTGTTTGGCGCTCGCGCTGGCTGGGGGTGGCCGAGAGCTCGGCTTGCTCATCATCGAGTTCGACGAAGCGTTCGAGCTGGGGGAACTGGCGGACGAGCTGCTGCAGGGGCTCGGCGCGGCGCTGGCCGGCACGATCCTGCGCGACCGGGCCGTGGCGCTGCGGCGCGCGCAGCTTGCGGCGTAGCCCCGGTCATCCCGGCGGGGGCGCCGGCCCGTATCCCCGTTGATGTCCGCACCTACGCGACAGACGCCACGCCGCATCCTGCTGACCGGCGCCACGGGCGCGATCGGCGGTCGGCTGCTGCCCGAGCTGCTGGAGGCCGGCGCGCCGGTGCGGGCGCTCGTGCGCGACCCGGTCCGGGCGGCGCTCCCGCCCGAGGTCGACGCGGTCAAGGGCGACGTCTTCGCGGGCGAGGGGCTCGACGCCGCGCTGGCTGGCGTCGACGTCGCCTACTACCTGGTGCACGCGATGGGACGCGGCAACCGGGGCGACTTCGAGCAGCTCGACCGTCAGGGCGCAAACCTCTTCGGCCTCGCGGCGGAGCGGGCCGGCGTGCGGCGGATCGTCTATCTCGGTGGGCTCGATGGCGCCGGCGCAGAGGACTCGCACCACCTGCAGAGCCGCGCGGAGGTGGCGTCGCTCTTGGAGCGGCACGTGCCGGAGTTCGTGCATGCGCGCGCCGCGATGGTCGTCGACTCCAGCAGCCAGTCGTTCGTGATCCTGCGCAACCTCGTCAAACGGCTGCCCGTGATGATCGGGCCGCGCTGGGTGCAGACGCGCAGCCAGCCGATCGCGGCCAGCGACGTCGTCCGGGCGCTGCGGGCGCTCGGCGAGCTCGAGGGCGTGAGCGGCGAAGTGCAGCTCGGCGGCGCCGACGCGCTCCAGTACCGCGAGCTCATCGACCTCACCGCGGAGGCGATGGGACGCCGGCCGCCGCCGATGGTGCCGGTGCCCTTCATGACGCCGCGGCTCTCCTCGCTCTGGGTCAGCCTGTTCGGCGGCGTGGAGTACCCGCTCGTGCGGCCCCTCGTCGAAGGGCTGCGGGCCGAGATGGTCGTGACGCAGCCGCCGCCGCCGGGCGTCAACGACCATCCGCTGCCGTTCCGCGACGCCGTGCGCGAAGCGCTCGGCGCCGCGGCCTGAGCCTGCTCAGCCGCCGATGAACGGGGTGATGAACTTGCACTGGATCGAGCGGGCGGTGCTCGGATCCAGGGCGTTGAGGACGTTGCGCAGGGCGATCGAGTCGAACGCCATGCCGACGTGGTCGACGTAGTCGAGGATGCACTGGCGCTGCAGCACGATCCAGCGGGTGTCGGGGCCGATCGGCGCCTGCGCGCTGACGGGCGTGACGACCGAGTCGTAGTTGGTCGAGATCACGGTGAGCTTCGCGCCGCCGGTCGTGTCAGGCAGCTTGTTGAGCGCCTTGATGAAGTCCGAGGTGACGGCCTGCTCGCGGGCGGCCGGGGCGCCGCCGTTCAGCGCGGCGTAGACGCCGTCGGTGAGCCAGCCGGCGATCGGCCGCAGGGCTTCGCCGATGTTCGTCAGGCCGCTGAGGGTCGTGCCGTGGATCGTCGGCGCCATCGCGACGGCGCTGTTCACCTTGGTTCCACCACCCAGGCCGCTGATGTAGTACTTCAGCAGCATGCCGCCCTGTGAGTGGCCGACCAGGTCGACCTTCGGCGAGCCGGTCGTGGCGAGGACCCGGTCGATGAACGCTTTCATCGTCTGGCCGCTCTGCGCGATCGGGCCGAGACCGCCGACGTAGCCGCCCAGCGACATGCTGTTCATGCCGTAGTTGAACGCGAAGACGCAGTAGCCGTTGTTCTTGAGCAGCGGCGAGAGCGCGTTCCAGTTGAGGCCCATGTTCACGCCCGTGGCGTGCACCAGGACGACCGGCCGCGGGTGCGCCGCCGACGGCGTGCACGACCAGTCGTTGGCGCCCGGCGGCGAGGCGTTCGGCCCGTTGAGGATCGCCTGGCCAGCGGCGATCGCGTTGTAGTTCACCGGGAGCGCTGACGCGGCGGGCGCCGCAGCGGCGAAGGCGAGGGCGCCAGCAGCGAGGCCGCCGGCCAGCGCCGCACGAATGGTGCGCAAAGACATGAGAGTTCCTTTCGGGAGCTGGTCAGCGGGGACAGGCGCAGTTGGGAACCAGCTAGTTCCCGAAGGTACTCCCTCTGGCGCCGTGTGACAAGGGTCACTTCGAATACCGTCGTTTCCCGCGTCTCACGCCAATCGCGCAGCGGCGCCCACGGCGGCTGCTCAGACGTACGGGTCGGATTACCCGTCGCATGGCCGGGTAGTCCATCCCGTACCGGGCACGCGGCGAGGTGCGGGTCGGATTACCCGTCGTATGGCCGGGTAGTCCATCCCGTACGGGGCACGCGGCGAGGTGCGGGTCGGATTACCCGTCGCATGGCCGGGTAATCCATCCCGTACGGACGAGGCGCGGCAGGCCGAGCTCCACCGCTCCACAGCCGGCGTACACTCGCTGCCGTGCCCGAGACCACCCCGCAGCCGCTGCCGTCTGGCCGCCGTGGGCTCGACCCTGAGGTGGTTGCGGCGTCCCAGCGCGCGCGCTTGCTCGACGCGCTCGTCGCGCTGTGCGCAGAGTCGGGCATCGAGTCGGTCAAGATCGGCGACCTGACCGCGCGGGCTCGCACCGCCAAGCGCACTTTCTACGCGCACTTCGACGACCTGCAGCAGTGCTTCGTCGAGGCCTACGACCGCATCGACGAGGCCGCCTTCACCGCGATCGGCACTGGCGCCGCGCCGCATTCGGCGCCGTTCCCGCGCATCGCCGGAGCGATCGAGAGCCTCCTGGCCTACCTGGCGGAGCACCCGTCGTCGGCGAACCTCTGGGTGCTGGAGTCGCACGCCGCGGGCCCGGCCGCAGCCGAGCGGCGGATGCGCACGATGCGCCAGCTCGCCGACCTCTACCTCGCCCTGCACGCCCAAGTCAGCGACGAGTGGAAGCCCCGCACGCCGATGTCGCGCGTGCGCGCGCTGGCCGTCGTCGGCGCGGTCGACCTGCCCGCCACGACGGTGCTGCGAGCCGAGGGGGCGGCCGCGCTGCCGGGCATGGCCGCCGAGCTGAGCCGGGCCGTGTACCTGCTCGTCTACGGCACCGACCCGCCCGACACCGCCAGCTGAGCGGCCGCGGCGCGGGCCGTCCACCATCGTCGCCTGGGCCCCGCCTCCCGTGTGGACCCCCGCCTCCGCGTGGACCCCAACCTCCGCGTGGACCTCTACCGCCGCGCCGGCCTCCTACCCCGCGTCGACCTCGACCTACGCGGTTCTGCGTACAACGGGGTGACACGCCTCGCCTGCTACGCGATGATCGCGGCATGCGGAGCCACCCCCTCGCGACGATCGCCGCCGCCGCCGTCGCCGCCTGCCTCGCGGCCGCAGCCGCGCCGGCTAGCGCCGAGACTACGACGACCTACGCGCTCCCGGCAGGCGTCACGGCCGGCAGCGGGCTCACGTCCGACGCCAGCGGCAACGTCTGGTTCTCGACGGGCGACGCGAACGCGCAAAGCACGCCGCGGATCGGCCGGTTCGTCCCGTCGCAGGGCGTGGCCGACACCGACGCGGGCATCACGCTGTGGCCGACGCCCACCTACGTCGGGGCTCCGTGCTGCGCAACGCAGGTCCGCGCACTCGACTTCGACGACGACAACGGCCGCATCTGGTTCGTGCGCAGCGACGGGATGTACGGGTACGGCAACGCGTCCGTGCTCGCGGCCGGTGGCGGCAGCCCGTTCTCGACCAACGTCCAGCCGAACAAGATCGGGCTGTGGGGCGTCGCCTACGACCCCGCCAGCAAACGCACCTTCATCGCTGAGCACAGCGCATCGAACGCCGAATCACCTGCCGGCTCCCACTACTTCCCCGGGAACCGCATGGCGAGCACCGACGGCGGCCTGGGGCTCAACGAGTCCAAGAACATCGCACAGCAGAACGACGAGACGAGCCTCGTCTCGCTGCGGTACGACGCCAAGCCGCGCGGCGCCGCGCCGGACGGCAAGGGCGAGGCGTGGTTCGTGGAGTCCGACCCCGGCAACCCGGGCTACCGGATCGGCCACACCAAGGGTTCCGGCTACGACGAGTACCTGATCACGCCGTGCCTCGGGGTGTCGCCGTGCTCAGGCTCGTTCACGGGCACCGGCCCGACGGACGTGACCGTGGGCAAGGACGGCGCGGTCTGGTTCACGAACCAGATCAACAACTCCGTCGGGCGCCTCGACCCCGGCGCGCTCACCTTCACCAGTTACTCGATCGCGACCTTCGGCGCCGGCCTGTCGGGCGGGAAGCCGTTCGCCATCCGCGCCGCGGCCGACGGCTCGATCTGGCTGGCCGAGTATGGAGGCCCGTTCGTCAACCAGAGCGCCAACGCGATCATCAAGATCGCCCCGGGCGGAGGTGCGACGCCGACGACGGCGACCGTCTACAAGACGGGCAACGACGGCCCGCTCACGGTCGAGCCGACGGCGAACGGCGACGTCTACTACCTGCTGAACACCGCGTCAGCTCCCGGCAAGCTCGGTCGGCTCAGCTTCGGCACGACGACAACACCGCCCGCAGGCGGCGGCGAGACCCCTGGCGGCGGCACCCCCGGCGGCGAGGCGCCTGGAGGCGGGACGGCCGCGCCGCCAGCGTCGACGGCGCCCGTCGTCATCAAACCCGCGACGGTCGGCCAGGCCAAGATCAGCCCGCCGGTCGGTAATGACGTGAACGTCCGCCAGATCTGCGTCGGCCCGCCGCAGGACAAGTGCTCGCTCGTCTACCTGCTCGACTCCCACGACTACGTGACCGGCTTCCCGGGGACCAAAGAGTCTCTGACGCTGGGCGCGCCGAAGAAGCCCAAGAAGCCGAAGACCGTCGAGCTGGGCCGCACCGAGGTGACGCTCTCAGGCGGCGAGACGAGGGACATCAAGGTCTCGCTCTCCAAGAAGGCCAAGACGCTTCTCAAAAAGAAGAAGAAGCTCAAGGTGACGCTGCGGATCATGGAGAAGCAGCCCGACGGGACCCTGAACAAGGTCAGCTCCAAAGAGATCACCTTCAAGGCCGAGAAGCCGAAGAAGAAGTAGCGCGCCCCGCAGCCTGCGGCTTGACGGGGCCAGCTGCGGCGGCGAGCATCGCGGCATGAGCACCACCGCCGCGCCCGTCGTCATCCACACGGACTTCGTCTCGATCCCGACACAGGATCTGGAGGCGGCGCGGGCGTTCTACCGCGACGTGATCGGCCTCGAGGAAGGGCCGGTGTACCAGCGCGGGGAGGGCCCGGCGATCGGCGCGGAGTTCGAGACCGGCAACCTGACGCTGAGCGTGATCAACGCGGAGGCTGTCGGGATCGCGTTCTCGGCGACGAGCGTGCCGATCGCCCTCGGCGTCGCCGACATCGAAGCGGCTCGCGCGACGCTCGAAGCGCGCGGCGTCACCTTCGCGGCGCCGACGATGGACACCGGCGTCTGCCACATGGCCCACTTCCGCGACCCCGATGGCAACGTGCTGATGCTGCACCAGCGCTACCCCGGCCGCGACTAGCCGGCGCGCGCTGGCCGCGGACCCCGCGCGCGCTGGCCTCGCTGCGCGCGCAGGCCTCGTCTACGTCAGCGTCAGCGTGACGCGCGCCCGCCCCGTCTAGGTCAGCGTGACGCTGATGCTCGTGGTGGTGCCAGCCACCTTGATCACGAGCGTCGCCTTCTTCTTTTTGAGCTTCTTGGCGGACTTCTTGCCGACCGCGTTCGCCTTGAGCTTGGCCTTCGCGCTCTTGCCCTTGGTCAGCGTCGCCTTGCCGGTGGCGATCGTCACCGGCTTCTTGCCCGTCTTGCCGATGGTCTTCGGGTCGACGGTCAGCGTGAACGTCGCCTTGCCAGAGACGTTCGGCGTCACCTGAACACTCGCGCCGCTCTTGCTCCCGAGCGCCGAGAGCTTCACGGTGCCGGCCTTGGTCGTGACCGCCGGCGGCGCCGACCCGGGGCCGCCGATCGTGACGGGGCCGTTCGCACCGCCCGGGCCGGCGGCGCCGGGGCCGGCTGGAGCGGGAGCACGTGCCGCGAGGATCGCCGCAACGTCGATCCCGCCGATCGACGGGTACGAACCGGTCGCCGAGATGACGGTTTTCGGCCGGCTGAACGTGCAGAGGTTGTCGGGCGGCGTCGTGATCTGGGCCAGCGGCGCGCCCGCAACCACGACGCCGCCGGCTTCCGCCCAGGCCAGCGAAGCGCCGTCTGGGGAGAAGCTCGGTTGCGTGGACTCTCCGGTCCCGAGCCAGCAGTCGCCGACGTCGACCGCCGGACCGGAGTCGAGGTCGACGGGCGCCTCGCCGAGACCCGGTGCCGGGACGGCGATGACGCGGCGGGGCTGGGTCGAGTCAGTGGCGTGGTAGACCCCGAGCGCGAGCGCTTTCCCGGTGGCAGCGACCTCGACGTCGTCGATCTCCCACGGGCTGTTGACCTCGATCCCGGGCCAGCCGGCGAAGGTGTCGGCGGCGACCGACGAGGTGTCCTGCACCGCGATCGCGTGCCCGTCCGGCGAACCGATCACGCGCGAGCCGACCAGCGCGGGGTAGCGGACGGCCGACACCGAGAGGGGGCCGCCTGTCGGCGATACGCGCGTCGCTGACGGCAGCACGAAGAACCCGCGCGTGAGCGTGCTGACCGGGAAGCCGTAGACGAGGTTCGAGTAGCCGTAGATGACCACGCCCGCGTCGGGCGTCAGCTCAAGGCCGAGGGGGTAGGCGCTAGAGCCGCCGTTGGATTTTCCGGCCAGTGGCCCGAAGTCCTTGACCGTGCCGTCGGGCTTCCAGATCGTGAACGTCGACAGTTCAGGGATCTTCCCGGCCTCCAGACGCACGCCGATCACGAATCCGGCGTCGTTCTGGCCGACGGCGGTCCAGTCGTGTTCTCCATTGCTGAGGCGCAGCTTCTGCGCGCCGTCGAGCGACGAGACCCAGACCTCCTTGTCGTCGAGGTAGGCGACGCCCGTGGCGGACGCGGTTGCCGGAACCGCAGCGATCAAGGCGGCGGCGGTGGCGGCGGCCGTGGAGAGCCGGCGGACGGGAGCGCGCATGCGCCAGAGGCTAACTCGGCCAGGCTAAGTGAGCAAGGACGTCCAGTCGCGAGGCCGCGAGACCGGGTTCCGCGCTGGCGGCGATCAGGTGCTGACGCCAGGCCGCGGCTCGGCTGGCCGCGCCAACAGGTGCGCGGCCGCCTCGGTCCGCGACTTCACGCCGAGTTTGCGGAAGGCCCGCTCTAGGTGCTTCTGCACGGTGCGGACGCTGAGCCCGAGAGCGTCCGCGGTCGCCTGGTTCGTGCGGCCGACGACGACCGAGCCGAGCACTTCCGCTTCGCGCGGCGTCAGCCCGTACTCGTCGCGCGTCGCCTCGTCGAGGATCAGCGGCTCCGGATGCAGCCCGCGCCGGAGCCGGTCGAACGCCACGACGCTGCGGAACGCCTGGATGAGAAACGGCCGCATGGCGTTGAGCATGTCGCGCTCTGCGTCGGTGAAGTCCTCGTGCTTGCGGCTCAGCGCGACCCCGAGGAAGTGGTCCCGCGTGGCAGGCAGCGTGAACGCGATCTGGAAGTCGATCGACATGTGCGCGTAAACCTCCTGCCAGATCTCGAGCGTGTGGAGCTCCTCCAGCGAGACCTCGTCGGAGAACCGGTAGGCGCGGCCATCCTGCGTGCGCGCCAGCCGGGCGATCAGCGGGTTCTGCTGCGCGAGCCGCTGGAACACCGGGAAGAGCTCTTCTGGCGTCGCCGGGTTGGTGATCGCCCAGATGTCGTCGGGCTCAGGGCCGATGCCGTTCAGCGCGACCCAGTCCGACGGGACGACCGCGTGCAAGCCGACGAGCAGCGCGCGGGCGAACTCGTCGACCTCCTGCGTGTCGAGGACGTGCTCGAGCACGGTGAGGATCGCGCGGTCCTGCGTCGGCGGCACAGCGCCATCATGACGCGGTGCCGGACGGCGGCCATGATCTCAGCGCGCGCAGCCCGCTTCGGCGGCCGCAGCGCGCGGTGCGGCCGACATGGCGCTAGGTGCGCGGGCGGCGGTTGTCGACCGTGACGGCCGGCGTGAGGAGGGGCAGACCGAGCAGGCCCTTGTGCCAGCGCAGACGCACGTGGACCGTGGCGTTCTGCGGGAGAGGTGAAGTGGTCGGATGCAGGGAGAACATGATTGCTTGCCTCACTCCCAGTATCGGATACCCAGATGAACTTTTGAGGTCAAACCAGGGCGTTCATCCGGTTCCCGTACCGGGGAGGGTTGACCGGGGGACGCGTGCAAATTTGGCATGGGCGCGTTGCCACTCAAGACCGGTCCCGAAGTGCCGATTAGTGGCGAGACAGCGTCCCGTCCCTTCGGCGCTGCGTCCCCAGGAGAGAGAGCCCCTGATGTTGATGTCCCGCATGGATCGCGTTCGCGCGACCGCCCGCCTGCTGCCGACCGTGCCCGTGATCGGCGTGGTCGTCGTCCTGAACGCGTTCGGCCTCGCGCCGGCCGCCGTCGAGCGGGCCAGCACCTCGTAGCCGCCGGCGAACCCGGATCGGCCCGAGCGCCGCGGCCCTGCCGGAGGCGTCCCTCAGTCGAGCGCGGCGACCTCTGCCGCGGCCGCGAACCCCACCCGCTCGATCCACGAGCGCAGCTGCGCGTAGACGTCTGGGTGGGTGAGCAGGTCGAAATGGTTGAGGCCGGTCAGGCGCAGCCCGTGCTCGACCTTGAACTTGACCTCGCGCGAGCGGCCGATCCCCGATGCGCTGGGGTCCCGCACGAGCAGGTCGCCGAGCGCCCGGCCGAGCGGCCCGTCGCTGAGCTGCGCGCCGACGAAGTAGTAGTGCGCGCTCGGCAAGAACGGCGTCTCCTGGCACCGGTCCTTGAGGAACTCGTCGGGGTCGTGGCCGTCCCAGTCGGCTTCGGTGACGGCGCCGAAGCGCAGGTCCTTCACGCCGACGCTGCGCCGCCGCAGCAGCCCGCCGAGCGCGCGCGTCTCCGGGAACTGGCCGAGCGCCCAGTCGAGCAGGTGCACGCCCTTCTCCAGGTCGGCGCCGAGGTGCGGTGATCCGAGGCAGAACACGTGGCGGACGCGCTCGGTCCAGTCCCAGCCGTCGATCTCGCCGTAGTGGCAGGCGCTGCGCGCGACCAGGCCGCCGAGCGAGTGGCCGATGAGCACCAGCTCGTCGATGTGCACCGGCCAGTGGTGGACGAGCTGGTCGAGCAGGGCAGACAGGTCGCGGCCGTTCTGCGAGATCCGCGCGCCGCTGTTGAAGCGCACGTAGACGGCGGTGAAGTCGAGATCGTCGCGAAGACGATCGCCGAAGGGGACAGGCGGCTCGGCGGGCCGTTGCTTGCGGCTGAGGTCGACGCCGTTCCATGCCAGCTCGGTCTCGCACAGGCCGTGCAGGAAGACTGCGACGCGTCCGGTGGCCTCGGGGTAGGCCGCGGCGAGGCCGGGGGCGTCGGCGGTGATGGCCGGGCCGCCGCCGGCGGGACGGGGCTGCATCGCGGACGGGCACGTTCCGGCGGCGGGACGCAGCGTCATCGGCTGCGCCAGCGCGTTCTGGGTCTCGACGAGGTAGTCGCCCCAGATGCCGTTCACGGCGCCGACCGCGACGAGGCCGGCGGGCGTCGCGTCCAGCGGTGTGTAGTCGCGCGGCTGGTTGCGGGCCCAGGCGCGGCTGCCGTGGAGCGCCGAGCCATGGACGCCCGCGCGGACGGTCCGGTAGACCGCGCGGCTGATGCCGTCGTGCATCCGGCGCACGGGGTCGGCGGCTGGGCCGATGGTGTCGAAGACGCGCGTGGCGATCGCCGCATGGGTGCCCGCGGCGGCGTCGGTCGTGCCGGCCGCGGCGGCGGCCGCCAGGGCGCCGAGCGCCTCGAGATCACTGGACTGCATCGCGCCTCCGACGATACGCCTGGGCGCCGCGGCGCAAGCCGCGGTTGGTCACATGGGGCGTGTCGCCTCCGGGCAGCGCTCGCTGCGGAGGGCGTCACGGCCGTCGTCGGTGAGCGGGCCCCTG
This sequence comes from Actinomycetes bacterium, assembly GCA_023404805.1. Classification (GTDB taxonomy): domain Bacteria; phylum Actinomycetota; class Thermoleophilia; order Solirubrobacterales; family Solirubrobacteraceae; genus JAGIBJ01. The sequence goes on along the minus strand of JAEYAL010000292.1, from coordinate 7,461 downwards.
CGGCCGCTCGGCCGCCACGGCTCCGGCTTCGGCGTCAACGCTCGCCGCCGGATCCGGAGCTGCGCTGCCTGGCGGGCGCGCACGCCCCTGCGGTCTGGCGGTTAGGCCGGCTCGGGCGCCGACATCGTGCCAGCCGGCCGGACGCCTGCCGCGCCCGGAAGCGCCGCGTGCAGGGAGAGCGCGGTGACCAGGTCTCCCTCGTGGTCGCACCGCGTCACGCTCGTGACGGTGCGCGCGCGTCCGAACAGGCGTGAGCTGATGGTCGCCTGGCTGCGGAGCCACGACACCGAGGCGTCGCGCGGGTCCCGATAGGTCGCTTCGAGGCGTGTCGTGCTCGTGGTGAGCAGGTGCAGGAGCCGGCTGGTGCAGAGCCACCGGCGCCGCCCGATGACGCGCGGCTTCCCGTTCGGCGCGATGGCCACGACGCGCCGCGCCATGCTGCCGCGCACGCCACGCCAGTCGTGCTCCTCCGCGCACTGGAAGAACCTGGCGGCCGGGTCGGCGAGACGCGACTCGGAGGCGTGGAGCTCCGCGGTGCAGCTCGCGCACCAGCCGGCGGCGGTCCGCGAAGCCGCTTCGCAGCGCGGGCACCGCTCGGCCAGCTCCGGTTCAACCTGCTCGTAGAGCCGCAACAGGTTCGCCGGGATCGTGAAGCTCAACGCAGCGAGCAGCGCCGCGAGGAACCCGAAGTACGCCAGCAGCAACGCCGGACCGGTGAGGGCAGAGGTGGCGATCGAGAACGCCGCGCCGACGCTGAGGCCGATGAGGATCGACCGCAGGAGCTGGAGGCGGCTCACGCGGCCGCGCCTGCGCCGGCCGGCGCCGCGTCGTCGTCCGGGACGCCGAGGTAGTCGGCGAGGATCGCGTCGATGGCGGGGATGTCGCCGATGGTCTTGCCGTCGGTGATGGAGCCGACGATCTCGCGCTTGTGCTCGATCAGGGCGGCGACGCGCTCATCGATGGTGTTCGTGGCGATGAGGTACCAGGCGGTGACCGAGTCCTCCTGGCCGATGCGGTGGCAGCGGTCCTCGGCCTGATCGTGCTCGGCGGGAGTCCAACCGAGCTCCACGAAGGCGACATTGGCCGCGGCGGTGAGCGTGAGGCCGTGCGCGGCGACCTTCAGCGAGCAGACGCAGAGCTGCACGGACGGGTCGGACTGGAAGCGCTGCACGGCGGCATCACGCGCTTCGGGCGAGTCGCTGCCGAGGATGTGGACGGCGTCCGGGAAGTGCTCGGCGAGCGCGTGCTGCACCTCGCGGTGCGATGCGAAGACGACGAGCTTCTCGCCGGACTCCAAGAAGTCCTGGATCCAGTGCACGGCCGTGTGGACTTTGCCGTGGCCCGCGAGCTTGCGGAGCGCGCCGATCTTGACCAGCGCCTGGCTGCGCAACGCCGCATTGAGCCGCTGGCTGAGCTCTTCGGACCCACGGAACTGCTCCACGAGCCACTCCATGAAGCCGCGCTCGGCCCGCTCGTACTGGGCCTGGTTGCTGAGCGTGAGCGGGACGACGGCGCGCTGCTTCTCCGGCAGCTGCGGCAGGACGTCCTTCTTCAAGCGCCGCAGGTAACAGGTGCGCCGCAGATGCCAGTGGAGCCGCTCGCGCTCCTCGGCCGACCCGAACCGCCGCTCGAATCCGGCCCCTGAGCCGAACTCGGCGAGGCGCCCGAGGATCCGCAGCTGCGGCACGAGCTCCTTCGGGCGGTTCACCAGCGGCGTGCCGGTGAGCGCCAGCCGCAGGGCGTCGTCGGGGAGCTTGTCGGCGAGCTGCTGCACGGCGCGCGTGCGCTTGGCGTTCGGGCTCTTGCAGTAGTGCGCCTCGTCGAGGACCAAAGCGCCCGGGGCGATCGCGGCCAGCGCATCGCCGTGCGATTCGACGATCTCGTAGTTCAGGACGATCAGGTCGGCCTCCAGCGGCACGCGGCTGCGCCCGGCCAGGATCTGGATGCTGCGGTGCGGCAGCCAGCGGCCGATCTCGCGCTTCCAGTTCAGCTTGAGCGAGGCTGGGCAGAGCACGACGGCCGGGAACGCCTCAGCCTGCTCGACGGTGAGCAGCGCCTGGAGCGTCTTGCCGAGGCCCTGCTCGTCGGCGATGAAGGTGCGCCGGCGATCCAGCGCGTACTCCACGCCAGCCACCTGGAACGGCATCGGATCGCCGCCGGGCAGGTGGGCGAAGCTCAGCTCGGCGCCCTCTGTGGCCTGCGACATCGAGACGATCTCTTCGGCCCGCTCGTGGTCGACCGACAGCGCCGTGAGCACCGCCTCCGTGTCGTCGTCGACATCGAGGTCGTAACGGTCGGCGTACTCGCGCAGCGCACCCGCGTTCCACGCGTCGCCGACGGCCGTCGCGACATCCGTCTTGGTGAGCGACGTGCCACCGCCGCCCGCACCCGGCAGCGCTGCGAAGTCCTTCGCAGCGTCGTCGTCCCACATCACGGTCAGGCGGAACTCGGTCTGCCCGTCGCCGGCGGCCTCGGCCACCAGCAGCGCCGGGCGCACCGGCTCATCCGGACGCTGGTCGAGCGCCTCCAGGCAGCGCCGCGCCTTCGCGTCGACCTTGATCAGCGGCTCCGCATCGAGCAGGTCCGAGATCACCTCGGCGCCTTCGGGCGTGATCGGCACGAGCCACGTCTCGGCGTCCTGCCGGACCACGGGGTCGTCGTCGAGCAGCGTCGGGTGGGCCTCGTCCTCGCCGCTGATCCGGAAGCGCGGCTCGCCGCCGACCGACATCGCCGTCACATGGCCGTCCCACCGCAGCGAAGCTTCGAGCCACTGGCGCACCGTCGGCGACATCTGCAGCTGGTGGCCGCCCGCCTGGAGCCCAGCCAGCCCCGCCGCGACCAGGCGGCTCGCCGGCGCCACGACCACCTGGAAGCCGTCGGCCTCGGCCCCCGGCAGCGCCGCGATCACCTCGGCCGGCTGCGACGTCGTGATGAACACGCGGCTGCGGCCCTCGGTGAACCGCACCGTCAGCCAGCGGCCATCCAGCGACGCGCCGCCGCCATCGGCGCCGCTTCCGCCCGGGCCAGAGACGGGGTCGTCGTCGGTGCGCTCCAGCTTCGGCCGGGCGCGCGCCGCCAGCGTGCCGACGTGCTCAGCGAGCTTGCGGGTCCACAGCACGTCCTTGCGGCGGTCGTGCAGCTCCTGCACCGCCAGCGCCGACGGAGGCGTCAGCACCAAGCTGATCCGGCCGACCTCCGGATGCACGAAGTGGTCGAAGCGCTCGAGCAGCCCGTGGATCTCAGGGTCGCGCCAGTGGTCCATCAGGCTCACGCACGCCGAGGCGCCCTTCACCGGCTGCACCAGCTCGAACCCGAACGTCGTGGGCCGCTTCAGCGCCAGCTCCCGCAGGTGCGCTTCGCCGTCCTCGTCGACCGACACGCCGGGGAAGTGGTCGAGGAGCATCAGCAGCGACGCCGGCCGCTCATTCGCCAGGCCCACGTGCCAGTACTTCGTGCGTGGATCGAACACGCGCCCGGGGATGGCTCGGATCGCCTCGATGAGGGCGACATCGAACGGCGTTCGCAGCACGGCCTCCTTCTCGAGGACCGTGAGCACGCGTTCGCTAGTGGTGACGAGCGGCGAGTCCGGCATTTGTCGAACCACGGAGCCTAGGGGTTCGACGACCGGACCGGAGGTGCCGCAACCCACAGGCCCAGAACCGGGTCGATCGGGCCCCGCCTGGGCCGTCGGCGCAGCGTCCGCTGTGTGACGAGCGAACAGTCGCTACCGTTCGGGGCGTGAGCACGCCGATCTTCCGTCTGGTCACCCGCGCTGCCGCGCTCGACGGCGCGCCCGAAGGCTGGGCCACCGACGTCCTCACCGACGGCAACGTCACCTTCCTCGCCGACGAAGGCGGGATCGACGCCATCAGCGCCGCCTCGCACACGCTCGGCGCCGAAGCCGTCATGGTGCTCCGCCACGAGGCGACGCGGACGCTGCAGGAAGAGACCGTCCGCAAGCACGCCCACGGCCTCCCGCTCGTCTGGATCGACGGCGGCTTCAGCGACGAAGCCCGCCAGTGGGCCAAGGACCGCGGCCAGATGACGCTGCTCGTCGAATCGGGCGGCCCGCTCGACGACGAAGAGCGTGGCAAGATCGCCCGCTTCATCTCGATCCTGGGCCGCCAGATCGACTAGCGCCCACTGAACGTTCTTTAGTTGCCCCTATAGGGGAAGAAAAAGAACGTTCACCCGGTGGCGCCCCGCGGCGCGAGTGGTGATGCTGTCTACGCGGCGCGGGTGAGCCGCGAGGCGAGCCAGGCCGCCAGCTCGTCGGCGGGCAGCGGCCGGCTGAAGTAGAAGCCCTGCAGCTGCAGCCCGGTGCGTGCGGCGCGCAGTTCGGCATGCTGCTCGGCCGTCTCGATGCCCTCGACGACCACCTCGAGCTGCAGCGCGTCGGCCAGGCCGATGATGGCGTGCAGCAGGTCGGTCGCCCGCAGGGAGTCCGGCACCTCGCGCATGAACGCGCGGTCGATCTTGAGCACGTCGACGGGCAGGGCCTGCAGGCGGTCCAGCGACGAGTAGTCGGAGCCGAAGTCGTCGATCGCGCAGGAGACACCGAGCTCGCGCAGCTCCTGCAGCTGGGCGTCGGCCCGCAGGTCGGGGAGCAGCGCCGACTCCGTCAGCTCGATCGACAGCGCCGACGAGTCCAGGCCGTAGTGCTCCAGCGCGGTCGCGACCGTCTCGGCGAGGTCGCCGCCACGCAGCTGGCGCGGTGACACGTTGACCGCGATCGGCGGCACCTCGAGGCCCTCGCCCTGCCAGACGCGCGCCTGGCGCGCAGCCTCGCCGATCACCCAGCGGCCGATCGCCTCGATCGCGCCAGAGGACTCGGCGAGGGGGATGAAGTCGAGGGGCGGCACGAGCTGCCCGTCGCGGCGCCAACGCACGAGGGCCTCGAGCGACACCGGCGCGCCGTCGCGGGCCGACACGATCGGCTGGTAGTGGAGCTCCAGCTCCCCGCGGCCCGGTGCGGCGCGCAGCGCGGTCTCGGTCGCCAGGCGGGACGCGGCTTGGTCGGTCGACGCGTCGTAGGCCACCGTGCCGCGGCCGGCGGCCTTGGCCTGGTACATCGCGATGTCGGCGTGCTGCGTCACCTCAGACGCGCTCTGGCCCGGCGCCGCGGTGGTGATGCCGATCCCGGCGCTCACGCGGTGCGGGACGCCGCTGACGGCCACCGGCACGCGCAAGGCCGCGTGGATCCGCTCGGCGATCGCGTGGGCGTCGTCCTCGGTGCCGTCCACCAGCACCGCGAACTCGTCGCCGCCGAGACGGCTCACGCCATGCGGCTGGGCGGCGGTCTGCACCCGCGTGGCGACCTCGCGGAGCAGCTCGTCGCCGTCGTGGTGGCCGCGGGCGTCGTTGACGATCTTGAAGTCGTTGAGGTCGAGGAACAGCACCGACACGGCTCGGGCGGCCTCGCCGTCGGCGTACTCATCGAGCCGGTCGCGCAGCGCGGCCAGAAAGGCGTCGCGGTTGGGCAGCCCCGTCAGGAGGTCGTGCGCGGCGAGGTGCTCGGCCCGCTCGCGCTCCTGCTCCAGCGCCCGGCCCGCCGCGGAATGCAGCGTGGCGGCGGCCTGTCCGGCGAACATCGTCAGCGTCCGCAGGCGCGCGTCGTCCGGCAGCTGGCGGTCGCGCGGCGCAGCGACGGCGAGCAGGCCTGCCGTCTCGCCCTGGTCGTCGAAGAGCGGGCTGAGCAGCAGGTGCCCGCGGAACGCCCTCGGGCCGGCGCCCGCGCAGGCGCTCGGCGGCGGCCCGGGCCACAGCGCAGCCACCTGCGCCTCGCGCAGCAGGAACGTGCCCTCGCGCTCTTCGCCAGCTTCGAGCAGGGCCTCGATCTCCTCGATCGACATCACGAGCGACGACTGCGGCAGCGCCTGCGCGGCAGCGGCCGCCAGCTCGCGGTCGTCGCGCAGCGCCAGCGTCACCTCAGCGAACCCGAGCGCCTCGTCGACCGCATCGCGGATCATGCGGAGGGTCGGCCCGGGGTCGAGCGTCTGGCTCAGGCGGGAGGAGACAGCGAAGAGCCGCTCCAGGGCGGCGGCGTGCTCGGCCGCGGTGGCGTCGACCTGGCGCTGCTCGACCGCCAGCGCCGCGTGGCTCGCGACCGCCACCAGGGCCTGCAGGCGCAGACGGCCGGGCCGCCGCCCGTCGGCGGGATCGCCGACCGAGAGGATGCCGAGCAGCTCGCCGCTGGCGCTGCGCATCGGCACGAGCAGCTCGTCGCCTGGGTGCCACGCCTCGGGGTCGTCGAGATCGACCGGCGCCACGGCCGGCGGGTGGTACGTCGCGATATCGAGGGAGTCCCAGTCGAACGACCCGGCGGGGATGAAGTACGCGCCGTGCACCTCGAACTCCGGCACGAGGAGACCGGGGAGCACCTCGGCGCTGGAGCGGTCGCCGAGCAGCACTTCGGCCGCTTCGGGCCTCTGGCAGGCGACGGTCGCGACCTCGAAGACGTCGTCGGCCGGACGGTAGAGGTTGATCGCCACCGCGCGGAAGCCGAGCGTCCTGGCGGCCAGCCACGCGATGCTGTCGAGGAGCTCGTCGACCGGCGTCTGCGCTCCGACGAGCCGCGCGATCTCCACCAGCCCCTGCAGGGGCAGGACAGGTTCAGCGGGTGCGGAGTCGTGGGACGGCATCTGGTGAGGGCTGCGCGGAGACCGCAGCCATCCTTCGGATGATCGGCGTTATGTCCAGCAATCTGTAGGCGACGGGCGCGGCGCCGCCCCCTGCCCGTAGCTGACCGCGCCGCGCCGGCTCCGGGCGCCTACGCGGTCGATGGCCGCCGCGCCGCCCAGGACGCTGAAACCCGCGGCCGTCCGGCCCGCTTCTAGCCGCCGGCGGCGCGGCGCCACAGCGTGCGGAGCGCGTCGGTCACCTCGGCGGCGTCGGCGTCTGATCGCGGATGGGCGAGCGGACCAGCGAGGACCTCGTTGGCCGCGCCGACGAGGGCCGTCGCCGTGAGCTCCGCGCTCTGCTCCGGCAGCTCGCCGGCGGCGACCGCCGCGTGCACGAACGCGGCGACGGTCGTGCGGTAGGCAGCGCGGAACTCCAGGCGCACGCGCTCCACCGCAGGGTCGACGGGCTCGGCGATCAGCGACCACGCGAGCGTCGGGCTGGCGAGCGCGCGTTCGGCGAACACGGCGATGATCGCATCGATCTGCGCGAGCGGCCCATCGGCAGCGCGGTTGGCCGCGGCCTGTTCGGCGGCCTGCATCTCGTGGCCGCAAACGTCGCGGAACACTTCCACGAAGAGCTCGGCCTTCGACGGGAAGTGCCGGTAGAGCGTGCCGGATGCGACGCCCGCGCGGTCGGCGATGGCGAGCACCGACGCGCCGCTGTAGCCGCCGGCCTCGATCACCTCGCGGGCGGCGGCAAGCAGCCGCGCCCGCGTGGGGGAGTGGTCGCCGGCCCGGCGCCGCGGCGTCGCCTCGGGAGTGGAGGAGCTCACGCCGGAAG
>JAEYAL010000246.1 GCA_023404805.1 Actinomycetes bacterium | reverse complement strand
GGCGGCGCGATCCCGCCGACGCCGCTGCGATGCGCGCGCTGGGCGACGCAGCTGCGAGCGCCGCAGCCCTCGACGACCGCACGTTCTCGCTCACCGACCAGAAACGATCGAGCTCGGTGGCGAGCTTGCCGCCGCTGCGCGAGCTCGGCGCCGCCCTCACGAGCGAGCGGGCGATCGGGCTGCTCGACGAGCAGCGCTCCCGCCCGGGGCACGGCGTCTGGGAGACGCGCCTGGACTGCGGCGTGGCAGGGGCAGCCCGGTGAGGAGCTCAGCGGGCGGGCGGTCCGTCGACCAGCGGCGTGCCGGCGTACGCGCGGATCAGCACGTCCAGGCTTTTGAGGCCGATGCCGCGGGCGTGGCGCACGGCGTCCTTGGCTGGGCCGCCCGCGAGCAGGCGGCTGACGAGCTCGATCCCCGTGGTCGTATAGGCGGCGTGCATGAGCGTGCCCGCCACCACGGCGTCGGGTTCGCCTGCTCCGAGATCCGCCCCCGCCGCCTCCACGAAGCGCTCGCGCAGACGCTCGCTCATCTGCAGCTGGCGGGCGCGCAGGCCAGCATGGTCGGCGATCAGCTGGTAGAAGCGACGGCGGCCGGCGGCCGCTTCCTCGGTGAGCAGGTCCCACCGGCCGAAGTCGAGGGCGGGCCATCGCACCTCCAGGTCGGCCCGGAGCACCACGAGCAGGCCAGCCCCCGGACCGCGAGCAGCCAGCAAGGCGTCGATCGACGCCAGCCACTCCGGCTCGCGGTCGAAGAGGAGGTCCTCCTTGGCGCCGAAGTAGTTGAAGACCGTTTTGACCGACACGTTCGCGGCCTTCGCGACCTCCGCGACCGTGACGTCGTCGAACCCGCGGTCGAGGAACAGCTTGGTTGCGATGTCGGAGATCTGCAGGCGCGTGCGGGCCTTCTTGCGCTCGCGCAGGCCCATCGCCTCGAGGAGCGGCCCCACCGCGGGGCGCCCGCCGCCGGAGGCGGGCTCGTCGTCGCGTGGGGGCTTGCGGTGCATCGCTCCTCAGCCTATCGCCAAAAAGTACTCTCACACGATTTTTACAAGGCTTGCACCTTTTTCTCAGATGTGCGAGGGTGCTCCGCATGACTTCGTCTTCGGGAAACGCGATCGAGGCCAAGGGCCTGGTGAAGCGTTTCGGCTCAAAAACCGCCCTGCATGGGGTCGATCTGACCGTGCCAGCCGGCACGGTGACGGCCGTGCTCGGCCCGAACGGCGCGGGCAAGACCACCGCGGTCCGGATCCTCACCACGCTGAGCAAGCCCGACGCCGGCACGGCGAGGGTCTCGGGCTTCGACGTCCTCACGCAGGCCGTCGAGGTGCGCCGGAACCTGGGCCTCGCGGCGCAGGACGCGACCGTCGACGGCCTCCTCACGGGCCGCGAGAACCTGGTCATGATCGGCGAGCTGCACCACCTCGGGAAGAAGGCGGCTCGCAAACGGGCCGACCAGCTCCTCGAAGAGTTCTCGCTCGCCGACTCCGGCGACCGGCTGGCGAGCCAGTACTCCGGCGGCATGCGCCGCCGCCTCGACCTCGCCGCCACGCTGGTGGCCCGGCCGCCGGTGCTGTTCCTCGACGAGCCGACGACCGGTCTGGACCCGCGCGCCCGCGCTGAGCTGTGGGACGTGCTCGACGGCCTCGTCGGCCGCGGCACGACGCTCTTGCTCACCACGCAGTACCTCGAAGAGGCCGAGCGCCTCGCCGACAACATCGTGGTGATCGACCATGGCCGCGTGATCGCCGAGGGCGACTCGCGCGAGCTCAAGCGCAAGGTCGGCGGCGACCAGCTGCAGCTCGTCGTCCGCGACGAAGCCCAGCTCGACCACGCCGCCGCGATCCTGCAGCGCGGCGCGGGCGCCGAGCCGCAGATCGACCGGCAGGCCCGCTCGGCGACGGTGCCGACCACCAGCGGCGTGGCGGCGCTCGCGGCGGTGTCCGTCGCTCTCGCCGACGCCGCGATCGAAGTCGACGACCTCGGCATGCGCCAGCCGACGCTCGACGAGGTGTTCCTCACCCTCACCGGCAAGCCCGCTACCGACGACACCGCAGGCGACGACACCGCCCAGCTCCAGGAGGCCTCGCGATGAGCGCCGCAACCGATACCAAGACCCTGCCGCCGTCGCCCGACGTGCACCAAGGCCGCAGCAGCCAGCCGCTCCACGACACGTGGGTGATCGCCAAGCGAGGGCTGCGCCACATGAAGCGCCAGCCCGAGGCGCTCACCGACGCGACCATCCAGCCGATCATGTTCGTGCTGCTGTTCGCCTACGTGTTCGGCGGCGCGATCCCGATCGAAGGCGTCAACGACCCGCAGAAGTACCGCGAGTTCCTGATGGGCGGCATCTTCGCCCAGACGCTCACGTTCGGCGTGTTCGGCGTCGCGATGGCCCTGGCTGCCGACCGCAAGAACGGGGCGGTCGACCGCTTCCGGTCGCTGCCGATCGCCGGCGGCGCGATGCTCGCCGGCCATGCGGTGGCGAACCTGATCAAGGGGTTCCTGCCGATCATCCTGATGTCGCTCGCGGGCCTCGTCGTCGGCTGGCGGACGCACTCCAGCCCGCTCGACGTCGCCGCGGCCTACGGCCTGATGGTGCTGTTCACGTTCGCGATGACGTGGATCGGCGTGCTGCTCGGCAGCTCGCTGCCGACGCCGGAGGCGGTGCAGGGTGTCGCGTTCATCGCGATCTTCCCGTTGACGTTCATCGCGTCGACGTTCGTGCCGGTCGACAGCCTGCCGGGCGTGCTGCAGACGTTCGCGGAGTGGAACCCGATCAGCTCGCTGGCGACGGCGCTGCGTGACCTGTTCGGGAACCCGACCGCAGCGTCGTATCCAGATGCGCCGTGGCCCGTGACCAACGCGGTGGAGTACACGCTGCTCTGGACCATCGCGATCGTGGCGATCTGCGCGCCGCTGGCCGTGCGCCAGTACCAGCGCTCGGTCGCCGACTGATCTCGGCGTGGGGCGGCGCCACCCGGCGCCGTCCCGCGCCCAGATACCAGCGGTCGACCCGTTGGCGGGGATTTCGCCGCCGCGGCCTGGGCCCGCGGTAGGTTTGCGGCCCATGTCTCGCGCGCCCCGCCTCCTGCTCTCTGCCGCCGTGCTGTCCGCCGCCGCCGTTGCCGCGCCGCTCGCAGCCGCCGCCGACCCGGCTCCAACCACGCCCAAGCCGGCGACGCCGACCCGCGTCGGCCTCGACGTCAAGAAGCAGGTCAGCTTCTCGCTCACCGGCCGCGACATCGTCGTGACCCTGCGCCCCGTCGACGGCCAGGAGAACAAGCTGGTCCGCGACCTCGAGAACACCGAGGTCGTCGTCGCCTGCCAGGGCACCAGCCCGACCAAGAAGAAGCTGCTGATCGCCGACGCCAGCACGACCTGGGCCGAAGACGCCCTGTCGACCAAGCTGCGCCTCTCCAAGGACATCTCGGTCAAGCCCAAGTGGTGTGTCCTGGAGCGCCCGCAGGGGACCGACCTCGCAGTCACCTTCAAACTCAGGATCGTCAAGCCCGCCGCCTAACGGCAGGCCCGCGGTCACGCGGGGGAGAGCAGCGCGGCCTGCCGGAGCCGCCGAGTCGGCGCCGGGCGCCTAGCGCTCGCTGGCGAGCAGCGCGTCGGCTGACTCGGACGCCGTGCGCACGCAGTTCTTGCCTGCGTGCTTGGCGCGGTACAGCGCGGCGTCAGCCGCGGAGATGAGCGTGGCGACGTTCGGGACGTCCGGGCCCAGCTCTGCGACACCGACGGAGGTGGAGACGCGCAGGTCGTTGCCTTCCATGTCGATGAGCTCCAGCGCAGCGACCGCGGCACGAGCGCGCTCAGCAAGCGCGACGACCTCTTCGAAGGCCGCGCCCTGCACGACGATCGCGAGCTCCTCACCGCCATAGCGGGCGGGCTCGTCGCCGGCGCGGCAGCAGTCGCGCAGCGTGTCGGAGACGGCGCGCAGCACGTGGTCACCGGTCTGGTGGCCGCGGGTGTCGTTGACCTGCTTGAAGTTGTCGAGGTCGAACAGGATCAGCGCCAGCGGCGTGCCAGCAGCGCCATGGCGCTCGGCGCCCTGGGCCAGGAGCTCCTGCATGCGGCGGTGGTTGGCCAGGCCGGTGAGCTCGTCGGTCAGCGCCTGGCGGTGCAGCGTCTCGTGGCGCTGGCTGTTGCCGGCGGCGACGCCTGCCTGTTCGCAGAGGTGGCGGAGCAGGTCGCGCTCCTCGTCGGCGAACGCGCTCGCGCGGCGCGCGAGGACGATCATGCCGTGGGCGTCGGCGTTGCTCGGCTCCGTGATCGGGCAGGCGAGCGCCCAGACGCCGTCGACCATGGCGACGGTCGCCGAGCCCAGGGCCACGGCAGTGTCCTCGGCGGCGCGCAGCGCAGGCTCGAGGTCGACGTCTTCGTGCACCGTCGCGCGGCGCACGAGCTTGCGGCCCGGGCCCTGGTGCGCGCTCCCGCGGCCGCCATCGGCGTCGAGCGCCTCAACCGCGGCACGCGTGGTGATGGTGAGGAGGGCGTCGAGGTCGAGCTTTGAGGCGAAGGCGTCACCGATCCGGTAGACGGCGATCTGCAGGCGGCTGCGCTCTCGGTGGAGCGCTTCGAGACGAGCGTGGGCCTGGTCGATGCGCTGGTTGCGGTCACGCGCGAGGACGGCGAGCACGGCGGCGACACCGAGCATCGCCAGCGGCGCAGCCGGAATCGAGCGGGCGCCCGTCGCCGCAGCGCCGACGACGGCAGCGGGCGTGAGGAGGACGTCGATCGACCAGACGATGCCGAGCACGCGGAGCTGCAGCTGCGGCGGGATGCCGAGCGCAAGCCATTCGCGCAGCGTGGCGCTGCCGATCTCGCAAGAGAGCTGGGCGACGAACGCGACCACGTAGAGCCACCAGGCCGCCTCATCGGGGCCCGGGTGGCCCGCCGCCACGAAGACGATGGCCGGACCGATCGAGTGCCAGGCGTCGCCGCCGGTCTCCACGAGGCGTTCCAGGCGGGTGCGCTTGGCCATCCAGTCGAACACGACGGCGACCGCGAGCGCGCTGAGCACGATCAACGGCACGAAGCCCGGCGGGCCGAGCAGCAGCAGCGGGATCAGGAAGAGCTGGGTCGGGACGGCGTGGCCGGCGCCGACGGGGAACTCCACGCGGCTGGCGACCGCGAACGCGACGGCCAGGGCAGCGGTCAGCGTGACCGGTGCGTCGGCCGGCGGCGCGAGGAGCGCGAGGGCCGTCGCCGCGATCAGGAACGCGATCGTGATCCCCAGCTCGGCGCGGAGCTCGCGGGTGCTCAGCCGCTGCTTGCGGCCGTCCCACGAGTCTTCGAGCAGCCGGTCTGCGGCGGTCGCCGCGGCGCCGTCGAAATCGGTGACTACAGAGACCATGGGGTCAGCGGGGGATGGGAAGGCAAGGGTTTGTGCACGCGTGCGGGGCTGGGAGCAGCGCTCTCTCCGTATGAATCGTCACCTAGGTACAGAAAGTTGAACCCGTCGGGCCGATTTCCGCTCGTCACAGCGTTGCACGGGGCGCGGGTAACCGCACGGACTCCACGTCCAGCGATCGTTGGGCTCGGTGAAAACCCCATGTTTGCAGCCGGAACCGCGTTCAATGCGCCCGCATTTTGGGGGACATCCCAAACGGTCGGCAAGTCGTAACAGCGTCTGATCTGCTGCGGCGAGCAGCGTGTCCGAGCGGTCAGCCGCGCCGATACGGATCGATCATCACGTTGTCGATCTGGTAGCCGGCGCCGTTCATGCTCGCCGGCGTCACGAACACCAGCCGCACGTACTTGATCTGCCCTGGGCCGATCGCGAGGTTGACCGAGAGCGGGTTGAGATCCGACGGCTTCCACTTGCCCGGGAAGAGGTTGGTGCTCACGTTCGACTTGACCTGCTGCTGCACCAGCGAGCCGTTGGAATCGCGGTAGCTGATGAAGGTGGCCAGCAGGCCGACTGCGCCGTTGGCCTTGAGCAGGTACCGGAAGTACGGGTGCTCGTCGCTGACGCAGAACTCCGGCGACGTGACAAGCGTCGGGCCGGAGATCCAGCCTGTGCCGAGGCCCAGCGAGCGGACGCCAGGCAGGACGCCAGCGGTCTCGTTGCCCGCGACCGTGCGCGCGTTGAACAGCGACCAGCCGGCGGTGCCGGTTTCGAAGTCGCCGCGCGGCGCGAGCGCGTAGTCGGCGTCGTCGCCGAATTTGGCGAACGCCTTGGTCGTCGCCTGCTTCGGGCAGGACGCCGCCTGAGCTACCGCTGGCAAGGCCAGTGTGAGGGCAGCTGCCGCGAACGGGACGAGCGCGCGGCGGACGGAGATCGGGGTGGAGAGCAGCATCGCACCAATCCTTTGCGGGACACCAGATGGCACGGTGGCCATCGTAGACACGTCGAACGAACGGCTAGGACGTTCGTCCAGTGACCGGCATCACGCTAACGCATGACGCGCCAACACGGCACGTTCCGTACGTCGAGCGTCCACCGCGCGGGGCTTGAAGCGTCCAGATTCCGGCACCACGGCGCCCGGCGACCATGCGAACATGTGTTCGCATGGCAGGCTCTGTTTCATCACCGCGTGGCGCCGCCTACGCGGAGCTGCACGCGCACTCCGCGTACTCGTTCCTCGACGGCGCCTCGCTGCCGGCCGAGCTCGCCGAGGCGGCCCGCGACCTGGGCTACCAGGCGCTTGCGCTGACCGACCACGACTCGGTCGCCGGCTCGATGGAGTTCGCTCACGCCGCAGCAGCGGCCGGGATCACCGCGGTCCATGGGGCGGAGGTCACCGTCCGCCGCCGCGTGCTGCCACCGGTCCACGAGGGCCGCCAGCCCGCTGCGGCGCCTGGGCTCGGCGCTGGCGGGCAGGTCATGCGCGGCGTCGCTCCGCTGCTGGCCGACGAGCACGTCACGCTGCTCGTCGAGAGCCACGAGGGTTGGCAGAACCTCTGCCGCCTGCTCACGCTCGCGCACGAGCACACGCGCGACCACCCTCAGCGAGAGCGCACCGACCCGTCGGTCACCCTCGACCAGGTCGCCGCCCATGCCGGCGGCCTGATCTGCCTCAGCGGCTGCGCGAGCCACGGCATCGAGGACCCCGCCCGGCTCGCCGTGCTGCGGGAGGCGTTCGGCGCCGACGGGCTGCGGGTCGAACTGCAGCGCCCGTACGCGCGCGACGACCGCACCCGCATCCGGAACCGGCGCCGGCTCGCGCAGCAGCTCGGGGTCCCCGTGGTCGTCTCCGGCAACGTGCACGCCCACAGCCAGCGGCGCGCGTTCCTGCAGGACGCGTTCGTCGCGGCGCGGCTGCGCACCAGCCTGGATGCCAGCGAGGCCCAGCGGCGCGGCAACCACGCCCACGTGCTCGTCGCGCCAGAGGTGATGGCGCGGCGATTCAGCGGTCTCGACGACGCCCTCGCCGAGACCGTCTGCCTGGCTGACCGCTGTGCGGCCTTCGACCTCACCCGCGACCTGGGCTACCGCTACCCGGGCGCAGAGGACCCCGCGATGCTCACCACGCTGCGGGAGGCCTGCGAGTCCCAGTTCGATCTGCGTTATCCGCCCGGCTCGCGGCACGCAGCTGAGGCCAGAAAGCGGCTGGAGGACGAGCTGCGGATCATCGACCGCCACGGCCTGGCCGGCTTTTTCGTGCTGCACCGCGACATCCTCGAGCTCGCGCGGCAGGTCGCCTTCGAGGTGCGCGGCACCGGCAACGCGCGCTCGCTGCTGCCGCCAGGCCGCGGCCGCGGCTCCTCGGTGTCGTCGATCGTCTGCTACTTCACGGGCCTCTCGCACGTCGACCCGATCGAGAGCGACCTGCTGCTCGGCCGGTTCCTCAACGAGGAGCTCACGGCCTTTCCCGACATCGACCTCGACTTCCCGCGCGACATCCGCGAAGTCCTGATCCCGCGCATCCACGAGGTCTACGGCCGCGAGCACACGGCGCTGGTCGCCACGCATCCCGGCTACCGGGCACGCGGCGCCGTCCGCGACCTCGGGCTCGCGCTGGGCCTGCCGCCCGCCGAGGTCGCGCGCGTGGCTCAGGCGACCGACGGCTGGAGCACGAGCCGGATCGAGGAGGACGTCGACCTCGCGCTCGGCTCCGGCCGCAGCCAGACCGGCCGCTGGGCGTGGCTCTGCGCGCTGGCCCGCGAGGCGCAGGGCCTGCCGCGGCACCTGGGCCAGCACCCCGGCGGCATGATCGTCGCGACCCAGCCGGTGCTTGAGTGCTGCCCGATCGTGCCGACCGCGATGGAGGGCCGCCAAGTGCTCCAGTGGGACAAGGACTCCTGCAGCGACGCGGGCTTCCTGAAGATCGACCTGCTCGGTCTCGGGATGCTCTCGTGCGTCGAACGCTGCGTGGAGCTGATCTCCAGCGTGCGCGGCGAGAAGATCGACCTGTCGCGGATCGACTTCGACGACCAGCAGGTCTACCGCGCGATCCAGGTCGCCGAGACGATGGGCGTCTTCCAGATCGAGTCGCGCGCGCAGATGGGGTCGCTCATGCGCACGCGCCCCGAGACGCTCGACGACCTCACGGTGCAGGTCGCGATCGTGCGGCCCGGGCCGATCACCGGTGGCGCGATCAACCCGTACATCGAGCGGCGGCAGCGCCGGCGCGTCGACCCGGGCTACGAGATCCCCTACGAGCACCCCTCGCTCGAAGGGCCGCTGGCGGAGACGCTCGGCACGATCATCTTCCAGGACCAGGTCCTCGAGGTCGCGCAGTCGTTTGCGGGCTACACGGCGGGCGAGGCGGAGTCGCTGCGGCGGGCGATGAGCCGCAAGCGCAGCGAGGCGGCGCTGAAGGCGCACCAGGTGCGGTTCGTCGAGGGCGCGATGCGCACCCATCCGGACGTGACCCAGGAGCTGGCCGAGGCGATCTTCGCGAAGGTGCTCGGCTTCTCCGGCTTTGGCTTCCCGAAGGCGCACTCGGCCGCCTTCGCCGTGCTCGCCTACCAGTCGACGTGGCTGCGGGTGCACTACGGCCCCGAGTTCCTCTGCTCGCTGCTGGATGAGCAGCCGATGGGGTTCTACCCGCCCGACACGCTCGTGCACGAAGCCCAGCGCCGCGGCATCCACGTGCTCGCGCCCGACATCAACCGCAGCGACGTGGGCTGCACGATCGAACAGGCCAAAGCGCTCGCGCCGGGCGCTGGGACCGGGCCGCACGCCAGCGCGGTGCGGATCGGCCTGGGCTACGTGCTCGGCGTGCGCGAGCGCGATGTGGAAGCGCTGGTAGCCGAACGCCGGCGCGGCGGCCCGTTCCGCTCACTCGACGACCTCGCCTCGCGCGCGGGCGCGGGACGTGCTGCCCTGGAGCAGCTCGCCTGGTCGGGCGTCTGCGACGGCCTCGCCGCTGGCGACCGGCGCCACGCGCTGTGGCAGCTCGGCGTCGCCGTCCCGGCCGGGCGCGTCAAAGGCGGGGTGCAGCTCGCGCTCCCGCTCGACCTGCCGGAGGTGCCGCCGCTTGCGCCCGTCTCGCGCTGGCAGGCGATGCTCGCCGACTACGCCACCACCGGCCTCACCACAGGCGAGCATCCGCTCTCGCTGCTGCGCCAGCGCCTGAACCGCCGCAAGGTGACCAAGAGCGACGACCTCTTCGCGCTGCGGCACGGCACGCCGGTCGTGGTCGCCGGGTTCGTGGTCGCGCGGCAGCGGCCGGGAACGGCGAAGGGCGTCACGTTCATGCTCCTGGAGGACGAATCTGGGACGACGAACCTGATCATCCCGCCGCAGGTCGCCGAGCGGCACCGGCTGATCGTGCGCAGCGAGCCGCTGGTGATCGCGACCGGCCGCCTGGAGTGCCAACCCGCTGCCGGCGGGGCCATCAACATCGTCGTGCAGTCGCTCGAAGGGATCGCGGGCGCGTCGGCGCCAGTGCCGCAGCGGCGCATCGCCGAGCAGATCCCGCTCGAAGCTGGACTCGCCCGCAAGCAGGAAGCGCAGCTGCGGCGCCTGCCGAAGCCGCCCGAGCCCGAACCGCAGGCGCAGCCCGGGGAGGAGGAAGACGCCAGCGACTTCCGGTCGGTCGCGCCGCCGGTCATGTCGTTCGCCCAGGGCCGCCGCCGCTGACGCGGGCTGGTCCGTAGCCTGAAAGCGGTGCTGCTCGCCGTCTTCGCCGTCCTGTGGCTCGCCGTGCTGCTGGCCGGCGTGGCCATCTACGGCGTGCGCATCCGCCCCCGGGGCCACGAAGACGACCCCTGGCCGCGCTGGTCGGGCGTCGCCGCCGGCGCTGCCGCCGTGCTGCTGGCGGTCGTCCTGCCGGCGATGGCCGTCGTGTACTCGTCGGGGGAGCGCGAGCACCGCTCACACACCGGTGCGCTGCTCGACGACCAGCAGGTGCAGGGCCGCGACCTCTTCACCAGCGCCTGCAAGCGCTGCCACACCCTTGCCGACGCGGGGGCGCAGTCGACGATCGGGCCGAACCTCGACGCGCTGCAGCCGGACTACGACACCGTCGTCGACGCCGTGTTGAACGGGCGGGCGCGAGGCAACGGGCAGATGCCCGCGGGGCTGTCTGACCCGCAAGGCGCCCGAGCCGTCGCGCGGTACCTCGAAGAGGTCGCGGGGCGTGAGGCTCCGCACTGAACCCCGTTTCAAAAACGGGCGCGAGGCTCAACAGCCGCCGGACCTCGTGGCCTGTCTGTCCAGGTGCCAACGAGCCAAAATGCTGCCGAAACCCCCGCAAGTAGGGGCGCGCAGAACGATCGTTCACTCACCAAACTGGCAGTTCGCTGTCTTCCGGTGTGACCGAGATCACGGATCCGTCCGGCCAGTGGTGCAGGATTGCCTGCAACAGGAGGACTTCAAGTTGCTACGTTCGCTCATGCCGAATCCGGTGCTGCAGGCACCGGAGCGGGGGACCCAATCCCCCAATGGGGCGAATCGCGCGTTGTTCGCGTGTAGCGGCTTTCAGTCGCGAGCCCGTCAGCTGACCTCGTAGGCACCAGAAGCACCATGGATCACCTCCAGAGCAACCAGAACGCACGTCCCTGGTGGGCCGACGTCGAGCACCTGCGCGACGACGCACCTGCCAGCTCAAGGCCCGCCAGCCACGCCGTCAACGCGCTCGCCGCCCCCGTCGACGACACCGGCATCTCGGCCCGCGAGCGCTCCGCCCGCAGC
>JAEYAL010000237.1 GCA_023404805.1 Actinomycetes bacterium | reverse complement strand
GGGCTGGCCGGGAGCGGGCTGCTGCGGCGCAGGCTGGTCGCCGCCCTGCGGCGGCGCCGGTGCTTCGGGGTCGACGGGATCGGCCGGCGGCACGGGCAGGATGTCGGCCGGGCAGCCGTTGGCCTTGTCGCCCTTCACGCTCGGGCAGTCGTCAGCGAACTTCGTGATGCCGTCGCCGTCGGGGTCGTCGCTGAAGTTCACGACGTCGTCGGCGACGGCGCGGGTGTAACCGGCGAACAGGCCCGCTGCGTCTGCCGCCGAGGCTTTGCCGACCTGCAGACTCGCCGCCGTGCCGGTCGCGTGCAGCAGCCGGACCGTCTGCCCAGCGCCGATGAAGAACGAGTAGTGCAGCGTGGCGTCGTCGTCCATGTCTCCCGCGTCGTGCTCCCAGCGCGGGCCGCCGTCCTCAGACACGACGTCGGGCTGCGCGATCGCGCCCTTCTGGCCCCACTGGTGCGTCGAGAACAGCGACGAAGACTGGTGTACGGACCAGTGGTCGTCCTCGTCGGCGCTGTCGTTGCCGCTCTCGGAGGTCTTGAGGACCTGTGATCCCAGGACCTCGAGGCCGACGTCGATCGCCACCATCTTGCCGGCGCCCGGATTCGTGATCGTGTCGAGCCAGCGGAGCTTGCCGCCGGACTCGCTCACCGAGCGGGCCACCGTGTAGCCGCCGAGGCTGCGCGACGGAAACGTCATCCCTGCGGTGCTCTGCGCGCACTGGTTGCCGTCGAGCGCCGGGTAGGCGACGCCGCCGACGGCGATGCGGCCGTGGCCCTGGTCGCCGGCCGAGCCGCCGTTGCTGTGGAGCGCGCCGGCGAGCGCGCCGTCGTTCTGCACCTTCCAGCCAGCGGGGTAGGTCTTGAAGCAGGGCACGGCGGCCTGCGCGCTGGTGGCCGCGCCGAGGCTGACGGCGGCTGCCGCGGTGGCGGCGAGGATGGCGGGGCCGGCGGTGCGGCGGATGGGGCTCATGGCGGGTGACTCCGGGTGGGTGCGGAAGGTGTGGTGCGGGGTTCGCAGAGCAAAGCCCTGCGGTGCACACCACATTCCCGGCGGCCAGCGCCCCGGTCTGTCAGCGAAGCCGCGCCCGCTGTGTAACACCGGCGACAGAGCCGGCGCGCGCTCCGGCCGACCGCGCGCGACCCGCCGAGCCGAGCCTCGCTACCGCGCGGGCACCCAGCCCGCCGGATACGCGCCGGCGGGCACGCCGCCGATCGCATCCCGCGGGAAGAACCGCTCCGCGAGCGTGACTGCGGGGCGGTCCAGCAGCAGCGGGTGGAGGTCTTCGACGCTGAGGAGGACGCGCACCGTGGCGCCGATCTGCAGGTCAGCGGCGTTGGGCTGCTCGCCGCCGAGCGTGCCACTCGAGATGAGCGCGTCGATGTGGTTGAGGAACCCAGGCAGCGCCTGCAGGTCGGCGTGGAGCTTGACGGCATCGAGCCGGTGGTACTTCCAGGTGGCCCGGATCATGCGGATCGCGTAGTCGGTGCCGGCCGGATCGAGCGGCTCCGGCGCGCCCGCCAACACGCCGAGCGACTCGGGCCGGAAGTACAGGGCGCCCCACGGGAGGCGGCGGCCGAGGTCTTGGAAGGTCTCGTCGCCCCAGCGCTCCGCTTCGCGCACGGCCTCCGCGATTGGAGCCGGGTACAGCGCCGGCTCAGGCTGCAGCTCCTCCAGCCGGGCGAGGATCGCGCGCGACCCGTGCACCGGCTCGCCGTCGACCACGAGGCCCGGCACCGTGGTCTGGCCCTCGCCGTAGATCTCCGCCATCGCGTCGACGTGCTTGCCCATCGGGAGATCGACGCGCTCGTAGTCCAGGCCCTTGAACCGCAGCGCGGCGCGAGCCGTCAGGCACGGGTGCGACGGCGGCAGGACGTGGAGCACCAGCGTGGGGGAGGTCGGCATCGCGCGAGCCTACTCGGCAAGGTGAATTCTGCTGGCGCTGGCGCGTTTGGAGGCGTACGCTGGCGGCGCGCTCCATACCCACCACGCGCACCCGCCATGCATACGCTCCCCCTGAGCCGTCGGCTCTTGCTGCAAACCGGCCTACTCGCGGGCGCCGCGGCCTCGTTCGGCCCGGCGTTCTGGCGCGACGCGTTCGCCGCGTCGTCGGTCACCGCGACCGATGGTCCGTACGGCCCGCTGGAGGTCGCCGACCGCAACGGCATCAGACTCCCGAAGGGCTTCACGTCGCGCGAGATCGTCCGCGGCGGCCAAGTCGTGCCGACGCCCGGAGGCGGTCCCGGCTACACCTTCCCTGCCGCACCCGATGGGCAGGCGTGCTTCGCGACGAACGACGGCGGCTGGATCCTGGCCACAAACAGCGAGCTGGGCGGCGGCGCGGGCGGCGTGTCGGCGACGCGCTTCGATAAGGACGGCGCCATCGTGTCGTCGTACCGGATCTGCGGCGGCACCAGCCTGAACTGCGCGGGCGGCCCGACGCCGTGGGGCACATGGCTGACCTGCGAGGAGATCCCCGACGGGTTCGTCTGGGAATGCGATCCGACCGGCAGCAGGGCGCCGGTCAAACACACCGGGCTCGGCAAGTTCCAGCACGAGGCCGCGTGCGTCGACCCGGGCGAGCAGCGCGTCTACCTCACCGAGGACGTCAACGGCGGCGGGCTCTACCGCTTCACGCCGACCGTCTACCCCGACCTGACTGCCGGGACGCTCGAGATCGCCTGCGCCGGCGTTGGCGGCCTGGTCGTCTGGAAGGCCGTCCCCGATCCGCAGGGCGGCGCTGCCAAACCGCTGCGCACGCAGGTGGCGGACTCGATCAAGTTCCAGCGTGGCGAAGGCATCTGGTTCGACGCCGGCATCGTCTACGTGGCGACGACCACCGACGAGACCATCCACGCCTACGAGACGAAGACCTCCAAGCTCTCGACGCTCTACAAGGCGTCGGAGGTAGAGGGCACGCCGCTCAAGGGCGTCGACAACGTGCACGTGTCGCGCTCTGGCGACGTGTTCGTGGCCGAGGACTCCTACGACAACGACTCAGACGCGATGGACGTCTGCATCATCACGCCGGACGGCCAGGTGGCGCGGTTCCTCAAGCTCACGGGCGACCAGCACTTCAAACCCGCCCAGTCCGAGACGATCGGCGTCTGCTTCGACCCGTCCGGCACGCGGATGTACCTCGGCTCGCAGCGCGGTTTCGGCGCCGGGGTCGTCTACGAGATCACGGGCCCGTTCCGCAGCGAGCGGCGTGCAGGAACCACGCCAGGCGGCGGCCCGGGGGTTCCGGCGCCCGCCCCGACGACCCCTGCCACGCCGGCACCCGGCGCGCCGCTCGGGCTCGACGTCGCCAAGAAGCTCACGTTCGGAGCGCTCGCCGACCGCGGCCTCGCGATCGGGCTCACGCTCGACAAGCCCGCGACCGTCCGCGCCAAGCTCACGATCACCGAGAAGTCGTCGAAGGGCAAGAAGCGCACGACGACGCTCGCGTCGCTCAAGCAGGACGTCGACGCCGGCCCCGAGACGCTGCGGCTGCGGCCCGGGACGAAGAAGGCCCGGGCGAGCGTGCGCGCCCGGCGCAAGGGCCTCACCGCCCAGCTCGAGGTGCGGATCCGGACGCCCGGCGCGCCCGAGCAGCTGCTCAAGCGCAGCGTCCGGCTCACTCCGACGCCGAAGCCAGCGAAGAAGAAGACGGCGTAACCGTCCCCTCGACCGCTGCTGCGCGACGTGGCACGATCGTGGGCGTGACCGGCAAACCCACCGCTGATCAGGGGCTGCGCGACCTCGCGCTGCTGCGCCGCGCCCGCGACCGCATGGACCGCGACTACGCCCAGCCGCTCGATGTCGAGGCGCTCGCGGCGGGGGCGCACATGTCGGCGGGGCACTTCAGCCGGCAGTTCAAGGCGGCGTACGGCGAGTCGCCGTACGGCTATCTGATGACCCGCCGCATCGAGCGGGCGATGGCGTTGCTGCGCCGGGGCGACCAGTCGGTGACGGACGTCTGCTTCGAGGTCGGCTGCTCGTCGCTCGGCACCTTCAGCACGCGTTTCACCGAGCTGGTCGGGATGCCGCCGAGCGAGTACAAGCGCGAAGCCGCAGAGGCGACCAAGGGGATGCCGGCGTGCGTCGCCAAGCAGGTCACGCGACCGGTCAGGAATCGAGAAGCGCCCGCGAAAGGCCGCGTCTAAGTTGACGGCCATGGGCATCACCATTCACTCCACCATGCTTCCGCAGACCGACCCGGACGCCTCGCTCGCGTTCTACACGGAGGCGCTCGGCTACGAGGTCAGAAACGACGTCGGCTACAACGGCCTGCGCTGGATCACCGTCGGCTCGCCGGACCAGCCGGAGACGTCGATCGTGCTCTATCCGCCGACGGCCACGCCGGGCCTCACGGAGGACGAGCAGAAGGCCGTCGCCGAAATGATGGCCAAGGGGACGTTCGCGTCGCTGAACCTCGGCGCCAAGGACCTCGACGCGGTCTTCGACCAGCTCGCGGCGAGCGACGCTGAGATCGTGCAGGAGCCGACCGACCAGCCGTACGGCGTGCGCGACTGCGCGGTCCGCGACCCCGCCGGCAACCTGCTGCGCATCCAGCAGCTCGAGGACTAGCCAGGCGCTCGGCGCCACAGTCCTACGGGCCGTCCCTGCGGCGGCCCATCCCGACCCTTCCACGGAGAACCCCGCTCAGATGACCACGACGCCGGAGACGCAGCGCCAGTCGCTGCAGGCCGCTGACAGCCACGACCTGATCCGCGTGCAGGGCGCGCGCGTGAACAACCTGAAGGACGTCAGCGTCGAGCTGCCCAAGCGCCGGCTGACGGTGTTCACGGGCGTCTCCGGTTCCGGCAAGAGCTCGCTGGTCTTCGGGACGATCGCCGCGGAGTCCCAGCGCCTGATCAACGAGACCTACTCCGCGTTCCTGCAGGGCATGATGGAGCGCCAGTCGCGGCCCGAAGTCGACGTCCTCGAAGGCCTGACGACCGCGATCCTGGTCGACCAGGAGCGGATGGGCTCCAACTCGCGCTCGACGGTCGGCACGGTGACCGACGCCAACGCGATGCTGCGGATCCTCTTCAGCCGCATCGGCGAGCCGCACATCGGCGGGCCCAAGGCGTTCGCGTTCAACATCCCGTCGGTCAGCGGTGGCGGCGCGATCAAGATCGGCAACAAGGAGACTGTCCGCAAGACGTTCACGATCACCGGCGGCATGTGCCCGCGGTGCGAGGGCATGGGCAGCGTCACCGACATCGACCTCACCCAGCTCTACGACGACTCCAAGTCGCTCAAGGACGGCGCGCTCACGATCCCCGGCTACACGCCGGACGGCTGGAGCGTGCGGATCATCTCCGAGTCGGGGTTCGTCGACGGCGACACGCCGATCAAGGACTTCTCCGCCGACATGCTCCACGACTTCCTCTACAAGGAGGCGGTCAAGGTCAAGATCGGCAACACGAACATGACCTACGAGGGCATCGTCCCGCGGGTGCAGAAGTCGTTCCTGCAGAAGGACCGCGAGGCGATGCAGCCCCATATCCGGGCGTTTGTCGACCGCGCCGTGACCTACGCGACGTGCCCGGAGTGCGAGGGCACGCGGCTGGCCGAGGGTGCGCGCTCCTCCAAGATCGCGGGCGTCAGCATCGCCGACGCCTGCCAGATGCAGATCACCGATCTCGCGGAGTGGATCGACAGCCTCGATGAGCCGTCGGTCGCGCCGCTGCTCGGCGGCCTGAGCGAGCTGTTCGACTCGTTCGTGAACATCGGCCTCGGCTACCTGTCGCTCGACCGGCCCTCGGGCACGCTGTCTGGCGGCGAGGCGCAGCGCACGAAGATGATCCGCCACCTCGGGTCGTCGCTGACCGATGTGACCTACGTGTTCGACGAGCCGACGGTCGGCCTGCACCCGCACGACATCGAGCGGATGAACCAGCTGCTGCTGCGCCTGCGCGACAAGGGCAACACCGTGCTCGTGGTGGAGCACAAGCCGGAGACGATCGTGATCGCCGACCACGTCGTCGACCTTGGGCCGCTCGCGGGCGCGGCCGGCGGCGAAGTCACGTTCGAAGGCACCGTCGAGGGCCTGCGGGCCAGTGGGACGCTTACCGGCCGCCACCTGGATGACCGCGCCGCGCTCAAGGCCGAGGTCCGGACGCCGTCGGGGAAGCTCGAGGTGCGCGGCGCGAGCACGAACAACCTGCGGGACGTCGACGTCGACATCCCGCTCGGCGCGCTCGTCGTCGTGACCGGTGTCGCCGGCTCGGGCAAGAGCTCGCTGATCCACGGCTCGGTCGCCGGGCGCGAAGGGGTCGTCGTGGTCGACCAGGGCGCGATCAAGGGCTCGCGCCGCAGCAACCCTGCCACGTACACGGGGATGCTGGAGCCGGTCCGCAAGGCGTTCGCGAAGGCCAACGGCGTCAAGCCGGCGCTGTTCTCGACGAACTCCGAGGGCGCCTGCCCGACCTGCAAGGGCGCAGGCGTCGTCTACACGGAGCTCGGCTTCATGGACATGGTCTCCAGCCCGTGCGACGACTGCGACGCCAAGGGCTTCCAGCCCGACGTCCTGGAGTACAAGCTCGCGGGCCGCGACATCGCCGAGGTCCTCGCGATGCCGGTCAAGGACGCGCTGGAGTACTTCAGCGCCGGGGAGTCGAAGGTCCCGGCGGCCAAGGCGATCCTCGCGCGCCTGGCCGACGTCGGCCTCGGCTACCTCGGGATCGGCCGGCCGCTCACGACGCTGTCGGGCGGCGAGCGCCAGCGGCTCAAGCTCGCGACGCAAATGGCAGACGAGGGCGGGATCTATGTCCTCGACGAGCCGACGACCGGCCTGCACCTGGCCGACGTCGAGAACTTGCTCGGCCTGCTCGACCGCCTCGTCGACGGCGGCAAATCGGTGAT
This sequence comes from Actinomycetes bacterium, assembly GCA_023404805.1. Taxonomy (GTDB): domain Bacteria; phylum Actinomycetota; class Thermoleophilia; order Solirubrobacterales; family Solirubrobacteraceae; genus JAGIBJ01. Next base: position 1,097 of record JAEYAL010000237.1, on the reverse strand, counting down.
CGTGATCGAGCACCACCAGGCCGTGATGGCTCACGCCGACTGGATCATCGACATCGGCCCAGGCGCCGGCCACGACGGCGGGACGGTGGTCTTCGAGGGCGTGCCGTCGGACTTGGTCGCCAAACGGTCAACGGTGACCGGCGAACACCTGGCGGACTACGTCAGCGCCTGACCGGGCCGCCGGCGCGCAGCGGCCTTGCGGCGCGCCCAGCAACGCCGTTAACTGCGGCTGGTGGACACTGCCACGCACCTGACGGCCGCGGACTGGGCCAAGCAGCAGGTCGCCGCCGTGCGTGACGCGCCGGAGGGCCGTTCTGCGTTGCTCGCGCAGACGTACCGCGGGCCGAACGGGCATGCGCGGCGCCAGCTGCCGTACCGCCGGGCGGCGGTCTCGTTCATGGGCTGGGAAGAACGCCGGGGGATCCTCAACGGCCTCGGGCATCCGGCACCCGGGAGCCCGTGGTGGCGGGCGGTCAACGAGCGGCTGCTGTGCGACGGCTGCGAGGCGGTGGCGCGGCTTGACGGCCGAGGCGGCCCGGAGCCCGGAGCGAGCGTGCGGCGGTGGCTGGTCTTCGCGACCGGCCCGACGGCGTCGCGCTGGTGGCTGGCGCACAACTCCAGCGTGGTGGGGGCCTATCTCGACCACCGCGAGCTTGCTGAGCGCGAGGGAGCGGCGGAGCGGTTCTTCATGAACGTCGTGCTCCTGCGCGTCCTCTACGCCCACGCGCTGATCGGCAACCCCAGGTTCGCGCTGGGCTGGTGGGCTCCGGTGGGCCGGCTGCTCGGCGACCCGCGCCTCGGGATGTCCGGCGTCTTCCTGTCGCTCGGACGCGTGCTGCCCGACCGCTATCCGCTGCAGGACGACGACATCGCCCCGTACCTCGCCGACGAGCACGTCGTCGGGCGGCTGCTCGACTACGCCGTGATCGCCCCGCGCTTGCAGGCGCTCTACGAGTGGTCGGCGGAGGCGCTCGACGAGCCGCGCCTGCTCGGCCTGATCGACCACGGCCGGCCGGTCTACGCCTGGCCTGCGCAGCGCGGGGAGGTCTGGCTGGCGGGCCACCAGTCGTGGCCCGCCAGGGCGCTCGGCTGGGCGC
>JAEYAL010000175.1 GCA_023404805.1 Actinomycetes bacterium | reverse complement strand
GGCCACGCGCGGCAGCTCGCTGAGCGTGGCGCGCGTGACGCGCTGCTCGTCGGACGTGCCCCGCTCGACGACCGCGGCGGGCTCGTCGGGCGAGCGGCCGTGCGCGACCAGCTCGCGGGCGACGTTCGGCAGCGCCTTGACCGCCATGTAGAAGACGAGCGTCCCCGGGAAGTGCGCGAGCGAGCTCCAGTCGCGGCCGCCCTCGGGCTTGTCGTCGTGGCCGTGGCCGGTGACGAACGCGACCGCGCTGGCGTGCAGGCGGTGCGTAGCGGGGATCCCGGCGGCGGCGAGCGCGCCGGTGCCGCTGGTGACTCCGGCGACGACTTCGGCGCGCACGCCGGCCTCGAGCAGCTCGGCGAGCTCTTCGCCGCCGCGGCCGAAGACGAACGGATCGCCGCCCTTGAGCCGGACGACGCTCTTGCCCTCCTGCGCGAGGCGCACCATCAGCGCGTTGGTGTCTTCCTGGGCGACATGGCGTCCGTCGCCGACCTTGCCGACGTCGTAGAGCTCCGCTTCGGGCCGGACGAGGTCGAGCAGCTCCTGGGCGATCAGCAGGTCGTGGAGGACGACGTCAGCGGTCGCGACGAGCCGCGCCGCGCGGACCGTCACGAGCCCCGGATCGCCCGGGCCCGCGCCCACGAGATAGACGACCCCCGGCTCGGCCTGGCCGAGACGCAGCGAGCCGGCCAGCTCGTCGAGCACGTTCTCCCGGATGGCCTGCCGCGGCGACGCCGCACGGCCCTTTGGCGCGACGAAGTGCTTGCCGGTGCCGCGCGGTTCCTCGCGGTCGAGCATGCCGCGGTCGCTCATGGCGACGTCTCGCGCGACGCCGCGAGCAGCTCATCGGCGCCAGCCGACCGCAGCCGCTGCGCGATCGACTCGGCGAGCAGCTCTGCCGCCTCGATCGGGCCGTCGAGCAGGTCGTCGAGGACGCGGCCGCCGGACGGCGTCGTGAGCCGCACCTGCAGCTCCAGGTGGTCGTCGTCGAGCGGGCGGGCATGTGCGCCGATCGCCGTGGTGCAGTCCGCGCCGAGCGCCAGCCCGATCGCGCGCTCAGCCCGCAGCGAGGTGAACGCGGCCGGGTCGCTGATCTCGAGCGCCGCGGCAGCAGCGGCCGTGTCGCCGACGCGGGCGGCGAGCACGACGATGCCCTGGCCGGGCGCCGGGACGAGCGTGTCAAGCGGCGTGCCTTCGCTGCCGCGGCCGAGCCGGTTGAGCCCGGCCTGGGCGAGCACCGCTGCATCGAGCGGGCCTTCGGAGACCAGCCGCAGCCGCGTGTCGACGTTGCCTCGCAGCGGCTCCACGACCAGGTCCGGCCGCAGCGCGAGCAGCTGCCCGGCGCGGCGCAGCGAGCTGGTGCCGACGCGGGCGCCCTGCGGCAGGTCGTCGAGGGAGGAAGCTCCGACGAGCGCATCGCGCGGGTCCTCGCGCGGCAGGGCGGCGACGAGCGTGATGCCGCCCGTCAGCTCGCCGGGGACGTCCTTGGCGGAGTGCACAGCCAGATCGATCTCGCCCTCGAGCAGCGCGCGGTCAAGCTCCTTGACCCACTTCTCCTTGTCGGCCAGCGCGCGGTCGCGGTCGCCGGTGGTGACGATCTCGACGATCTCCACGTCGCCGCCGAGCGCAGCTGCGGCGGCGCGCGCCTGCACGAGCGCCAGCGCACTACCGCGGGTTCCGAGGCGCAAGGCCATCAGCGTGCAGAAGCGCAGGCCAGCGGACGGCGGCGGGCCATCACGGAAGGAGCGGGCCGCGGGCCTGGCCCGGGAGCTGGTCGACGTCCTCGAGCAGGCCGTCTTCGACCTCGCCGTCGAGGCCGAACAGCTCGCGGAGGATCTCGACGCGGCGGTGGCCCGCGGCGGGGTCGACGGAGCGCAGGCGGATCGTCGGCTCGTGGAGGATGCGGGTCGCCACGGCGCGGGCGACGGCCTCGATGCGGGCGCGGTCGCGCTGCGACGCCGACTCCCAACGGCCGGCGTTCTCCGTGAGGACGCGCTCGACGATGTCGTCGGCCTGGCGGTGCATCGCGGCGATCGTCGGCGCGACGCCGCGGGTGACCATCCAGTGGTTGAAGCGGCCGAGCTCGTCGTCGACGATCGTCTCGGCGCGGACCGCCTCGGCCTTGCGCACGTGGGTCATCCGCGCGATCACGGACTCCATCGCGTCGAGGTCGTAGCGCTGAACGCCCGGCAGCAGGCCGCACGCGGGCTCGATGTCGCGCGGCACGGCGAGGTCGATCAGCAGCAGCGGGCGGCCGGCGCGCGCCGGGAGCACCTCGGCGATCGCCTCGCGGTGGAGGATCGGATGCGGCGAGGCGGTGGCGGAGACGACGACGTCGGCCGACTCCAGCAGCCCCGGCAGGTGGTCGAGCGGGGCGACCGAGCCTTCGAACTTGGCGGCGAGCGAGATCGCGCGGCTGGCGCGGCGGTTGGCGACGAACAGCGTCGCCACGCCACGCTGGTGGAACGCGGCGGCAGCGAGCTCAGAGGTCTCGCCGGCGCCGATGATCACGACCTGGCGGCCAGACAGGTCGCCCAGCTCGCGCTCGGCCAGCGAAGCGGCGAGCGACGAGATCGACATCGACCCGTGCCCGATCTGCGTCTCAGAGCGCACGCGGCGGCCGGTGCCGACGGCGGCGCCGAACAGGCGGTCGAGCGTCGGGCCGCTGGTGCCCGCGGCCATCGCGATCTCATGGGCGCGGCGCACCTGGCCGAGGATCTCGGCCTCGCCGAGCACCATCGACTCCAGCCCGGAGGCGACCCGGAACAGGTGGCGCGCGGAGTCCTCTTCGTGGAGGCGGAAGACCGCACCGCCGAGGTCGTCGGGCGCGAAGCCGCCGCGGCGGGCCAGCACGCGCAGCAGGCCCTCCTCGGCGCCGGCCGGATCGTCGGTGAGCACGGTGATCTCGGTGCGGTTGCACGTCGACATCGCGACGAGCTCGTGGATCTGCTCGTCGCACGCGGCGAGCTCGCCGAGCACGTGGCCGCCCTCAGCAGGCAGCGCAAGGCGCTCGCGCAGCGCGACCGGCGCGGTGCGGTGCGAGACGCCGACGGTGAGCAGCTCGCTCATGTGGTCGGCGCGATCGTCGGGGGCTCGGCGGCAGCATCGGCGACCGCGCCGCCTTGCACAGGGCCCGCGCCCTGGTGCTGGGCGTGGTCGATGCCCTCGAGGCGGCGCTCGAGGTCGTCGGCCTGCTTGGAGATCTTCTGCAGGCGCTGGGCCATGATCGCCACGTAGACGAGGATCAGCACGAGGAACACGAGGTACGCCGCGATGACGTACGGGCCGCCCGAGTCCTCGGGGATCGTGTCGGCCTGAGCGAGAACGGTGGAGAGCGTCATGCCTGCGGAACCGCCGAGCGCCGGGGGATGAGGTCGTCGCCACCCGCGCGGCGCTCGAGCGCGCGCAGGCGGAAGGTCGTGCTCTTGGAGAGCAGCTCGTAACGCACGAGCGTCGCGTAGAGCACGGAGATCGCGACGAGGCAGGTGAGGAAGGTCAAGAGCACGGAGCCGGGCATCGAACCGTCGGCGGCATTGGACAGCGTACGCGGGTGGAGGTACTGGTCGGCGAGACGTACGACGGCGAAGTTGATCGGCACGAACGCGCCGGCGACCACAGCGAACACGCTCGCGGCCCGGGCCTGGCGGCGAGGGTCGTCGATCGAGAGGCGCAGCGGCTGGTAGGTGCAGTACAGGAGGAAGACGATCAGGAACGAGACCAAGAAGGGCTCGTCCCACCGCCACCAGGCGCCCCAGGCCGTCTTGCCCCAGATCGCGCCGGTCACGAGCACAGCCACCGCGAAGATCTGCGAGATGTGGATGCTCACGTAGGAGCGCAGGTCGGCCTCCGAGCCGCCGTTGCGCAGGTAGCGCAGGCCATGGATCCCGCCGAGGATGAAGCCGATCAGCGCGACGATGCCGAGCGGCACGTGCAGGTAGAAGATCTTCTGCCGGAAGCCCTGGTCGACGTCGAGCGGGGCCCAGAAGAACGCCATGGTGAAGCCCGCCCCGACCAGCAGGACGGAGAGGATCGAGAGAGGGCGCAGGCCGCGGACGGTCATGGAAGAGAGGGGAAGGCTCAGCCCTGAGGGAGGCTGTCAGTCCTCGACGAGGTACTCACCGACCACCGAGCCGACGAGCGCCAGAACCACAGCATAGATGGCCAGAACGGCCGGCCAGCGCCATGGGAGCGCCTCGGCGCCGGGCTCCAGCACCGGAGCGAGCGCCGCTTGCGCCGCGATGAGCGCTGGGATCGCGAGCGGCACCACCAGGATCGGCACGATCAGCTCTCGGGATCTGGCCCCGATGGCGATCCCGGCCACGATGCCGCCGAGCGTCGCCAGTGTGAGATCGAGCAACAGGAGCACCAGGACCAGCTCTGGGAGGACCGGAAGCAGGTCTGGACCGAGCAGCAGCAGCCCGAAGGTCGGCACCAGGACGACCTCCAGCACGGCCAGGACGACAGTGAGCCCGATGACCTTGGCCGCAAGCAGGGCTCCGGGCGGCGCCGGGCTCAACAGGTACTGCTGGATGCCGGCGTCGCGCTCCTCGCCCGCGAACAACCGCGAGACGCCGAGCAACGAGGCAAACAGGAGCGGCACGAGCAGCGCGCCCGCCGCGAGGTCGCCTTCGACGGTCTCCTGGTCGAGCGCGAACCGCAGCACGATCAGCGTGCCGAGCGCGAGCAGCGCCATCGCAGGCAGCAGCTCAAACGAGCGCCGCTCCAGGAGCAGGTCCTTGCGCAGGATGATCAGCACCGCTCTCACCGGTAGAGCGCCTCCACATCGGCGGCCGTCATCCCGGCGCTCGGCCCCACGTGCTTCACCGTTGCCGACGGCCCGAGGACGATCACGCCGTCGGCCTCCTTCAGCGCCGAGGCCGGGTCGTGGCTGGCGATCACCCGCGTGCGGCCGGGCCGGGGCCCGATCAGCGCGCCGACGAGCTCCGCGGCGACCGGATCGAGGTTGGCGAGCGGCTCGTCGAGCAACAGCAGGGGCGGGTCGCTGAGCAGCGCCCGGGCGACAGCGGCCCGCTGCGTGAGACCGCGGGAGAGCGCGCCGACGTGCTGCTCGGCGCGGTCTTCGAGCCCGGCGGCCGCGACCACCTCGTCGACCCGCCCGCCCGGCAGCCCGTGCAGCCGCGCGTGGTAGTCCAGGTTTTCGCGGATCGTGAGATCCCGGTAGAGCAGCGGCTGGTGGGAGACGAGCCCGACCTGGCCGCGCAGCGCCCAGCGCTCACCGGGGAGCTCGTGCCCGAGGACGCTCAGCTCGCCGCCGTGGTGGCTGCGCAGCCCGGCGAGCAGCGCAAGCAGCGTGGTCTTGCCGGACCCGTTGGCGCCCAGCAGCGCGACAGTGGCACCGGTCTCGACCCGCAGCGACAGGTCGCGCAGGACGGGCGTGCGGCCGTGAGCGGCGAGCAGCCCCTTGGCGAGGATCGCCGGGATGGCCTCAGGCGCCCGGATGCCTCAGTCTTCTTCGTCGTCGTAGAAGTCGTCTTCGTCGTCGGCCGCGTCGCGCGCTGACGGGTCGTCGCGCAGGTCGCTCGCCGGCTCGCGGCCTTCGAGGCGCTCGCGGATCGTCGGGATGACCGGCGCCAGCGACGCCAGCGCTGCCTCGATCAAACGCACCTCACGCGGCAGGTTCACCACGAGGGTCTCCCCCGCGATGCCGCAGGCGCCGCGCTCGAGCGTGCCCTCAGGCGCCTCCTCAGCCAGCGCGCGGCGGAGCAGCTCCTCCACACCCGGCACGCGCCGCTCGACGATGATCGACGTGAGCTCAGGAACGATGTCGTCGGGGCCGATGCCCGCGCCACCGCACGTGAGCAGCAGGCAGACCTGCTCGTCGATGTAGTGCTGCAGCCGCTCCTCGAACAGCTCGCCGCCGAGCGGCACCAGCTCGATCGCGAGCACGTCGCCACCGATCGATTCCACGCGCGCCGCGACCTCCGGGCCGTACTCCTCGACGGAGAGCTCCGGGCTGTGCGGGTCGTGCGCGATCACGATCACGGCTGGGATGGTCATGCGGCCACCCTCTGCTGTGCGGCCGCTTGAGCCTGAGAGATCACGTGCATGAGCTCGTCGGTGCGGTCGTCGCGCAGCAGCTGGATGGGATCCGGGTCTCCGCCGACGATGCCTTCGAAGAAGGCTTTGCGGTCTTGATAGGTCGGCAGCGTGGCCTTCGCCCAGCCGCGCACGCCGTTGAGGATCACGGCCAGGCGCGCGTACTCCTCACCGAATTGCTCGGCGATCTCGGCCTTCATCCGCTTGGCGAGCGCGGGCGACGCGCCGGCCGTCGAGATGGCGATCGCGAGCGGGCCCGTGCGCAGGATCGCCGGCAGGATGAAGTTGCACAGCGGGGGCACGTCGACCACGTTCACGAGCATCGCGCGGCGCTCGGCGTCGTCGTAGACGCGGATGTTGACCTCGGTGTCGTCGGTGCAGGCGATCACGAGGAAGCGGCCGACGAGATCGGCGGGCTCGTAGTCGCGGGCGACGTGCTCGATCGAGCCTTCGTCGGCGAGCTCCTGGAGGCCCGGGCCGAGATCGGGCGAGACGACGGTGACCTTGCCGTCGCAGGCGAGCAGGCCCTCGACCTTCTCCAGGCCGATCTCACCGCCGCCGACGACGAGGCAGCTGCGCCCCGTGAGCCGCAGGCAGGCGATGTAGAACGGGGTCGCGAGCATGTCCCGCACGCAGGACTGGTCGCAGCGACCACGTCTGAACTGGCAGACGCACTCTTTGCCCTCGAAGACCTGAGCCGGCATGGTCCGGCCAGCGTACCCTTTGTATCGACGCGGCACCGGCCTGGGCGCGTTGTCACCCGACCGTGATTTTCCCACGTATCCGCTGAAGTTTTGCGACCGCTGACCGATCACCTGAGTACCGGACGACCCGTCCCGATCGACCCGCAACCGAAACCGCAGACGGAAATGACTGATTCTCAGCGCACCGCAGAGCTCATTCCCTTTGACCAGGTTCAGCGGCTCGTACAGGAACGGCGCCAGCGCCGCGCGGCTTTTGCCGACGCAGACGCGGGCTCGCTGACGGCCGCACGCACCAGCCAGGTGCGGCGGCTGCTGGCCGAGTCACGCGAGCGCCCGTCCGGCCCCGAGGTGGCGTGACGCCAGCCGACCTCCCGTTCTTCGCCGAAGGCTCGCTGATCCGAGAGGTTCAGCGCGAGCGCCTGGTCGCGCTCTCGGGCGCCCGTGCGCTCTTCATGCAGGCGGCGCATCCCGTCGCCTTCGTCGGCTTCTTCAGCCACACCGCTGCCGCCGAGGACCCGCATCCGCGGCTCGCCCGCACCGCGCTCGCGGTGAACACGGTGATCTACGGCAGCGAAACGCAGGCGCGCGAGGTGCAGGAGATCGTCGGGACGATGCACGCGCGGGTGCGCGGCACGCTCAAGGAGACGATCGGCCCCTACCCTGCCGGCACCGAGTTCCGCGGCGACGATCCGGAGCTGCTGCTGTGGATCCTGGCGTCGTTCATCGACTCTTCGTACCGCGCGTTTGAGCGCTTCGTGCGGCCGCTGTCGCGCCGCGAGCGCGAGGAGCTGTGGCAGCAGTGGCGGCGCGTCGGCGAGATCTTCGGCCTCGACGCTGGCGACATGCCGAGCACCTACGCGGTACACCTGGAGTACATGGAGGGGATGCTCGAGAGCGGCCGCTTGGTCGTGACGGACGACGCGCGCGAGCTCTCACGCAAGGTGATCCTGAACCCGCCGGTGCCGCCTGCGTTGCTGCCGGTGAAGGAGCTGATCAACCAGCTCACGATCGACTCGCTGCCTGGCGACCTGCAGCGCCAGTTCGGCTTCTTGCCCGTGCCGGCGCGCGGGCTCACGCTCGGGGCGCTCGGCCTGTGGTGGCGGCATGTGGCGAGCCCGCTGGCGCCGTCGGTCGTGCGGCACGTGCCGCCGTTCGTGATGCCGGCCCCGGGGCGCGGCTACTCCGACATCGCGGCGCTCGTCGAACGGCGCTTCGCCTAGCCATGTCCGCGCCTCGGGCCGCTGCGGGCGGTGCCCCGCGCGGGGCGCTGCGGGGCTGGAACCCGGTCTTGGCGACTGCTGCGGTCGCGGGCGTCACGCAGGTCTTCTGGCTCACCTATGCGCCCGTCGCGACCGACGCCGCGGGCTTCTACGGCGTCTCGACCGGTGCGATCGCGGCGCTCAACCTGGTCTACCCGGCGCTCTACGTGCTGCTGGCGATCCCCGCTGGGCACCTGCTCGACCGGGCGCCGCGCGGCTCGCTGCTGGCTGGTGCGTGCTTGACCGCCGTCGGCGGCGCGGTCCGGTTGATCGGCGACTCCTACGGCGCGGCGATGGCCGGACAGCTCGTCGTCGCGGTCGGCCAGCCGATCCTGCTGAGCGGGCTCACCGTCGTCGCCCGCGCGCATCTACCCGCTGAGCAGCGGCCCGCAGGCATCGCCGCAGGGTCGGTCGGGTTCTTCCTCGGCATCCTGCTCGGCTACACGATGCCGCTGGCGCTCGACACCAGCGGCGACCTGCGGCCGCTGCTCGAGGCGCAGGCCGCCCTCGGCGTCGCGGCCGGCGTGTGGATGGCGTGGACGGTGCGGCATACGACGACGGCGCATCTCGCCGACGAGGTCGACGCGGCGGGCATCCGGCGTGTGCTGCGCGACCCGGGGATCCGGGTGCTCGCCGTGCTGGCGTTCGGCGGCTTCGGCGTGGTCGGCGCGCTGCTCGGCGGAGCCCAGCCGCTGCTGGAGGAGCGGGGGCACTCGACCGACACCGCGGACCTGCTGGTCGATGGCATGGTCCTGGCGGGGCTGCTCGTGGCCGCGTTCCTGCCTGCGCTGGCGGCGCGGCGCGGCAAGGAGCGCGAGGTGCTCACCGGCGCGATTGCCGTCGCGACGGTCGCGGTCGGCCTCGCGGCGTTCGACGTCTCGATCGGCGTGCTCGCAGTCCTGTTCGCGCTCGTCGGCGCTGCGCTCGTCCCGGCCTTGCCGATCCTGTTGGAGCTCGCCGAGCGGCGCATGCCGGAGTCGGCTGGGCTCGTGTCGTCGGTGATCTGGCTCGCGGGCAATCTCGGCGTCGCCGTCCTCACGGGCGTGACGAGCGCCCTCTACGGCGTGCCAGCGGCAGCCTTCCTGACGCTCGCGGCGGCGGGTGCGCTGACGGCGCTGTACGCCTCCATGCAGCTGGGAACTCGGGCCCAGACGGCGGGCTAGTACTTGATGACGGCTGCGGTGCGCGGCGCGAGCTTGACGGCCTTGACGGCGGCGTTGCTCTGCGGCCACGTGAGCGAAGCGAGGTCGACGCCGCTGCGGCCTGACGGCACGGTGAACGTCAGCGCCTTGTCGGACGAGTTCACTGCGACGACACCGCCGGTGAACTGGCGGGCGATGACGCCGCCGCTCTCGTAGCGCTTGCCTGCCGGGTCGCCGAGGTCGGCTTCGTAGCCGCGCCAGCCGCGGCCCGGGTACTCGCACATGTCGCCGATGGCGTCGCCGGTGGTGAACGTGAGCAGGGCCGTCGCGTAGTTGAAGGCGGCGCTGCGCACGTGGGCCTTCCACGCGTTGTCGCCGAGCACCCAGGGCTTGGCCAGGTCGCCGTCGCGGCACGACGGGATCGCCGGGAGTTTGGGAGAGCCGCGCAGCGGCGAGCGGGTGCGGGTGAGGTCGGCGCTGCCGGTCTTCTCCCACTGCAGCTTGATGCGCTGCTTGTGCATGCCATCGGCGAAGTTGAGGAGGCGGCGGTAGGACCACGGCGCCTTGGCTGCCAGCGCGTAGTGCAGGCCCGGGTCGATCGCACCGCCCTCGATCACGACCTGGTCGGCGAACTTGGCCGCTCGGATGCTGCCGGCGCTGCTCTTGAGCTTCGGCTTGGAGGCATAGCCGTAGTCGGTGTCCGTCCAGTGCATGTTGATCGTGAACGTGGTGCCGGCGGGCTTGAGCGCGCGGAGCTGCTTGAGCACGGTCAGGACGCCGGTCGCCCAGGCCTTGGCCGGGATCTTCGGCGTCGGGGTGAAGCCCTGCGTCGGCGTCGTGAGGGCGTTGTCGAGCCAGAGGCTCGTGTAGCCGCACGCGAACAGGTCGAGCGCGGCGCGCAGCTCACGCTCGGGGTTGCAGGTCGCCTTGCCGTCGCCGCCGTAGAGCCACCACTGGCGCGCCCCCGGGACGCGCAGGTCGAGGGCGCGCCACCCGTCGACCATCACGGCCTTGCCCTTGGTGCCCTTCTGCCGCAGCAGCCACTTCTCGGCCTCCTTCATGCGGTGCGGGTTCCACGGCGCCACGCCGGTGGCGTTGTAGTAGGCCGACACGTGCGGCTTGCTCGCCCAGCCCGTGAGGTTGAGGCTCACGACCGGATCGGAGTCGTGGACCACCAGCGGGCGCGCGTGCGTGCTCAGCCACTGCTGGTTGAAGGTCATCGCGCTCAGCGGCGTCTGCACGAGCTCCGTCTTCATGTACGGATCCAGCGACGGGTCGACCCGTCGAGAGATCTCGATCCGTCCGGGCGGAGCGATCGTCGCAGCGGCAGCGTCAGACGCCAGCAGAGCGAAGCAGGCCGCGACAGCAGCAATGGCCGGGGAGAGGCGCATGCGCGCAAAGATACCGACGCACGAAGCGGTGACAGACCGGTTCCGGCTTTGTTCATGCTTTGCAGCAGATCTTGCTGGACGCTCGTTGGCGCCGTGGCGCTCTCGGGGGACGTCTTCGGCGGATTTCGGGGCGCGCAGCGGCGAATGCGCGGCTGCGGCGGTGGGACTTAGCGGGCGGCGCGGACCGCGGGCCATCCACAGCGAGGGCGCAGCGGACATCGGCGACTACACGGCTGCGGCGGCGGGACCTGGCGGGCCGCGCGGAC
>JAEYAL010000142.1 GCA_023404805.1 Actinomycetes bacterium | reverse complement strand
GTTGTGCGCTGCGCCGCCGCGGCCCGCTGCGGCGCCGTTCAACGCGACCGCGCCTCCCGCGGCGAGCCGCGCGGCGAGCTCGTCGATCGAGGCGGTCCCGCAGACGCCGCAGCTCGCGGTCGCCATGAGCGTGCGGGTGGCCAGATCCCGCCGCGGAGCGCCGCGCAGCTCGACCGTCACGACGTTGTACTGCTGCTCGCCAGCGTCGGCGCAGTAGCGGATGCTGGCGATGTCGTCCGCCGCCGCGACGACCCCCTCGGCGTGCAGCAGCCCGGCTGCGAGGGCGAAGTCCTGGCCAGGGGTGCGCATCGTCGCCGTCGTCGCGACGACCTCGCCGCCTGGCACCGCGACGCGGATCTCGAGCGGCTCCTCGCCGGCGAGCCGCTCGTCGCGGCGCCGCGGCGCGCCTCCCGGCTCGATCGCCAGCGCCTGCCTCCGGGCCACGCGCTGACGGGTCGGGGGAGCCATGGCCACACGCTACCCGCCCCGCCGCCTGGGTCTCGAGCAGCTTTGGGGCGTCGGCCCCGGCAAGTTTGCAGGACAGGTCTGCATATGTGCAGGAGTGGCGCACCTAGGCTGAGTCCATGAGCGACGGCGAGCGGCACCTGGGGCGCGGGCGCACCACCCGCGACCACGCGGTCCCGGAGGACGACGCCGCGTTGGAGGTGTCGCCGCCGCCGGACCACGCGGTCGGGATGCCGGCGACGCTGTCGATCGCCAAGCAGACGATGCGCCACCTCGGCGTGGCCCGCGGGGCGCAGACCCTCGCCAAGATCAACCAGCCGGGCGGCTTCGACTGCCCGGGCTGCGCGTGGCCTGAGCCGGGTCCGGGCGCCCACCATCTGGAGTTCTGCGAGAACGGCGCCAAGGCGGTCGCCGAAGAGGGCACGCTGCGGCGGATCGGGCGGTCGTTCTTCGCGCGGCATCCGGTCGGCGAGCTGCGGGAGCGCTCAGGCTATTGGCTTGGGCAGCAGGGCCGCCTCACGGAGCCGATGTACCTCGCGAAGGGCGGCACGCACTACGAGCCGATCAGCTGGGACGACGCCTACGGCCTGATCGCCCGCGAGCTCGCCGCGCTGGACTCACCCGACGAGGCCGCGTTCTATACGTCCGGCCGCACGAGCAACGAGGCGGCGTTCGCCTACCAGCTGTTCGTGCGCGCCTTCGGCACGAACAACCTGCCGGACTGCTCGAACCTCTGCCACGAGTCCTCGGGCGTCGCGCTCACGGAGACGATCGGCATCGGCAAAGGCTCGGTGACGATCAACGACCTCGTCGACGCCGACCTGATCATCGTCGCGGGGCAGAACCCCGGCACGAACCACCCGCGGATGCTCACGACCCTCGAGGAGGCGAAGCAGCGCGGCGCGAAGGTCCTCACGATCAACCCGCTGCCCGAGGCGGGCCTCTCGCGGTTCGACAACCCGCAGCGCCTGGCGGGCTTGATCGGGCATGGCACCGAGCTGACCGACCTCTTCCTGCAGGTGCGGCTCGGCGGCGACCACGCGCTGTTCCGGGCGTTCAACCACCTGCTCTTCGCGGCCGACGGTGCCGACCCCGGCTCCGTCCTCGACCACGAGTTCCTGCGCGAGCGGACCCTCGGGGTCGAAGCGCTGCGCGCCGACCTCGCCACCCTCGACTGGGACCAGACCGAGACCGTCACGGGCCTCACGCGCGGCGAGATCGAAGCGGCGTTCGAGCTGCTGCGCGCGTCGAAGCGCACCGTGATCTGCTGGGCGATGGGCCTGACGCAGCACCGCGATGCCGTCGCGACCATCCAGGAGATCGTCAACACGCTGCTGCTGCGCGGGATGATCGGCCGGCGCGGCGCGGGCCTCTGCCCGGTGCGGGGCCACTCGAACGTGCAGGGCGACCGCACGATGGGCATCTACGAGAAGCCGTCGGCGGCGTTCCTCGACGCGCTCGGCGCGGAGTTCGCCTTCGACCCGCCGCGCGAGCACGGGCTCGACGTCGTCGACACCATCGGCGCGCTGGCCGACGGCCGCGTGAAGGTGTTCATGGCGATGGGCGGCAATTTCATGTCGGCGTCGCCCGACACGCCCGCGACCGAAGCCGCGATGACCGGCGCGCGGCTGACCGTCCAGGTGTCGACGAAGCTGAACCGCTCGCACACGGTGACCGGCCAGCAGGCGCTGATCCTGCCGACGCTCGGCCGGACCGACCGCGACGGCGACCAGCTCGTGTCGGTCGAGGACTCGATGAGCGTCGTGCACGGGACGCGCGGGCACCTGCCGCCGCCGTCGGAGCATGTGCGCAGCGAGGTGCGGATCGTCTGCGAACTGGCGGAGCGGGTGCTCGGCGATGGCGGCGCTGCCGACGCGGACCAGCTCGAGGGCGCCGGCGGCGCGAACCGCTTCGGCGTCCAGTCGCCGGCGATCCCGTGGGCCGAGATGGCGCGCGACTACCGCGTCATCCGCCGCCAGATCGAGGCGGTCGTCCCCGGGTTCGAGGACTTCGAGCGCCGGCTGAGCTGGCGCGGCGGGTTCGTCCTGCCGCATCCGCCACGCGACTCGCAGACGTTTGAGACGGCGTCGGGCAAGGCGCACCTCACGGTGAACGCCGTCGAGCCAATCGTCGTCCCGCCCGGCCATCTGCTCCTGCAGACGCTGCGCTCGCACGACCAGTACAACACGACGATCTACGGCCTCGACGACCGCTACCGGGGCATCAAGGGCGGGCGCCGCGTCGTGTTCGTGCGGCCGTCCGACCTGTCGGCGCTGGGGCTCAGCGACGGGCAGATGGTCGACCTCGTGGCCGACACGTTCGACGGGACCGAGCGCCGCGCCGACGGCTTCCGCGTCGTCGCCTATCCGACAGCCCGCGGCTGCGCCGCTGCCTACTACCCGGAGACGAACCCGCTGGTGCCGCTGCGCAGCGTGGCCAAGCGCAGCAACACGCCGACGAGCAAGTCGATCGTCGTGCGGCTCGTGGCGACGTAGCCGCCGCAAACTGAGCGTTCTTTTTCTTCCCCTATAGGGGCGACTAAAGAACGCTCACCGCGGATCAGCCGCGCAGGACCTGCCGCTTCGCGTCGGCGAACTCTTCAGCGCTGAGCGCGCCGGCCGCGTGCAGCGCGGCAAGCTTCTCCAGCCGCTCGACCGGATCGGTCGGCTCGTCGGCGCCAGCCTTGGCGAGGTCCGGCGCGCCCGCCCCGCCTGCCACATCGACCGGCAGCTCGGCGGTCGGGTCGAGCGTCGCGTGGCGGAATGAGAGCCGCTCGGGATCCTTCGGGTCGTAGGCGATATCGACCTTCTGGCCGCGCTGCGGGACGGCGACCCGCGACACGATCATCTTCGTCTTGCGCTGCACCGGCGCCGTGCCGCCCGCCGGCACGAACTGGAGCGTGATCTCGACACGCGGGTCCTCGTTGATCGTCATCCCGGTGTCGCGGACCGACACGACCGTGGCCTGCGCTCGCTCGCCCATCACGAGCAGCTGCGTGAGCTTCATCGGATTGATGCCCGACCAGCCCTCGGTCGCTTCCTTCATCACGTTCGCGTAGCGGTGGCGGAACGCCTCAAACCAGTGGTTGATGCCGTCGTTGTCGAGCTGCTCGCGCGACACCTCGCCGTGCACGTACGAGCGCACCTGCGCGATCCGCATCGGGCCGTCCGCCGCGAGCTTCTTCATCTCGTCGTCGGCGAACTCGGGGTACCGCTCGACGATCGCCACGGCTATCGGCGCGGCCTCGGTGATCTTGCGCCCCACCTTGTTCGCGCGGGCCACGTGCCCGAGGGACTTCACGGAGCGGTCGCAGCCGCAGAAGCAATCAGCCATGCGCTGCATCCTGCCGCGCCAACCCCGTCGGCGGCAAGAGCGGAGTCATCCGCGGTGGACCGCCGGTATCTGGGCCGGTCGCGGAAGGCGCGGCGCAGTGCGGACTCCCGTCATCCGCGGTCGCCCAGCAACCACACCCCACGGCAGTTCGGGGGACGAGCGGCGCCCCAGCCCAACTCCCGTCATCCGCGGTCGTCCACCGGCCGCGACCCACGGCAGTTCGCCCGGCCTACTGCAGCGCGCTCGTGAGCCGCGCGATGTTGTCGAAGATGCGCCCGGCGAACGGCCGCGCCAGGTGCTCTTCGAGCGTCAGCTCGCGCGAGATCGCGCGGTAGCCATCCTCGACGAGCGCCATGTCGGCGGCGAAGTCAGAGCCGCTCACCAGCAGCGTCGATTCGAGATTGAGCTCGAAGGAGCGCATGTCCATGTTGCTCGAGCCGACCACGCAGACCTCGTCGTCGATCGAGAGGTGCTTGGCGTGCAGGATGTACGGCGCCGGGTAGAGGTAGATGCGCACGCCGGCGCGCAGCAGCGCCTCGTAGTACGAGCGCTGGGCGTGGAACACGAGCCCCTGGTCGCCGATCTCCGAGACGAACAGCTCGACCGGGACGCCGCGGTCGGCGGCCGAGATCACCGCGTGGAGCAGCGACTCGTCCGGCACGAAGTACGGGCTGGTGATGCTCACCCGCTTTTCGGCGTTGTAGAGCAGCGTGTTGAAGAGCTTGAGGTTGTTCTCGCCGTCGAAGCCGGGGCCGCTCGGCACGATCTGGCATTCGAGCGTGGTCGTCGCGTCGAGGTCGATGTCGGACTGCAGCTCGGGGAGGATCGCCTCGTCGGTCTCGCTGAACCAGTCGGTGAGGAACAGCGCGTTGATGCCGCCGACGATGGGGCCCTCGAGGCGCACCATCAGCTCGTGCCACTTCAGGCCGCGCTTGATGTTCTTCTTCTTGTTGTAGGCGCGGTCGATCAGGTTCTGCGACCCGACGAACCCCACGTGGCCGTCGATCACGAGCAGCTTGCGGTGGTTGCGCAGGTCCGGCCGCTGGTACTTGCCCTTGAGCGGCATCACCGGGAGCATCGGGTGCCACTCGACGCCGATCCGGTCGAGCTCGGCTTTGGTCTGCTTGTAGCCCGGGATCCCCCGCGAGCCGATGTGGTCGAACAGCACCCGCACCTTCACGCCACGGCGGGCGGCCCGCTCAAGCGCCGCGAAGTAGGGGCGCGTGGTGTCGTCGAGGGCGAAGATGTAGAACTCGGAGTGGACGAAGTCGGTGGCCTCGTCGATGGCGGTCACCATCTCGTCGAAGCCTGCGTCGTACTCGGCGATCAGGCGGGCCTTGTTGCCGGTGACGAGCGGCATCGCCCCCAGGTGGCGGTTCATCCGGACGGTCGCCGCCAGCCACCGCGGGCCGGGATCGTCGTGCGGGACGAGCCGCATCGAGGCGGTCGCTTCGAGGATCCGGTCGTTGACGCGCCGCTGCTTGTCGCGGCGCTCCTTCGGCAGTTTCGGGTTGCCGATCAGCAGAAACGCGAGCAGCGCGAAGAACGGGAACAGGAACACCAGCATCAGCCAAGCCGTCGCCGACGTGGGGCGGCGGTTCACCGGGACGACGACGATCGCGACGATCCGGATGATCCAGCCGAGCACGATCACGAAGATCGAGCCGCGGAAAAGGAGTTCGATGGGATCCACTGGGCGCGAGGCTATCGGCCAGCCCCGGCGTCGGCGAGTCAGACGCTGGCGCGCACCCGCTCGGCGGCTGAGGGCAGCAGGCGGCCCCGGTCGACCGTCGACGGCCCGTGAAGCTGCGGCGCGCGGTCAGGCGGCGGACAGCCGCTGCGGCGCGTCGGCGACAACCACGCGGTCGCGGCCTGCGCGCTTGGCGGCGTAGCTCGCGCGGTCGGCGATATCGAGCAGCGACTCGACGCCGCTGGCCGCGTCGCTCGTGGCGATGCCGATGCTGACCGTGATCTCGGCGCCGTCGATCGGTTTGGCGTCGCGCAGCAGCGCGCGGATCTCGTGGGCCCAGGCTTTGGCTTCGTCGATGGTGCTGCCAGGGCAGAGCACGGCGAACTCCTCGCCGCCCATCCGGGCGACGAGGCAGGTCCGCGGGAAGGTCGCGCGCAGCACCTCGCCGACGGTGCGCAAGACGGTGTCGCCAGCGGCGTGGCCGTACTGGTCGTTGACGGATTTGAAGTGGTCGAGGTCGAGGACGAGCGCGACGAGCGGCTCGTCGGAGGTCGTCGCTGCCCAGAGCGCCTCGGAATGCTCGGCGAAGCTGCGGCGGTTGTGCACGCCGGTGAGCGGGTCGAAGTTCGCGGCGACCCGCACATCGGTGAGGAGCTGCGCCGAGGACTCCGACAGCACGCGGACCGCGCCGAGGATGAACGACAGCGCGACGATCACCAGCACGAAGGTCACATACGGGAACGGGTCGCCTTCGTGGAAGACCGGCAGCAGCGCGACCGCGTAGCTCGCCATGCCGAACGCCGTCGATCCAAGGAACGACCCGCGCGTGAGGAGGAAGCTTCCCGCCATGAGGGGCCACGCGTAAAACAGCGGCAGGGTGGGAACGCCACGGGCCACCGCGACGAGCACGGAGACCTGGATCGAGCAGACGACCACGAGGACCCAGGCGACCGCCGTCGGATGCTTCGTCAGCGAACTCGGGACCAGGAACCCCGCGATGCCGAGGCCGAAGAAGCCGAGGGCGACGAGATGCACCGGGAGCTCGTGCGTGGCCGTGACCGCCGGCATCGCAAGGGCCAGTTCGACGGCCACGCCGCCCATCGACAGCGCAGCGAGCACCACCCACCGGAACAGGGCGGCGTGGTGGTCCTCCAGGCGGACGCGGAGGACTTCGTTGCTCATCGTGGTGGACATGCTTCGGGGGGAAGGGGAGCGGAGGGCTCCGCCCGCATATCGGCATTACCTCCTCGCGCTGGAGGAGGAAAACGGCTGGAACCCCGACCGAACGTCGATTTCTTGGGCAAACGTCCAACGACTGGCCATGCAAAAACCGCCAGGGTTGCCCAGGGCTGCCCGATGGCTTCGACGCAGCGAGGCGCGCCTCCGCCGGCCCCGCCAGGCGCGAACTAGGCGGAGCCGGCCGAGGAGCGCCTCGGGGCGTTGGATTGCGGCGGCGGTTCCGCCGGGGCTACGTCGGCGGCGCGGCGCGCACCGGCCGCGACGGCACCGGCAGCGCCCGCTGCAACGCCGAGAACTCGGGGCGGTGGACCTCGTCCGGCACCTTCACGCGCGGCAGCCAGTACTGCGAGACGGGCCCGATCAGCAGGGCGTAGAAGACGGTGCCCATGTTCGCGAGCCCGCCGAGGGCGATGCCCGTGAACATGACCGTCAGCTCGATCACCGTGCGGACCGAGCGGACCGACCAGCCGGTGCGCTCGACGATGCCGACCCACAGGCCATCGCGCGGTCCGGCGCCGAGGTCGGCGCCGACGTAGAGCGCGGCGGCGAAGCCGTTTCCGAGGATGCCCGCGAACATCATCACGGCCTTGATCTCGATGTCCCGGGCCTCGGGCGTCGGGATCAGCGCGAGGGCCACGTCGACCGTGATCGCGATGACGATGATGTTGAGGATCGTGCCGATGCCGGGCTTTTGCCGCAGCGGGATCCAGGCCAGGAGGACGATCGCGCCGGTGAGGAAGACGACCGTGCCGAACGAGAGTCCGAGCTGCTCGGCGAGGCCTTGGTGGAAGACGTCCCACGGGTCGAGGCCGAGCCCTGCCCGGATCATCAGCGCCATGGTTGTGCCGTAGAGGATCAGGCCGGCGAGGAGTTGAAGCAGGCGCCGCTGGTTGAGCAAGTAGTTCATGGCTCGGCATGCTTCCGGGAATTGGCATCGCTTTCCATAGCCAATTGCGATACGGTGGCCTCATGTCGCTGATGACAGCTACGCGATTGGCCTCTCTTCTCGCCGATTGGCGTGGCCCTGGCCCCGCCTACAAAGACTTGGCCGATGCCATTCGCGTGCTCGTGCTCGACGCGCGCATCCCCGAGGGCACGCGGCTGCCGAGCGAGCGCAACCTCGCCGAGACGCTCGACGTGAGCCGGACGACCACCACCCGCGCCTACGACGAGCTGCGCGAGCGCGGCTTGCTGTCGTCGGTGCGCGGCTCGGGCAGCACGGTCACGGTGCCGTTCGCCGATTCGAGCCACAGCGCGCTGATGGGCTTCGACGAGAGCGGCGGCATGGTATCCCTCGCCCACGCCGCAGGCGGAGCCGCGCCCGGCATGGGGCAGCTGTTCGAGCAGGCGCTGCAGCGGCTTCCCGCGCTGCTGGCGACGACCGGCTACCTGCCCGACGGCTACGGGCCGCTGCGCGAGCGGATCGCGGCGTACTACGCCGACCAGGGCCTGCCGACCGACCCGGCCCAGATCATCGTGACCAACGGCGCGCAGGGCGCGATCGCGACCATCGCCGCCACGATGATCTCGCGCGGCGACCGCGTGCTTGTCGAGGCGTGCGGCTATCCGCACGGCTTCGACGCGATCGCTGCCGCGGGCGGCCGCGCGCTGCCCCTCCCGCACGACGCCGAGACGCCGTGGCGCACCGACGACATCCGCCAGGTCGCGGGCGCGGCGACTGTCGCCCATTTCGTCCCGGACTTCCACAATCCGACCGGGGCCGTGATGCCGTCGGAGCAGCGTGAGGAGATCGCCGCGCTGCTGCGCCGCTCCGGCACGCAGATGGTGATCGACGAGACGATGCGCGATCTCAATCTCGACGGCATCGTCATGCCGCCGCCGTTCGCCGTCTTCGATCCGAACGCCATCACGATCGGGTCGCTGTCGAAGTCGGCCTGGAGCGGCCTGCGGCTCGGCTGGATCCGCGCGCCGCACCATCTCGTCAGCGGTCTCGTGCAGACGCGCGTCTGCCTCGACCTCGGCTCATCGGCCTTCGACCAGGTCGTCGCGACCGGCGCCTTCGACGACCGGATCCGCGCGCCCCACCGCGACCGCTACCGCGAGAAGCGCGAGGTCCTCGCCGCCGAGCTGCGCGAGCACCTGCCCGAGTTCCGCTTCCAGGTGCCGCGCGGCGGGCTGAGCCTGTGGGCCGAGCTGCCCGAGCGCGTGTCGAGCCGGCTCGTGAGCGTCGCCCTCGACCACCGCCTGCGGCTCCTCCCCGGCTCGCGGTTCTTCTCCTCGCCCGGGCCAGCCGGCGAGCAGTTCCTGCGGCTGCCGTTCACGAATGAGCCCGAGGTGCTCCGCGAGGCCGTGCGCCGGCTCGCCGCCGCGTGGGCGCAGGTCGACGGCGCCGAGCCGCTGCCGCGCCGCACGGGGCGCAGCGACGCCGAGCTGATCGCCTCGTAGCGCGGGTGCCCGAGCCCCGGCCGGGACTGAGC
>JAEYAL010000084.1 GCA_023404805.1 Actinomycetes bacterium | reverse complement strand
GTCCGCGGCCGGCCTCAGCCGCCGCCAGCGCGCCGCCTAGCCGTTCACTTGCTCGGCGATCAGGTCGACGATCGCGGGGTCGCGCAGCGTCGAGGTATCGCCGAGGTCCTTGCCTTCGACGAGGTTGCGCAGGATGCGGCGCATGATCTTGCCGGAGCGCGTCTTCGGGAGGTCGGGGGTGAAGTAGATGGCCTTCGGGCGGGCGAGCTTGCCGATGCGCGCGGCGACGTGCTCTCGCAACTCATCGCGGAGCGGGTCGCTGCCGGTGTCGTCGGTGCCTTCGAGGGTGACGAAGGCGACGATCGCCTGGCCGGTGTCCTCGTCGTCCATCCCGACGACGGCGGCCTCGGCGACGGCGTGGTGGCTGACGAGCGCCGACTCGACCTCGGCGGTCGAGAGGCGGTGGCCGCTGACCTTGATGACGTCGTCGGCGCGGCCGATGACCCACAGGTAGCCGTCTTCGTCCATCCGGGCGAAGTCGCCGACGAAGTACGTCTGCGGGCCGAACTTGGAGAAGTAGGTCTCGACGTAGCGCTCGTCGTCGCCGTAGAGCGTCTGCAGCATCCCCGGCCATGGCTGCGTGACCGTGAGCAGGCCCTGGGTGCCGCGCTCGACCTCGTTGCCGTCCTCATCGACGACCGCGACCTCGACGCCCGGCAGCGGCCGGCCGCAGGAGCCCGGGCGGGCCTTGTCGACGCCCGGCAGCGTCGTGACCATCGTGTGGCCCGTCTCGGTCTGCCACCACGTGTCGACGATCGGGCAGCGGCCCGCGCCGACGACCTCGGAGTACCAGTGCCAGGCCTTCGGGTTGATCGGCTCCCCGACCGTGCCGAGCACGCGCAGCGTCGAGCGGTCGTGGGCGGCGACCAGCTCCGGTCCCCACTTCATGCATGCGCGGATCGCGGTCGGCGCGGTGTAGAAGATCGTCGCGCCGTGCCGCTCGACCAGCTCCCACCAGATGCCCTTGTGCGGGTAGTCGGGCGCGCCTTCGTACATCACGCTCGTCGCGCCGGAGACCAGCGGGCCGTAGACCATGTAGGAGTGCCCGGTCACCCAGCCGACGTCGGCGGTGCAGAAGTAGACGTCGTCGCCATGCAGGTCGAACTGGTGCTGGAACGTCCACGCGACGCCGGTCAGGTAGCCGCCGGTGCCGTGGAGGATGCCTTTCGGCTTGGCCGTCGACCCGCTCGAGTAGAGGATGAAGAGCGGCGACTCCGAGGTCGTCGGCGCCGGCGCGCAGGTCGGCTCGGCCGCGGCGATCGCCTCGGCGAAGTGCAGGTCGCGGCCGTCCTTCATCGGCGGCGTCACGGCCGACGCGTCACCCGCGATCGGCACCACGACGACCGTCTCGATCGACGGCAGCTGCTCGAGCAGCGGGTCGAGCGCCTTCTTCGTCTCGACGGCCTTGCCCTTGCGGCGGGCGCCCGCGGCGGTGATCAGTGCCTTGGCCTGGCTGACGTCCATCCGCTCAGCGACGGACTCGACCGAGAACCCGCCGAAGACGACGTTGTGGATGGCGCCGATGCGCGCGCACGCCAGCATCGCGGCGGCGACCTCGGGGACCATCGGCAGGTAGATGCCGACCACGTCGCCTTCGCCGATCCCGCGTGAGCGCAGGACGTTGGCGAGGCGCTCGGTGGTCTCCAGGAGCTCGGCGTAGGTGACGTCGCGGCGCTCGCCCTCCTCGCCCTCCCAGTGGTAGGCGACGCGGTCGCCGTTGCCCGCGTGCACGTGGCGGTCGAGGGCGTTCGTCGACGCGTTGATCCCGCCGCCGGCGAACCAGCGGTAGTGGGGCGCGCGGGAGTCATCCAAGACGGAGTCCCAGGGCTTCGTCCACTCCAGCAGCTCCGTGGCCTGCTCGGCCCAGAACCCTTGCGGATCGGCGGCGGCGCGCTCGCGCGCGGAGTCGTCGCGATCCCGCGCGGCGGCTGCAAACGCGGCGGAGGGGGAGACGTCCTCGCCGGCGGCGAGGCGCTCGTCGAGTAGGGCGTCCAGGGACTGCGGGGTCGTCATCGGAACCTCACCTCGTTGTGCTTGCGGTCACAGGTCTCAGCCTACTTCCGCGGCGGCGCCAGACACGAGTGGCAAGCGCACAATTGCGACGTCCGTGCGACGTTCTGCCACCCAGTCCCCCTGCAGGTTTGCACCACTGCGGCGCAAACCTGCAACCTGAGCGCGCCGGGCGGCGCCTAGCGGTGGCGCCAGCGCTTGGACTCAAGCCGCACAAACGCGACCGGGTCAAACGCCTTGACGAGGTGGCTGAGCTCCTTGCGCTGGCGCTTGGAGAGGTTCGACGGCTTGCCGCCGCTCTTGCGCAGGATCGCGATGAAGCGCTTGCGCTGGCGGGAGCTGAGCTGCGACTGGAAATGGTCGCGTGCGCTCGTCGCCAGGTCGGTGGCGACGACGTACGCCGCGGGCTTCCCGCTGGCCACCGGCAGGTTGGAGGAGGAAGACCGTTTGAGGATCGACATGGGGCCAGTCAAACGCCCGTCCCGCGCCAGGTCAATGCATGTCACCCGGTGGGCCAAAGGTGAACGGGGGCGCCCTCCGTGCAAACCGCTGGGACTCGTTGACGCACCGTTAAGAGGCCGATTACCGGCTTCCCAAGAAGTGACGCTCGTGTAACCATGAGTCCTGTGCATGGGGACCCTGCCACGCCAGCTCTCGGTGCCGCGCTTGCCGCGAACTCGGCGCTGCCGCGCGTAACCGCCGCCGACGCCCAGGCGGCGCTCGGCTCCACCGCTCCGCGCACGCTGACGGAACGCTCGGCGGTCGAGCTCGCCGGCATGATCCGCCGCGGCGAGGTCACGTCGCGCGAGGTCGTCGAGGCGCACATCGACCGGCTCCGCCTCACCGAGCCGCGGGTCCGCGCGATCGTCGCGTACCGCTACACCGCTGCGCGCGAAGCGGCTGACGCCGCCGACGCCCGCATCGCCGCCGCAGCCGACGACGAAGAGCTCCCGCCGCTGCTCGGCGTGCCGTGCACGATCAAAGAGTCGATCGGCGTCGAGGGCATGCCCAACACGGCCGGCTTCAAGCCGGTCGCAGGCCGCCTCGCCGAGCAGGACGCCCCCGCCGTGCGCCGCCTGGTCGAGGCCGGAGCGATTCCGCTCGGCGTCACCAACACGTCCGAGCTCTGCCTCTGGATCGAGTCGCGCAACCGCGTCTACGGCGACACCGCCAACCCGTACGACGTCACCCGCACGGTCGGCGGCTCCTCGGGCGGCGAAGGCGCCGTCATCGGTTCCGGCGGCTCGCCGTTCGGGCTCGGGTCCGACCTGGCCGGCTCGATCCGAGTGCCCGCGTTCTGCTGCGGCATCTTCGGCCACAAGCCCAGTGTCGGCGTCGTGCCGACGACCGGGCACTTCCCGATGGGCGCAGGCCCGTCGCGGCGGATGATGGTGATCGGCCCGCTGGCTCGCCGCGCCGAAGACCTGATGCCGCTGATGCGGGTCCTCAACTACGACGACCCGGACGATCCGTACGACCGCGAGATCCCGCTGGGCGACCCGGCCGATGTGCAGCTCAAGGGCCTGCGCGTGGTCGTGCCCGACGGGTTCGGCGTGACGTCGCTGATCGCCAAGGAGATGATCGCCGTGCGCGAGCGCGTGGTCGAGCATCTCGCGGGCCAAGGCGCCGACATCGTGCGCGTGAGCGCCCGCGGCCTGATCAAGACGCAGATCGTCTACGTCGAAGCGCTGCGTGCCGCCCTCGACGACGAGTTCAACACGAGCATCGGGTGGGAGGTCGAGCGCATCCGCGACATGTACCGCGACCTGCGCCGCTCCGACGACAGCGCGCACACGGCCGCGTTCGTGAATCTCATGACGGCTGCCCGCCTGCTCGGCTCGGTCTACGGCGCCCGCGCCACCGGCCCGCTCGAGCGCACCGCCGAGAAGCTCGCCGCGCAGTTCACCGAGCAGATCGGCGACGGCGTGATGCTGCTGCCGCCGCTCCCCCGCGCCGCCCCGCCGCATGGCTGGACGACCCTGCGCCCGTGGGCGATGCAGACGATGGTCCCCGCCAACCTCTTCGGCTTCCCGGCAACGCAGATCCCGATGGGCTTCGGCCACGAAGGCCTGCCGCTCGGCGTGCAGGTGATGGCGCCGATGGACCAGGACCACAAGACGATCGCGATCGCGCTGGAGCTCGAGAAGGCGTTCGGCGGCTGGGTGCCGCCGGAGCACGCGCCTGACCCGCCCGCGCCGGCGGTGCGCCGGGTGAAGGTGCTGCGCCGCGCTGCTGTCCGCGGAAGCTCCGCCGTGTTCGAGCGCCGCCCGGTGCCGACAACGATGCGGTCTGCGGGGGGTTCTGCTCCGCGCCGTGCTGGTTCCCGTGCCTGGGCGGCCGTGCGTGGCCGCTCTCGCGCTGCGCGCTGACCGCGCGCGCCAGCACTACCTGCGATTCTCCTGCGCGGTGCGCGTCCTCTTCGTCTGCCTCGGGAACATCTGCCGCTCGCCGAGCGCGGAGGCTGTCCTGCGCCATGCCGTGAGCGCCCGCGGCCTCGGCGGCGAGATCGAAGTCGACTCGGCCGGCACCGGCAACTGGCACGCGGGCGACGCCCCGGACCGCCGCGCCGTCGCCGAAGCCGGTCGACGCAAGGTGCAGATGTCGGGCCGCGCCCGGCAGGTCACCGCCAGCGATCTGCGCGACTTCGACCTTGTGATCGCGATGGACGAAGCCAACCGCCGCGACCTGCTCGCGCTGGCGACCGGCGACGAGATCCGCGCGAAGATCCGCCTCCTGCGCGAGTGGGATCCCGAGGCGATGCAGCACGACCTCGGCGTGCCCGACCCGTACTACGGCGGCGAGCGCGACTTCGCCGAGATGTTCGAGATCATCACGCGCGCCTGCGAGCCGCTGCTCGACGAGCTCGAGGGCGGCATCGGCGGCTAGAACCCGCCCGTTGTCGGCCAGGTGTCCAGAGACCGCTACGGCGCCACGCGTGCCCGGCCGATTGTTCTGGCATGAGTCCCGACGCGCAGACCACTGAACACGTCTTCCTGCCGCTCATCATGCGCGCGCAGCTGATGACGTGTGGTCTGGTCCTGACCGCGAGTGCGGTCGTGGCCGGCATCGGCGCCGTCGACCTCGACGCGCTCCGAGCGTTGCTCGGCGCGTAGGTCTGACGAAGCCTGCCGGCCACAACTACTTCCCCGGGCGCGCGCACGCCGCCCGGGCCCTCTAGGGTTTGGGAGACCATGAGGATCCGACTCGCCTCTGTCTCTGCAGTGCTCGCGGGCGCTGCGCTCGCGCTGCCTGCTGGCGCCACGGCCGATATGCCGCGGCCCGGCGTGCCTGTGGGCCTGAAGGCCACGCTCAGTGGGACGTCGCTGAAGGTGACGTGGCGCAAAACCAACTTCGGCGAGTTGCAGGTGAAGGCGCGCGTGACGCGCCGCAGTGGGAAGAAGGCGACGACTCGCCGGGCGACCCGAGCGGCGAAGGGGCAGCTCACGGTCAAGGTCACGGGTGCCGGAGCGGCTCCGGGACTCGACGCCGTGACCTACCGAGCGCGCCGCTGCATCAACAAGAAGCCGCTCTGTGGCTCGTGGAGCAAGCCGCTGCACCCGACGGCGGCCAGCAAACTGCCAGGCCCGGCGGAACCGACCCCGGTGCCCGCACCGGGCAACCCGCCGACGCTCTCGGGCTGTCCGATGTTCCCGGCCAGCCACGCGCTGAACCAGGACGTGTCGGCGCTGCCCGTCGATCCGCGCTCTGACGCCTACGTCGCGGGCATCGGCCTCAGCGGCCATGTCCATCCGGACTTCGGCGCCGCCGACCTCGGCCAGGGGCCCGGCGGCTTCGGGATCCCGTACAGCGTCGTGCCGGCCACGGAGCCGCTGGTGCGCACGGTCTTCGGCGACTACGCCGACGAGTCCGACCCCGGCCCGTACCCGATCCCGCTCAGCTCCCGCGTCGAAGGCGGCCCGGACTCCGATGGCGACCGCCACGTGCTGGCCGTCCGGCAGGGGGAGTGCAAGCTCTACGAACTGGGCAACGCCTACCCGCGCGGCGACCACTGGGAGGCCTCCGGAGGTGCGGTCTGGGACCTGAACACCGGTGTGCGGGCGACCGGGTCGCACCCGGGCTGGACCAGCGTCGACGCGGCCGGCCTGCCGATCCTGCCGACGCTGGTGCGCTACGACGAGGTCGCCGCCGGCGAGATCCGACATGCCGTGCGCTTCACGGTCTCCCGGACCCAGCGCGCCTACATCGCCCCCGCCAGCCACTGGGCCTCGGCGGTCACCGACCAGGACGTGGCCCCGATGGGGCTGCGGCTGCGCATGCGCGCCGACTACGACCTCTCGCGGTTCCACGGCCAGTCGCTCGTGATCGCGACGGCCCTCAAGCGCTACGGCATGATCGTCGCCGACAACGGCAGCAACTGGTACATCACCGGCGCAGCGGACTCCCGCTGGGACGACGAGGATCTGAACCAGCTCAAGGGCATCCCGGGCTCGGCGTTCGAGGCCGTGCAGACCGGCGCGGTCGTGCGGCCCTGAGACAGGGGCCCGCTACGGCGCGCTGGGCCCGTCGGCGGCCGCGGGCTCCGGGTCTTGTTCCGCCTTGGGCGTGCGCAGCATCAGCCAGCTGATCCACACGCCGATGCCGAAGAGCGGGTAGCTCATCGCGATCTTGGCGGTGCCGAGGGCGACGAGCTGGTCGGTGAAGTACAGCGGAAGCTGCACGGCGAGGCGCAGGATGAAGATGGCGCCCCAGATCAGGGAGACCGTGCGGAAGCGGCGGTACTTCTCCGGGTCGTTGCGCCAGTCGCCTTGGCTGCCGGTGAACCCGACGGCGACATAGCCGATGAACGGCCGGCGGATCAGGACCGAGCCGAACGCGATGGTCGCATAGCCGACGTTCGTGAGGAAACCGGGGAGGAAGAAGTCGCGGGCCTGGCCGGTGCGGCTGGCGATGTAGGCCGAGATCGCGACGCCGATCACGCCGGTGAGCGCGAACTGGATCGTCTGGCGGCGGACGGCGCGGGCGACACCCAGCACGAGCGCGATGCCGACCGCGATGATCGCGGCGCGCTCGATGGTGGCGCCGGCGGTCACGGCGATCACGAACGCCAGCGACGGGATCGACGACTCGGCCATGCCGAGCGGGCCGCCCATCACCTCGAGCAGCATCGGCCGCTCGGTGCCCGTCATCTGCTCGGCGACATGCGAGATCTCAGCGCCCGGTACATGCTCGTCGCGCTCGTCGTGGAGCACTTCCGAGAACTCCTCGGCGAGCTCCTCGCGCAGGTGGTGCGGCTCGGACCCGCCGACGCCCGGCTTGGCCGGGTCGGAGGGGCCGGTGCCCTCGGGGCCGTGCTCGGTCACGGCGTCGTGCCGCCCAGGTCGGTGCGCAGGTCGCGGAGGTCTTCGAGGACCTGCGACTGGCGCTCGATGGCCTCGTCGACGCGGCGCCGCAGCTCTTCCTCGCTCGGACGCCCGCCGCCTTGCTTGGCGGGCGCGTCTGGCGTCGTGCCGGCGGGCGTCGTCGCGGCGGGCTGGTCCGCGTCTCCGCCGGCGTCATCGTCAGCGGCAGCGGCCGCCGGGCCGTTCTTGAGGAAGTTCAGCGTGTCGCGCAGACCGCGCTCATTCGTGTCGAACACGCCGACCGACGTGTTGTTCGTCGCATCGATGATCACCGTCTTGGTGACGCTCTCGGCGTTGTCCGGGATCACCGAGACGACGAAGTAGAGCTCGCCCTTCACGAAGACCGGGCGCGGCTCGACGGCGCGGTGGCTGCCCGACGCGCCGAGACGCGGATCGCTCGTGCGGAACGTGACGCCCGGGATCGCGACCGACTGCGTGACACGCACGGCGCGTGCGTTGCCGGTGAGGCCTTCGGTCCCCGGGACCTTCCAGATCGACGTGACACCGGTCGTCGAGTCGGTCACGAACACGGCATTGGTCGCTGCGGCCTTACCGTACGGCTCGGCGACGGACACCCAGAAGTTGCGTCCGCTCGGCCCCTGCAGGAGGTACGGCTGGCGGTTCAGCTCGGTGTCGACGATCTTGGTCTGGTTGTTGTGCAGGAACAGGAAGTTCCAGATGCCGCCGCGCAGCGCATAGGAGTCATGGACGCGGCGGGCGAGCGTGTCGGGGTAGAGCCGGCCGCTGTTGGCGATGACGGGCCGCTTCGCGGCTTCCTCTGGGCTGAGCTCCTCGATCTTGCCTTCGGGCCCCGGGTGCACGAGGAACGCGCCGCCGAGCGTCGGCCGGCGGATCGGGAATCCCGTGTACTTGATAAACGGCACCAGGATCAGCGGGTCGCCGTTCTCGTCGAGGATGCCGACCGGGTCGGCGAGGTCGACGAGCAGCCGCCGCTCGCGGAGCTGCCAGGTGAGCGCGTCGAAGATCGCGAGGCCCGGCGCGTAGCGGAACTCGGCGTTGACCTGGTCGAACTTGCGCGAGAGGCTCTGGGCGTTCTGCAGCATCAGGCCGCCGCCCTTCTTCGTGTAGCGGCGCACCAGGCCTTCGGGCGTGCGGATCGACGACCACTGCAGGCCATCGGCCGTGTTCACCACGCGCGGCTCGTCGAGGCGCTCGGTCGAGGAGTTGAAGCTGCCGGTGAGCACGCGCTCGGCGACCTCGCGCGGCACGAGCCGCACGACGCCGGTGTCGGGGAGCTGGTCGACCGGGACGAACTCGCTGTGCGTGGCCATGCTGCGCTGCACGAGCAGCGGGTTCACGGCCTGCAGCACGAAGAACACGAGGCCGGCGATCGCGAACGAGCTCGCCCAGACGCCGCGGCCCGGATAGCGGCCGGCTTGGAGGTCGGCGACGGTGAGCCGCTGCCGGTTTCCGACCAGGCGGCCGATCGCGAGCACGACGATGGCGGCGATCCACGGCAGCGGTGCGCGCCAGATCCACATCAGCGGGGTGTGCAGCAGCGGCCGCAGGAAGATCGCGATCAGCAGCAGCGTGACGCCGAGGACGATCCACGCGATCTGCCGGGCGCGCGGAGAGAGCGGCGGCCGCAGCGGGCCCTCACCGTCGCCATCGCCGTTCCCGCCGCCACCGGTCCGGCGCAGCGG
>JAEYAL010000072.1 GCA_023404805.1 Actinomycetes bacterium | reverse complement strand
CTGCCGGCCTTGGGCGCGCGACGCCTGCCGCAGCGCCGCGCTCGGCGTGCGCGCCGACTCCTCGGCGTCGAGCTCGATCAGGCGCGCGTCATGCAGCGTGTGGCGAGCCGCGCAGGCGGCGGCCGCGACGCAGATCCCCGTCTCGGCGGTTGTGCGCAGCAGCCCGTGCAGGAACGCCTCGAGCGTCGGGATGTCGGTCACGTCGCCCTGCTCGACCGCCTGCTCGAGCCCGCCGGAGTGGGCGTGCCCGCCGGCCGGGAGGCGGCCGTCGGCGAGCAGCAGCAGGGACGAGCTGAGGGTCGAATGGGTGGGCATGGCGGCGGGGCGGGTGCGGCAGCTGGCTAGAAGAGGAAATACTTCTGGGCCATCGGCAGCTCGGCGACGGGGGCCTGCTCGACGACGTCGCCGTCGATCGCCACGGTGAACGTGTCCGGGTCGACCGAGATCGCCGGCGTGGCCGTGTTCTCGGGCATGTCGGCCTTGCCGCGCTGGCGCACGTTCTCCGCGACGACGAACGGGCGGCTGAGCCCGAGCCGCTCCGGCAGCCCGTCGTCGATCGCGGCCTGTCCCACGAAGTTCAGCCCGAGGCTGCCGGCGAGCGTCCCGGCGGACCCGAACATCGGCCGCTGCATGATCGGCTGAGGCGTCGGGATCGACGCGTTCGCGTCGCCCATCGCGGCCGACACGATCGCGCCCTGCTTGATCACGAGTTCTGGCTTGACGCCGAAGAACGCCGGGTCCCACAGGACGAGGTCGGCGAGCTTGCCCGTCTCGATCGAGCCGATCTCGCGCTCCAGGCCGTGCGCGACCGCCGGGCAGATCGTGTACTTGGCGATGTAGCGGCGGGCGCGGTGGTTGTCGGCCGGGCCGTCGCCGGGCAACGCCCCGCGGGCCTTCTTCATCACGTGCGCGGTCTGCCAGGTGCGCGACACGACCTCGCCTACGCGCCCCATCGCCTGGGAGTCCGAGCCGATCATCGAGATGGCGCCGAGGTCGTGGAGGTGGTCCTCGGCGGCGATCGTCGACGGGCGGATCCGCGACTCGGCGAACGCGAGGTCCTCCGGCACCGACGGGTTGAGGTGGTGGCAGACGATGAGCATGTCGAGGTGCTCGTCGATCGTGTTCACCGTGTGCGGCCGGGTCGGATTGGTCGACGACGGCATGATGTGGCCGTAGCTGGCGACCGTGATGATGTCCGGCGCATGGCCTCCGCCCGCGCCCTCCGTGTGGTACGTGTGGATCGACCGGCCGCCGATCGCCGCGAGCGTGTCCTCGACGAAGCCCGCCTCGTTGAGCGTGTCGGTGTGGATCGACGCCTGCATCCCGGACTGGTCGCAGACGTTGAGGCAGCGGTCGATCACCGCGGGCGTCGTGCCCCAGTCCTCGTGGAGTTTGAAGCCGCCGGCGCCCGCGCGCAGCTGCTCCCACATCGCCTCCTCGGAGGCGGTGTTGCCCTTGCCGAGCAGCATCACGTTGATCGGGTACTGCTCCAGCGCCGTGAACATCATCTGGAGGTTCCAGGCGCCGGGCGTCACCGTCGTGGCGAGCGTGCCGTGGGCGGGGCCGGTGCCGCCGCCGATGATCGTCGTGGTGCCCGCGGCCAGGCCCTCTTCGATCACCTGCGGGCAGATCAGGTGCACGTGGCAGTCGATCGTCCCCGCCGTGAGGATCTTGCCGTTGCCCGCGAGGATCTCGGTCGAGGGGCCGATCACGAGGTCCGGGTGGACGCCATCCATCGTGTCCGGGTTGCCGGCCTTGCCGAGTGCGACGATCCGGCCTTCGCGGATGCCGACGTCGGCCTTGATGACGCCCCAGTGGTCGAGCACGATCGCGCCCGTGATGACCATGTCCGGGGTGCCGTCGGCGCGCATCGCCGTGGATTGGCCCATCGACTCGCGGATCACCTTGCCGCCGCCGAACACGGCCTCCTCACCGCCGAACGAGCGGTCTTCCTCGATCTCGATGAAGAGGTCGGTGTCGGCTAGGCGCACGCGGTCGCCGGCCGTGGGGCCGTAGAGCGCCGCGTAGCGCTCCCGAGAGATCTCGCTCATGCGTGAGTTCTAGCGCGGCGGCGTTCTGAAGTCTGCGCGGCGCGCCGGAGCGCGGCGGTCGCCGAAGACCGGCAGGCCGCCGAGCGGCTTGCCGTGGCCCGTGAGCCGGGCAGCTTTCGCGGCGGCGGAGTCGGCGCTGGGCATCAACGCCGGCGTGGGCGTCTTGCGCGTCGGCATCGCGACGGTGGTGGCGGGGGTGAAACGGGCCATGGCGGCGGGAACCTGCACTGGTCGGTGGTCGGTGCTGGGCCAGCGTATGGAGGCCCGGCACCCGCCTCGTTGTCCAGATGGCCAAAAGGGCGGCGCGACGTTTCGCCCCGCCCGCGGCCCGGGCCGCGATCCGCAGGCCCATCCCGCAGATCCCGGTCCGGGTTGGCGCAGCGCCGGGCGCGCTAGAACAGCCAGCGCGTCCTGAAGGAGACCGTGTCGCCGAGCGTCAGCGACGGCTGCGCGTCGCCCGAGGGGCCGGTGGCGACCACGCGCACCGTGTAGTTCGTCAGCCACGAGAGGCCGGTGAGCTTCACCGTCGTCGCGCTGGCGCCGAGCGTCGTCTTGAGCGTGCCGTTCACGTAGACCTTGTAGCCCGTGCGCGCGGCACCGAAGGCGGCGTTGCTCCAAGTGACGCGGACCGAGCTCGCGCCCGGGGTCTCAAGCCACGTGCCCCGGGCCGGGTCCGGCCGGCCGGCGACGGCCGGGTTCACGGCGCCCGCAGCGTTGACGAAGGTCGGCGGGGTGGCCGACGGCTGCTTGGCCAGCTCACGCTGCAGCCACGTGCGCGCGAGGATGCCCTCGCCGGCATCGGTGTCGACCAGGTTCTGCTGGAAGGCGAGGTCGAGCCCGCCGAAGTTGATGAGGATGCTCGCGAGCACCGGTGCGCCGACCGGGGTCGGGTACCAGAACGACGCGCCGCCGCTGTCGCCGCCCCAGGTGCCCGGCGCGATCGCCTGGCCGGCGACGGCAGAGCCGTCCGGCTTGGTCCAGCCGACGCTGGCGGCCGGGCCGTCCGTCTTGCCGTAGCCGGCGCTCAGCACCGAGCCGGGCAGCGCGGCCGTGTTGCCGCCGACGTTCTCGCCAAGCAGCTGCGGGTACGCCGGCGCGTTGATCGGCGTGGAGAGCAGGCTCAGGGAGAGGTCGGTGCCGAAGCAGCTGCGGCCGCACGCCGGGACGACGGTCGACTGGACGACCGCGGCGCCGTAGCCGTTGGTGAACGTGGAGCCTGCAGCCATCGGCGCGTGCTCGGAGCCGATCACCCAGCGCGGCGCCACCTGCACGGCGCTCGGGTTCCCGCGGCCGACGAGCTTCCACTCGTCGACGACACGGGTCGTGCCGGGCAGCGTGGTCGACGCAGGCGTCGCGGGGGTGGCGGGGTCGATCGCCGCGGCCGGGCTGGCGGCGGCGAGCGTGGCCACAGCGGTGGCGGCCACGAGGGCAAGGCGGGACACGATGGGTTCTTTCGGTTCTGGAACGGTGGTTGAGAAACCGTCGGCATCCTACTCGGATACCGGCGGAACCGTGAAACCTGCGCGAGACCGAGCCCTCCTTGGACGCAGGTACAGCTTTGGCCGCTCGGACAAAACCCCTTCCGGATCTTTCGACGGCGCGGGCGTTTTCGCTGCCTACGCTCGACTGGAGTCACAAGCGACCCGGTTCGGCAGCACCTGCCGTCTGGTCCCCGGGATGCTGCGGCGCGCTCTCTCGCCAGGCTCGGATCACCACACGTCCGACCTTCACCACGGAGCCACCATGTTCAGCCCACTGACCGGACGCCGCGTGCTCGTCACCGGCGGCACGCGTGGTATCGGCAAAGGCATCGCCGCATCGTTTGCGCAGGCGGGCTGCGCCGTGGTCGTCAGCGGCCGCGATGCCGCCGCCGGCGCGGCTGCGGCGGCCGAGCTCACCGCGCTCGCGGCGGCGGACGCTCCGCCCGTGCGGTTCGTCGCCGGCGATGTGGGCGAGGTCTCGGACTGCGCGCGGATCGTCGAGGAGGCGGTGGGGCTGCTCGACGGTCTCGACGTGGTCTGCGCCAACGCCGGGATCTTTCCGCAGACCGCCATGGCCGACATGACCGGCGCCGATGTCGACCACATCTTCAACGTGAACGTGCGCGGCACGATGCTCGTGGTGACCGCGGCGATCCCGGCGCTCACCGAGAGCGGCCGCGGCCGGGTGATCCTCACGTCGTCGATCACCGGGCCCGTCACCGGCTATCCCGGCTGGGCCCACTACGGCGCGACGAAGGCCGCGCAGCTCGGCTACATGCGCACGGCGGCGATCGAGCTGGCGCCGCGCGGGATCACCGTCAACGCGGTCCTGCCGGGGAACATCCTCACCGAGGGCATGGAGCAGATGGGCGAGGAGTACATCGCCAGCACCGCTGCGGTGATCCCCGCGGGCAAGCTCGGCACGCCCGCCGACATCGGCGCCGTCGCCGTGTTCTTCGCGACGGACGAGGCGGCGTACGTGACCGGGCAGTCCGTCGCGGTGGATGGCGGGCAGATCCTGCCGGAATCGCCGCAGGCCCTCGACGAGCTGGCCGCCGCGTGAGCACCGCAGTCGGCACGCTGGTCGAGGACTCCCTCCACATCGCGCGCGAAGCCCTCAAGCAGTTCGACTTCTCGCCGCGTGCGACGCTCGACGTGGTGAGCCTCTCGGGCAAGGTCACCTTCCGCATCGAGGACCCGGCGACCAACGAGCGGGCCGCGCTGCGGCTGCACCGCGCTGATCAGCACGACGTGCCGCAGATCAAGAGCGAGTTGCTCTGGCTCGACGCGCTCGCGCAGGCCCGCTGCGTCGACGTGGCGCCGCCCATCGCGACCATCGACGGCGACCGCGTCGCCCGCGTCGACACGCTCGACGGCGAGCGGCTCGTGACGGTGACCGGCTGGCTCGACGGCGAGCCAGCCGATGCGAGCGGCGACCTCTCGCCCGCGTTCGAACTGCTCGGCGCGGCGACGGCGCGCCTGCACGACCACGCCGAACGGTGGACGCTCCCGCCCGGGTTCTGCCGCCGCCAATGGAACGCGGAGCGGCTGCTCGGCCAGCGCCCCGCGCTCGGCTCGTGGCGCGACGGAGCCGGGCTCGGGCCAGAGGAGCGAGCGCTGCTCGAAGCCACTGAACTCGCGCTGCGCCGCGACCTCGCGACGTTCCCGGCCGGTCCCGGCGACTACGGCCTGATCCACGCCGATCTGCGCCTCGCGAACGTCCTGCTCGGCCGCAAGGACGGCCGCGAGGTCGTGCGCATCATCGACTTCGACGACTGCGGCCCCGGCTGGTTCATGTACGACTTCGGTGCCGCCGTCTCCTTCATGGAGGACGACCCCCGCGTCGACGCGCTCGCGGGCGCCTGGGCTGTCGGCTACCGCACGGTCCGCGGCCTCTCCGCCGCCGCGGAAGCCCAGCTGCCGACCTTCGTGATGCTCCGGCGATTGACCCTCGTCGGATGGGCCGCCGAGCACCACGACACCGCTCCGGATGCTGCCGCCCTCGGCTCGAACTTCACCGCGGGCGCGTGCGAGCTGGCGGAGCGCTACCTGTCAGGCCGCTAGCGCGAAGCGGCGCCTGCGCCGCTGGCGACTGCGTCGTGGGCGACCGAGCATTTGGCGGCGGTGAGACTTGGCGGGCTGTGGTGCCGGCGGGCCGTTCGCACCGAGGGCGGTGCGCGTTACGGCGACTGGGCTGTTGGCGGCGGCGGGACTTGGCCGGCGGCGGGGCCGGCGGGCCATCCGCACCGAGGGCGGTGCGCGTTACGGCGACTGGGCATTTGGCGGCGGCGGGACTTCGCCGGCGGCGCGGCCGGCGGGCCGGCGCGAACTCCCGTCATTCGAGGTCGTTGGACGACGCCAAACCTCGGGAGTCCGCCACGCGGGGCAGCGTGTGCGCCATGGCGCGCCGACGGCCGCACGCCCGGGCGTTCAAACACGACAGCGCCTGAATGCCCGCTCCCACGCCGTTCTCAGAACCTCTGCCCCGGTATAGAGGGGCAGATGTTCCGAGAACCCGCCGAAACGCCGCCAACTTGACTCAACGACGCCGCCCGCCCGCTAACCACGCGGCGCCCCAAGCCCACCGCCGCCAACCGCCAAGTCGCCGACATCCGCGGCGCCCTCGCCGCGGACCGCCCGCCGATCCCGCAGCGCCCCCAAGCCCACTGCCGCAACCAGCCAAGTCGCCGCAGCCCGCGGCGCTCTCGCCGCGGAACGCCCGCCGACCACGCGGCGCCCGGC
>JAEYAL010000061.1 GCA_023404805.1 Actinomycetes bacterium | reverse complement strand
CCTCCCCTGGCTGCGATCGCGCAGCCCGGTTTCGCCCAGGGGGCGAAGCCCGTACAGCGCGACGCCGATCCGCCTGGGGAGGGGCGCCCCCGACCCGACCTGGGGTGGTCTTTGAACGACAAACGCCAGGCACCCCGCTCTGGTGCCTGGCGTAAGCCGTGTTGGTGGCCGTGATGCGGGAGAGAGAGAAACCGCGCGGCCGAGATCCCCACGGAGGGGGACGTGTGGAAAGGGGGGAGAAGTCTTAAAAGTCCTCGGGCATGATGTGGCCGCCTTCGAGCGCCTTCGTGAAGCGGTCGATGTCGTCGGCCATGTTCGCGCGGGCGAGGAGGTCGAGGTCTGCGGCGACGGCGCGAGTGCCTTCGTCGAGGGCGACGTCGAACTCGTCGAGCTCGTCCTGACCGAAGATCGCCTCGCGGCGCTCCTCGCAGTCCGGGCAGCGAAGGTTGACGTGCCAGTGCGAGCTACCGACTTCGCTCCAGCCGGTCGGCTGGACGCGGTCGTGCCCACAATTGGGGCAGCAAGCCAGGGGGGCATTGCGCGAGGCCGGCATGATCGCCGCCTGCGCTGCTGCCTCGCCGACGAAGCTGATGACGTCGACTTCCTTGCCTGAAGGAAGCGTGACGCGCTTGATGATCTGAGTGCGGGGAGTCTGCTGGGCCATTGTGGTTTCGTCTTCCGTGACAGCCCAACAGTCGGTCCCCACCTCTCTGCGCTTGAAGCGGCCCCCGGACGCTTGATCGAACGTGTCCCCCCTAAAGAGTTGAAAAAGCCCGAGATCTAGGGCCATACGGGCCTCAAACCGAGCCTCTTCATCCTCCCTTCACACGATCAGAGCCGGCGCATCTGCATCGAC
Organism: Actinomycetes bacterium; assembly: GCA_023404805.1. GTDB lineage: Bacteria > Actinomycetota > Thermoleophilia > Solirubrobacterales > Solirubrobacteraceae > JAGIBJ01. The sequence goes on along the minus strand of JAEYAL010000061.1, from coordinate 2,505 downwards.
CGGGAGCCGGTGCAATCGGCCCGCCGCATCTGTTCATGTCTGGGATCTATGCTCCCTGGACCATGCCGCTCGGCCCCACAGAACTGATCATCATCCTTGTGATCCTGCTGCTGCTCTTCGGAGCCAAGCGGCTGCCGGAGCTCGGGAAGAGCCTGGGCGGTGGCATGCGCGAGTTCAAGGACTCCGTCACCGGCAAGGACGACGCCAAGGACAGCACCAGCACCGCAGCGCAGCTTGAGCCGCGCCGCGACTCGCCCGTGCAGCCGACGTCGCAGCCGACGCCCGAAGAGCAGGCGCCCGGGATCCCGTCGGAGCGCCAGCCGCCCAGCGACGCCGGCTAGCGCCACCCGATGGCGCGCCGCATCGCCCCGATCGGGCATGAGGAGCAGCTGACGCTCGTCGACCACCTCGACGAACTCCGCAACCGGCTCTTCGCCTCACTGGTCTTCGTGACCATCGTCTTCGCCGTCACCTTCTGGCAGAGCGACCGCGTGCTGGGCTTCATCACGAAGCCGATCGACGACGCGCTCTCGGTGAACAAGACGCGCGAAGACAAGAAGCTCGACTCCGACGAAGTCCAGTACGCGTTCCAGCAGAACGTCTCCCGCGCGATCGCGGCGCTGCGTGCCGACAGCAGCGACCTCAGCGACGCCGTCGGCGCGCTGCGCGCGAGCAAGCCGCTGGCCGCCGACACCGAGCTGCGCCGCACCATCGCGGCGCTCCAGGCGAAGATCGACAAGCGCGAGCAGGTCCTCGACAAGCTGAGCCTCGACGCCCCGGCGATCGACAACCGCCCGGTCACCCTCGGCGTGACGGAGCCGTTCCTCGTCACGATCCGCTCGTCGCTGTACGCGGCGCTGCTGCTCTCGCTGCCGTTCCTGCTCTACCAGATGTACGCGTTCATCATCCCGGCGTTCACGCCGCGCGAGCGGCAGGTCGCGCTCCCGCTGATGGTGATGGTCCCGTTCCTCTTCGTCGCGGGCGTCGCGTTCTCGTACTACCTCGTGCTCCCGCAGGCGTCGAACTTCCTCCTGAACTTCAACGACAACGAGTTCGACATCCAGGTCCAAGGACGCGAAGCCGTGAGCTTCGTGACCACGTTCCTCATCGGCGTCGGGCTGATGTTCCAGCTCCCCGTCGGGATCCTCGCCGTCAACCGCTCCGGCATCGTGAGCGTTCCGCAGCTGCGCTCAGGCCGCCGCTACGCGATCGTGATCTTCGCGATCCTGGCCGCTGTCCTCACCCCGACACCGGATCCCGGCACCATGCTCCTGGCGATGACCCCGCTCGTCCTGCTCTACGAGCTGAGTATCATTGCCGCCTCGTGGCTTGAGCGGTACCGCCCCCTCGAGCCGCCGTCGGATGAGCAGGCACTCAGCGCTCTTGCGACTGACTACGCCCCATTGCCGTTTGACGACGACGACTCACCTCCTGCTCTTCCCTAGGTAACCCCCCAAATGCTTTTCGATACCCAGAGTCCAAGCCGGCGCCGCTTCGTGCAGGTCACGTTCGCGTTCCTCGCGCTCCTCATGGGTGGCGGCCTCGTCCTGTTCGGCATCGGCGGCGCCACCAACGGCGGCGGCATCGCCGACATCTTCACCGGCAAGGAGACCAGCGTCGACAAGACCGCGCAGAAGAACGCAGAAGCCGCCGAGAAGATCCTCGCGGCGAGCCCGAAGGACGAAGCCGCCGCCGCCAAGCTCGCCAAGGCGCGCCTGCAGATCGCGACGCAGTCCGGGATCGACGCCAACGGCCAGGTCATCGAAGACGGCGGCCAGGCCTACATCGACGCCGCCGACAGCGCCTGGACCAAGTACCTCGCCCTCGGCCCGGCCAAGCCAGACGCCAGCGCCGCGATCCAGTTCTCGAGCTTCTACGCCCTCCCCGGCGTCTCGAAGTACGACAAGGCCGCCCGCGCCCTCGAAGCCGTCCTCGTGACCCGCAAGCCGAGCTCCGGCCTCTACGCGCAGCTCGCCGTGTACTCGCTCGCCAGCGGCAACGCCGACAAGGCCAAGGAAGCCCGCGCCCGCGCGCTCGCGCTTGCGACCAGCAAGACCCGCCGCGACGCCATCGCCGAGCAGCTCGACACCATCGAGAAGAGCATCAAGAAGCAGCAGGAAGCCCTCGCGAAGGCCCAGGAGAAGGCGGGCGGCGGCGAGTCCGGCTCCACCACGCCGAGCCTCCCGACGCTGCCGACGCTCCAATAAACGGCTGACGGCGGCGCCCGGGCCGGTCGCGACGCGCGAACCGGCCCGGGCCCGCTACTATTCGCCGCCGCGCCGCTTCCTCGCAGCGCGGGCCGCGCTCCGGCGCAGGCAACCCAAGCCCCTCTAGCTCAATTGGTTAGAGCAGCGGACTCTTAATCCGAAGGTTGAAGGTTCGATTCCTTCGGGGGGCACTCTTGTGGAAGGCTCGGCTTTGGCCGGGCCTTCTGCGTTGTTGGGCGCTTGTTGGTGGGTTCCGGCCGGGGAGGGAGCGGGGTCCCTCGTTCGGACACCCTTACCG
>JAEYAL010000372.1 GCA_023404805.1 Actinomycetes bacterium | reverse complement strand
GTGCCGGCGCGCGCGGCGCCGGCGGTCTGCGCGGAGGAGGACAGGCGACGTGGGTAGGTCACAACGGTCGCAACACTATGTGCCGCCGAGAGTTGCGACCGTGACAAGGGCACGCCTGGGCCGCGGCGGGCTAGGGCGTAGCGGGGGCCGGGACCGCCGCCGGGATGCGTTTCACCGCGCCCCACGTCGTGACGTAGATGCTGCCGGCGTCGAACGGGCTCGACGCGGGCGGGATCGCCACCGAGGTCGGCAGCGTCAGCCCGCTGGCGAGGCGGCAGCCCGCGCCGGTCTGCGGGTCGACGCGGATCACCTGCCCGGCGCCGTAGAGCGTCACGTAGAGCAGGCCGGCGCGGTCGAGCGCGAGGCCGTCCGGCAGCGTCGACGAGCCGGGCACGCGGTAGACGGTGCGGTTCGCTCCAGTCGCTGTGTCGATCGCGACGATGCGGCCCGCCAGCGTCAGGTTCGCGTAGAGCGTCAGGCCGTCGGGCGTGAGCGCGAGGCCGTTCGCCCCGCCGCGGCCCTTCCACCAGCCGATCTCGACGGTCCCAGCGGGGCTGATGCGGTCGATCGGGGCGCCGTACTCGTCGGAGGTGTAGATCGTCCCGTCGTCTGCGCGGGCGAGCCCGTTGGCGCCGACCAACTGCGACGCGATTCTCTGCTTGCCGCCCGTCGCCGGGTCGAGCAGATAGACGGCTCCGCCGCCGACGACGCGCGACCACGTGTTGCCGGACGCGAGCGCGAGGCGGCCGTCGGGCGTCCGCGCCATTCCGCCGGGGAGCAGCACGCGTCCGAGACGGCGCCGCGGCGCGGTCGGCGAATCAAGCGCGGTGATCTTGCCGGTGAGGGTGTCCGTGTAGACGAAACGCCCCGCCCCATCGAAGATCGAGCTCTCCAGCCATAGGCCGTCGCGCAGGAACGTGGAGACCGGTCCGGCGCCGGCGCAGGCCTGGGGCGCTGGCGCCGCAGTGGCGCCGGCGGGCGCGGCGAGCAGCGTTGCGGTGCCGACGGCTGCAGCGACCCGGGCGAGCCGCGGCGCCACGGCGCGTCGGGCGGCGACGACATGGGGACACATGCGCATCGCGCGACCGTACCGACCCGCCGCCGGATTTCCCAACCGCGAACCGTCGCCGCTACTCCCGACTCCGCGCCAAACGCCGCCCTGGCGCGTTCACCCCTGCACATATGCAGACCTCCGCTGCGAACCTGCAGGGGCCGACGCGCCAACCGCCGCGTTGGCGCGTTCACCTCTGCACATATGCAGACCCCCGCTGCAAACTTGCAGGGGCCGGCGCGCCAAACGCCGCTCGGCGGGTCAGGCGCCGATGGCGACCGGCGCGGATTGCGCTGGCGCCGCATCGGCGTCGGCCGAGGCCGAGGCATCGGGCGCGTCGTGGTCGGCTGCGGCGGCCGCCTGCGCGGCCAGCGCGCGTTTGCTCGGCAGCAGCACTGCGGCGACCGCGCCGAGCGCGAGCACGCCGACGGCTACGGGGAGCGCGGCGCTCACGCCATCGGTGTAGGCCTGCGGGCTCGCGTAGGAGCCGTTCGACTGGAACACCGTCGCCATCACCGCGACGCCGAGCACGCCGCCGACCTCACGCAGCGTCGACGCCGCGCCGGAGGCCTGGCCGGCCTCCTCGGGCCGGACCGCGTCGAGGATCATCGACGCCGATGGCGAGAACACCAGCGCCATGCCGGTGCCCGCGGCCATGAAGCCGGGGACGAGCGCGAGGTACGAGGTGTCGGCGCTGAGGATCTGCCAGAGGTACGCGAGCGCGAGCGCCTGCAGAGTGAGTCCGACGGTCATCACGGCGCGGCCGCCGAAGCGCGGGTAGAGCACCGCGCCGGCGATCGGGGCGACGAACATCGGCATTGCGGTCCACGGCAGCGTCATGGCGCCGGCCTCAAACGGGCCGCGGCCCTGCACCACCTGGAAGAACTGGCTGAGCAGGAAGATCGCGCCGAAGATCCCGAAGAACATCGCGACCGACAGCACGTTGGTACCGGTGAACGCCCGGCTCTTGAAGAAGCGCAGCGGCAGCATCGGCGCCGGCGCGACCCGCTCCCAGGCGATGAAGCCTGCCAGCAGCGCGGCAGCGGTCAGCAGGCTGCCGGCGACCGTGGCCGAGTCCCAGCCGAGCGCCGGGGCGCGGACGACGCCGAACGTCAGCAGGAAGAGTCCGCCCGCGGCGAGCGCGAGGCCGGGCAGGTCGAGGCGCGATTCCGGGCCCTTCGACTCACCGACGAACTTGAGCGCGAGCGGCACGAGCACGATGCCGACGGGCACGTTCAGCCAGAAGATCCACTCCCAGCTGATGCCCTCGACCACCGCGCCGCCGAGCGCCGGCCCGAGCGCGACGCCGAGACCGCTCACGCCGCCCCAGATGCCGATCGCGGCCGAGCGCTTCTCCGGCGGGACAGCCCCCGAGATCAGCGTGAGCGAGAGCGGCATGATCGCCGCGGCGCCGAGGCCTTGGATCGCGCGGGCGGCGACGAGCATCTCGACCGAGGACGCGAGCGCCGCAGCCGCGCTGGCTGCCGTGAACACCGCGATGCCGCTGACGAACACGCGGCGCCGGCCGAAGCGGTCGCCCAGCGCCGCCATGGCGATCATCGAGACGGCGAACGACATCGTGTAGGCGTTGACGGTCCACTCGAGCGACTCCATCGAGCCGCCGAGCGCGAGCCGGATCGATGGCAGCGCCACGCCCACGATCAGGTTGTCGAGCGCCGTCATGAAGACGGCGATCGAGGCGACCGCGATGGTCGCGATGGCGGCGCGCCGAGCGGCCGGGTCGGGCGGGGCGCTGGCGCCGGTGTGGTGCGCGGCGGGGCTGGCGCCGGTGT
>JAEYAL010000137.1 GCA_023404805.1 Actinomycetes bacterium | reverse complement strand
GCGGCCCGCAGCCGCTCGGCGGCCACGTGGAGCAGGACGGGCCCGTCGGTCGCATCGTCGGGCCAGGTCGCGACGCCGGTCGCCGACTTCAGCCCCCAGCCCTGCAGGTCGAGCCCCGCCATCACGGCGCCGATGGCGTTGACCGACGGCAGCGCCTGCGCGGCGGATGTCTCCGGCAGCACGACGCAGAACTCGTCGTCGGCGGGGCGGGTCACGACGGCGCCCTTGGGGAGCGCTTCGACGAGGCCGCGCGAAACGCGGCCGAGGAGGTCGTGCGTCGCCGACATACCCTCGCGCTGCACGAACGCGTCGAGGCCTTCCAGGTCGAGCAGGACGATGCTGATGGCCTCGCGGTCGCTGCGGTGCTTCTCGACCTCGTCGACGAGCAGCTCGTCGAGCAGGCGCCGGTTGCCGAGACCAGTGACGGGGTCGCGGCGCACCAGACGCTCGAGCTCCTCGCCCTGGGCCTCGGCGGCCTCGAAGACGGACAGGCACGAGAAGGCCTGGACCCAGTTCCCGGCGATGAGCAAGAGCAAGGCGATGGTGGTGGTCTGGTCGACGACATCGAACAGCACGCCGCTCAAGGCGATGCCGAAGAAGATCGCCCCCATGACCGCCATGTGCGCGGCGATCTCAAAACGGCTCTGCAGGCGGACCGCGGCGAGGGGCGCGATGAACGTCGCACCGCCGACGGCCGCGATGCCCGCCGGCTGGATGCTCACGAACGCCAGCGCGGGCAACACGTAGGTCGCGGCGATGACGAGGTGGTTCTCGATCGTCCCGATCGCTGGCGGCCGCATCATCAGATGGAGCGCAGCGACGACGGCGAGGCCGAGGCCGAACGCCACCGCGCGCTCCGCTGGTGCATCGGGCATCGCCACCGCGGCCACGAGCGTGACCGCCGCGAACAGCGCATAGACGCCGCCCTGGATCGACCAGACCTTGCGGTTCAGCGCGAGCTCCTGCCGCGAGAGGCGCCGCAGGATCGGGGCAGGCGCGGCGCTCACCATGCCGTGGCTCCCGCGCGCGTGAAGGCTCCGCCAGTCGAGGGCGCTCCATCCGCGAACGGCCCGTGGGCCGAGGCGCGGCGCGCAGCGCCGACAACCCCTGCAGGGCGGCCCGGGCCAACCGGGCTCTGCGTGGCAGGCGAAGCCGCCAGCCGATGCACCACAAGGGCGTTCATCGAAGGATCGTCCGCCTCTGTGAAGCAGGCCGCAACGGGAACATTCGCCGAGAGTGACAGACCGGCGGCGGCCGTTGCCAGATGAACGGTCCTCTGGGCGCGAACGGGATTCGCCTGCGAAGTCGGCGCTTTTGCCCAGTTACCTGCCTGCCTGGACGCTTCGCACGAACTCGTGCGCCGCGCAACCGCCGCTGCACCCGCAGGCTGCCAGAGCGCCGGGTCGAAACCCACGCCGTGCGCATTGCGGACGATGAGATCCGGGAGAAGTACCTGGAGCGGGCCATCAGGGAGCTCGGCGAGGTCGAGCGCGAGGTGCGCGAATGCTCCTCGTGCCAGGCCAGCAACCGCGCGCCGGTGCTGTCCTCCGGACATCCGCAGGCCGACATCATGTTGATCGGCTACGAGCCGTCAGAGGCCGAGATGCAGGAGGGCGTCGCCTTCTACGGCCGCGCGGGCGCCGCGATCCTCGCGTCGCTCAAGCGCCTGGAGATCGACCCCACGACGATCTACGGCACGCTGATCGTCAAGTGCCCCAAGGTCGACGACCAGCACACCGACACGCCGCTCTCCAAACTCCTGATCCGCGAGATCGCGATCGTCCAGCCGCGCGTCGTGATCGTGCTCGGCGAACGCGCCCTCGGCGCCCTCAACGCCCTCGACGTGCCTCTCGCCCGCCCGCTGCGCTGGGCCCCCGGCGAGATCCAGCGGTTCACGCCGGCGAGCGAAGCGATCGTCGTGCCCGACATCCACCAGTCGCTCGATGAAGAGAACGCCAAGCGCGCCTTCTGGACCGCCTTCCGCCAGCTCAAACGCTGGTACGACGACCAGCCGCCCTGGTAGCGGCGGGCGACCGCGACGCCGTCGGCGCACCACAGGCCATGCCCGGCCAGTCCGCAGCTGACTAAGAAGAGGCGCGGCGACAGGTGGGTCTTGTGCTGTCAGCACGAGATTCAAATGGCTTCCGTTTTGGCGCAGACGGAGTTATGTTCGGCCAGCATGGCTGTGGCCGCACCTCCCACAGAGCCCGCTGACGAAGACATCGACCAGCTGGCCCGCGCCCGTGCCGCTGCGGGCGTCCTCACCGCCATGGACCAGCACGCGTTCCGCGGCGCCGACGGCGACCCGCTGGACGTGGCGATGCGCGCTGAATGCATCCGCTGGTCGCCGGACTTTCCCGCGTTCGCCCCCGGCGGCGCGACCGCGCGCGAGCTGTCCGACCGCTGGGAGCGGGCGCTGCGCACGCGCGCGTTCGAGCAGTTCCGCCTGGAGGCGCAGTCGTACGGGCCGACGGGCAACGGGGCCACGAGCGAGGACGTGGAGCTGCTGCTCGCCCCCGCCGTCGGCGCGGCGAGCGCCTACATCGACCTCGGTGAAGACGACGAGGGGTGGACCACCGCGGCGATCTGGCACCGGCCACCGCGGATCGCGATCCTCGGCGACCCCGAGCTTGAAGCCGAGCTCGCCCACCGGTGGCCAACCTGGGAGGCGCCGGGGCCGCGCGCCGCCGACCTGCTGGTGATCGGCGACCTCGACGAACCGACCGCCGCCGAGGCGCTGGGCCCGTGGACCGTGCCGTGGGTCGTGGTGCTCGGCGACGACAGCGTGGCGCTCGCTCCAGACCGCGTCGGCTTCGCAGGCTGGGCGGATTGCGCCACGCCGCCGAACCTCCGTGGTGCCCTCGTCGAGAACCTGTCCTACGCCCTGGAGCAGCAGCCGCTCGACGTGGCGCTCGTCGCTGCCGCGCGCGGACTGTCGACGGCACCGCCCGTGCTGGCCGCGATCACGCACGCGCTCAAGCTCACCGACCCCAAGACGCCCGCCTGGGTCCTCGGCGAGCAGGCCCGCGGCGCCGACGCGGCCGACGCGCCGCCGCAGTCGCCCAGCATCGGCTTCGCCCCACGGCCGGTCGCCGACGCAGAGCCAGGGGAACCCTGGGATATCGGAGACCCGGTGGTGGGGTCGGCCTGGGAGGA
>JAEYAL010000280.1 GCA_023404805.1 Actinomycetes bacterium | reverse complement strand
GCCTTCGAGCGCACGATCGGCGGCAGCGACGGCCGCGGTCGTGGCGCCGACCGCGCTGACCGCGAGGACCACGCCACGCACGCGCGACGGGGCGTACCAGCGGTCCTCGGCGCACAGCACGACGGTCCCGAAGGCTGCTACCGGGTGGCCCTTCTGCGGATCGCCGAGCGCGAGGTCGGCGCCAGCGCCGAGCAGCAGCGCGGCTGCGGCGGCGCTCACGCCGTGTCCTCGGCGGGGTCGCTGAAGACGGAGCCGTCAGACGTCCCGCCGCTGGCGTCGTCGAGGTCGGCTTCGGCCGCGGCTCGCGCTCGCGCGTGAGCGGCGGTCTTCTCGCTCACCGGCTGCAGCGGCGCGTTGACGCAGGCGATCGACCAGCGTCCGTCGTGGGCGTGCAGCTCGGTGTAGTGCAACGGGGTCACGTCGATCTGCCAGGTGGCGTCGATCGGGGCGTCGAGGGCGATGGCGACCGCCGACTTGATCACGCCGCCGCTGGTGATCGCGATCGTGCGGCCGCCGCCTTGGGCCTGCGCGTCGAGCCAGTCGTGCACCCGCCGGTGCACCTCGACGAGGCTCTCGCCGCCATGCGGGGCGGCATCGGGGTGGCCGAGCCACAGGCCGACGGCGTCGGGGTCCTCGGCGTGCAGGTCGGCGAGCGAGCGGCCGCGCCAGCTGCCGAAGTCGCATTCGTCGAGCGCGTGGTCGACGGCGGCGTCGAGGCCGAGCAGCGCGGCGGTTTCACGAGCCCGCAGCGACGGTCCGCTCAGCGCGATCCCGCGGCCCGCCGAGCCGGTCAGCGCCAGCGCGGCTTCGATGCCTTGGCGGTCGAGCGGCTCGTCGACCGGGAAAGCCGCGCCGCGCACGGCGCTGGTGGAGCCGTGCCGGATGAGGATGAGGCGCTTCACGCCCGGTGAACCGTAGCGGGAGCGGCGCGGCGGGCCGCGGGCCGCCGCGGCTCAGTCGCCGGTGCTGCGCTCGTCGGCCTGGCTGTGGTCCTCGATCAGCTCGTGCTCGTCGATGAAGTCTTCGACGCGCTCGGCCGCCCGGCGGCGGCAGTTGCGCACGAACAGCAGCCCGAGCAGGATCAAGATCACGGCGCCGACGATCGGCTTGGAGGCGGGGCCGATGATGTCGCCAACGGCCTCCCACTCGCTGCCCAGCGCCCAGCCTGCGCCGATCAGCAGCGTGTTCCAGACGAGCGAGCCCAAGGTCGTGAGCAGCGTGAACCGCACGACCGACATGTGCGCGAGGCCCGCCGGGATCGAGACCAGGCTGCGCACGCCTGGCACCATCCGCCCGAACAGGACGACCCATGGGCCGTAGCGGTCGAACCAGGCCTGGGCGCGGTCCACATCGGCCATCGACATGTGCACGCGGTGGGCGTGGCGCTCGACCAGCGGGCGGCCGCCCTTGGCCGAGCCGTAGTAGAGGATGAGCGCGCCGAGGACGCTGCCGATCGTCGCCGCGATCACCGCGGGGACGAACAGCATGTCGCCGCGTTCGACGTAGTACCCCGCGAGCGGCAGGATCACTTCGGACGGGATCGGCGGGAACAGGTTCTCGATGAGGATCAGACCGGCCAGGGCGTAGTACCCACCGGTCTGGACCGCCTCATCGATCCAGCCGCTTGCCGAGGCGACGACAGCTTCCACGAGCCGGAACTTAAGCGATGCCTTGGCCGGGCGGCGCCAGGTCCGGGTGCCGCGACCGCCTCCGGGCCTGCCCCCTCGGTACCGTCTGCTGGTGGCCACCCCTCCGCAAACGCCCCGCCCCGCCACCCCGGAAGGCTTCGACGCCTCGCGCGCGTCGGCGCGCGCTGCCGATCCGCGCGGCTGGCGCTTTGAGGACGACGCGCTGGAGGCGGTGCACCGCGTGATCGCCGAACGCCGCGACATCCGCCGGTTCCGGCCGGACGAGGTGCCGGAAGACGTGCTGCGCCGGGTGCTGGAGTCGGCCCACCGCGCGCCGTCGGTGGGCCTCATGCAGCCGTGGCGTTTCGTGCTGGTCCGTTCGGTCGAGACGCGCAGCGCCGTGCGCCAGCTCGCGCAGCGCGAGCGGATCCGCCAGGCCGACCGGTTCGACGAGCGCGCCCGCCACTTCCTCGACCAGAAGATCGAGGGCGTCGTCGAGGCGCCGCTCGGCGTGGTCGTCTGCTGCGACCACGGCGACGACGCCGTCGAGGTGCTCGGCCGCGGGACGATCCCCGAGACCGACATCTACTCGACCTCCTGCGCCGTGCAGAACTTCTGGCTGGCCGCTCGCGCTGAGGGGCTCGGCGTCGGCTGGGTGAGCTTCTACGACCCCGACGACCTGCGTGAGCTGCTCGGGCTGCCGCAGCGCGTCGAGCCGGTCGCCTACCTCTGCGTCGGCTGGCCCGATGAGCGCCCCGTGCGCCCGGGCCTGGAGGCGGCGGGCTGGTCGGCTCGCACACCGCTCGACGCGGTCGTGATGGAGGAGCGCTGGGAGGAGCGCGCCGACGCCGTGCCGCCGGCGCTGCGCCACGGGCCGCGTGGCGGGCATGGCGTCCCTCCGGCGGAGGCGAAGTCCGGCACGTCCTCGGCCGACACGGC
>JAEYAL010000170.1 GCA_023404805.1 Actinomycetes bacterium | reverse complement strand
CCCGTGTTCGGCGTCGGGGCGGGGGGGGGGGGGGGGGGGGGGGCCCCCCCACGCCGCACTCGCTGACGTGCGGCCCGCCACGCACGATGATTAGGCAACCCTTATGTTGATGCAGGATGCGCTGCTTGCTGGGACGCCAAACCTCCGTCGCGCTGCTGGTCGCAGGCGCGATCGCAGCGCCGGCACCGGCGGCGCCGGTCGGGCACACGCATCACGCTGCAGCAGCGCCGTCGTCGGGGCGCCAGATCGCGGTGCTGGGTGGAGGTATGGGCTTTGAGATCGGAACCGCAGCCCGGCCGCTCATAACGCGTCCGCTGCGCGGGCTATTGGCCGCTCCGGCGAGCGCTGCGACTGGTTCGGTGGCGCTAGACGGCGGGCCACGCGTTGCAGCGCTCGAGCTTCTGGCAGCCCCCTCGCGCTCACCGAGGCTCAGGCGACAAAGCGCCTCAGCAAGCGGTGCCAGAAACTGCTGAAAGCCACGCGCCCGTCAAAGCTCGGCAAGGCCGACCGCAAGCGCCGTACGGCTTGCCTGAAGCAGCGGCGCGAGCTGATCGCCGCGTCCAGGAAGCCCGCGGGCGAGACGAAGCCGGGCGTGACGGCGCCGGAGGGCGCGACGCCGGGGCCGAAGCCGTCGACCGCGCCGGTGGCCGACGGCGAGACTCCGGCGTCGACCACTCCTGCGACCACGACGCCGGCGGGCACGACGCCGACCGCGCCGGGCTTCACCTGGGAGTCCTGCACGCCAGCCGGTCCCGCGATCAAGCTCACGTCGTACGACGCGTTTGAGAAGTACACGTTGTCGCGCGCGTGCGCCCCGGCGGGAGCCGTGAACTTCACGTTCGAGAACATCGACGCGTCCGGTTCGTTCGAGCACAACGCCTACATCGCCCAGGCCAATGCGAAGGGCGAGATCGACGGCGAGCTCGTGAGGATCGCCGGCGAGATCCCGGCCGGCCAGACGCGCGCCGCCACGCTCACGCTCGCCGCAGGCCGCTACCTGCTCATCTGCACGGTGCCGGGCCACCAGAAGATGAACACGCCGTTCCAGGTGTACTAGCGCCGCGGATGACGCCTCAGACCGCGAGGTCGAGCGTCACCGGGTCGGCGAGCAGGCGGCCCTTCAGCGTGAGCGCGGCCCGGCCCGCGTCGAACTTGGCGGGGTCGAGCAGGCCGCCCGCGAGATGGCGGTCGGCGGCCTCGCGGCCTTCGGTGCTGAGCAGCGCGAGGTCGACGCCTTCGGCGAGCCGCAGCCCGAGCATCACCTGCTCGAGGAGGACGGCTTCGTCGTCGGGCACCTCGCGGCCGGCGGCCGGTGATTCACCGGCTGCGATCTTCGCAGCCCACGTGCGCGGGTGGAGCTCGTTCCACCAGCGCACCCCGCCAACGTGCGAGTGGGCGCCCGGCCCGGCGCCCCACCAGTTGCCGCCGCGCCAGTAGCCGAGGTTGTGCTGGCAGTAGGCGGCCTCGTCGACCGCGAACGAGCACGTCTCGTACCAGTGCAGCCCGCCCGCCGAGAGGATGCGGTCGGCGGTCTCGAAGCGGTCGACGATCACGTCTTCGCCCGGCACGACCAGCTCGCCGCGGCGCACCTGCGCGGCCATCAGCGTCCCCGGCTCGACGACGAGCGAGTACGCGCTGACGTGGGTGGGCTCCGCCTCAAGCGCAGCGTGCAGCGACGTCTCCCAGTCGGCGGCGGTCTCGCCGGGCGTGCCATAGATCAGGTCGACGCTGACCTGGTCGAACCCTGCCGCGCGCGCCTCGTGCGCCGCGGCGATCGCGCGGCCCGGCGTGTGGACGCGGTCGAGGGTCTTCAGCACCGATGGCACCGCGCTCTGCATCCCCAGCGAGATCCGGTTGAAGCCGGCCTCGCGGAGCGCCGCCAGCGACCGCGGGTCGACCGACTCCGGGTTCGCCTCGGTTGTGATCTCGGCGCCCGGTTCGATCCCGAACGTGTCGCGGACTGCGCCCAGCAGCCGCGCGAGCTCGCCCGGCGGCAGCAGCGTCGGCGTGCCGCCGCCGAAGAACACCGTCTGCGCCGCGGGGACGCCATCCCCGAGCACCGATCGCGCGAACTCCAGCTCGGCGATCAGCGCGTCGACGTAGCTCGCGGCCGCCGCGGCCCCGTCCTCGCCGGGCACGTACGTGTTGAAGTCGCAGTAACCGCAGCGGGTCTGGCAGAACGGGACGTGCACGTAGACGCCGAACGGCGGCCCGTCGAGCCCCGCCAGCGATGCCTCCGGAAGGGCGCCGTCGGGCGGTGCGGGGTCGCCGTCTGGGAGCCGAGCCATGGGCCGAGCAGTCTAGGGCGGCGCCGCGCCGTTCGGACGGCCGGATCCAGCGTCGGCGCGCCTCCAGCCGCCCGCGACCGCTCGAGGCCACGCCGCAGGCACCCCGCAGTCGCCCGCCGCCCGCCACCTCGGTACGCTCGTCGAGCCCCTGTAGCTCAGTTGGTTAGAGCAGCAGACTTTTAATCTGACGGTCGCGGGTTCGAGTCCCGCCGGGGGTATCAAAGAGACGACGTTCGAACCTCCAGGCTTTTTAAGAAGCCTGGAGGTTTTTGCGTTTCCAGGGTCAGCTGTTTGGCCGAAGTCTGCGCCCCAGCGGACCGTCCATCCGGGTTGCGCGTCTGTTTCGGTCCGCGTCTGCGTCCGTGGCCGCACCACATCGCGTCCCCAGCCAGCGTTCAGCGTGTCGAACGGTTCGGCGAGCTCTGCAGCCTCGACCTGCTCCTGCCAGATCTCAATGCGGGCGAAGATGGCCTGGTTCAGCAGGCGGCGAGCCTCTTCGGGGGCTCGCAGGTAAGCCTCGTCAACTCGGTCGAGCAGGCCGAGTGCCACATCCAGGGCGTCGAGAGCTTGGCTGTGATCGTTCTCGAGTTCGGCGGCCAGTCTGTCCGCGGCCTGGCGTTCTTCTTTGATGCGTGTGCGCTCCTCGCGGTAGAGGTCTTGGCTTACATCGTCCGAGTAGTACGCCTGAAGGAGCTTGCGCTCTTGCTGCTCAAGCTTCAGCAGCGCGCCCGTGACTCTTTCCCGTTCGGCTTCGTTGCCCTCGGCAAGGCCGGCGAGATACGTCTCGACGTCTTGTCGAACACGCTCCGCGGTGCCGATGAAACTCAGCGCGACGGTCCGGTAGTACCGCTCGATTGCTTGTTCAACGGCACGCGCCCGATGATGGCGCTGCTTGCAGATCCCTCGGGAGCGGCCGCTGCAGACGAAGTACTCGTAGGTTCCACCGTTGCCGTTGGCGCGTGTGTAGATCAGCCTGCTCCCGCACGCGGCGCAATAGATCGAGCCACGCAGGTAGTGGTGATGCCGCCATGAGCGCTCGCCGCTCGTTCGGCGAGAGTCGAGCAGCTGCTGGACGCGCTCCCAGGTTTCTGCGTCAACCAAAGGCTGATGAGTCCCTGCGTACTCTTTGCCGCCGTAGGACACGACACCCGCGTAGTAGGGGCAGCGGAGAATCGACCGCAATCGGTTGCTCCCGATCGGCTGGCTCGGCTTGCCGACCTTGGGGCGGTTGCGCAGGCCGTTCGCTTCCAGGATCCCTGCGAGGTCCGATAGCGAATACTCGCCGGTGGCGTAAAGGTCAAACGCAGCGGCGATTCGAGGGCCGCGTTCGGGGTCTACAACGACTGACCGAACCTCACGGCCATCGATGTCTTCCCGTCGGTTCAGGTAACCAAGCGGCGCCCGGTACGGAGTGCCTCCCTGACGAGCTTTGGCCGTGGTTCCCTTGCGAACTTCGGCGCCTAGGTTGCTCGAGTAGAACTCCGCGATCGAGCTCATGATGCCGTGGAGCAGCAGCCCGGACGGTGTCTCATCGACATTCTCGGACACGGAGACGACTTGGGCGCCGCTCTTTCGGATCGCCATCACGATCGCCACATCGTCCGCACGGTTTCGCGCGAGCCGGTCGAGCTTGTGGACGATGACGTAGTCGACAGGCTCCTCTTGAAGGCGCGCCAGCATGGCTTGCAGCGCCGGTCGTTGGGCGGTGCGACCGGAGGCTCCGCGCTCGACGAACTCTTCGACGACGGTGGCTGAAAGCGCTCGGCTTCGTTTGGCGCACGCCTCTCGCTGCGCCGGAAGTGAGAAGCCCTCGTTCCCTGCGCCCTTCTGCGCCTGCTCGGCCGTGGACACCCGTAGGTAAATCACTGCTCTCTTAGTTCCGGTTGCTATCTCCATCAACACCCTCCTTTTGATAACTATTCTCATTTTACGCCCGTTTGCGGGCGTCCCCAAGTTGAAAGTCCGGTAAAACAGGCGGAGCGCTGTGGCGCTCGACGTCTTCTGTTTCACCGGGGTTGGCCGCCGACCGGGCGCACGTTCTCGTGCTTGTGATCGGCGGCCTCATCCGTCTGCCAGGCGGCTAAGCCTGGCCCTCCTGCAGCGCGGCGATCTTGGCCTGGATGGCCTCGATCTTCGGGAGTGCCGCTTCGGCGAGCGCGTCGTGCTCGCGTTTGGCTTCGGCGGCGCGGTCTCCGGCCAGATCGACTTCCTGCTGGATGTCGCGGATCGATTGCTCGAGCGCCTGAATGGCGGACGCGATAGCGCTCTCGGCGGTCGTCTCCGTCTGGCGCTTGCGGCGTCCGCCTCGTGCCGTCCCGCTGCTTCCAGTCGCCTGACGACGTCCCGAGTAGTACGAGCCGCGGACCGAATCGACGCTTTGGTCGTTCTCGGCAGCGACGGTCCGGAAGGCGTCGGGCCTGGTTGTGCCCTTGGCGACGAGCGCTTCAACGCGTTCGTAGGTTTCCTGAGCTTTGGTCATCGCCCAGTCCTCCTTGGTTGTGGATGATCGTTTCGGTAGGCAAAAGAGCGGGCTCCTTCGTCCACCGGGCGACCATCCGGTCGCCGTTTGTTGCGCCCCAGTCATGCGGGGCCTTCGTCCTGTCTTGCCCAATGAGACAGCCGCCGCCGGGCGATCTCCACGTAGCTCGTTTCGCGCTCGATGCCGATGAACTGGCGGTCTTCCAGCAGGGCAGCGCAACCGGTGCTGCCACTTCCGGCAAACGGATCGAGCACCACGCCCAGCGGCGGGGTCACGAGCCGCACCAGCCAGCGCATCACTGAGATCGGTTTGACGGTTGGGTGGACGTTGGCCCGTGGTGTCCTCGGGCTGCCGGAGAAGAACGGCGCATCGACCGGCTCCAGGTCGGCGAGCCCAGCCTCGCGCTCGTTTCGGTTGGCTTTGGCGGCGTAGAAGAACCGCGAAACGTCGTGACCCACGCGGGTATCGATCTGCCGGACGGCGCACTCGCCGCGGCAGCGCTTGCCGGTGCGGCAGCCGATGTCGTGGATCAACCCGAGGTTGGCGGGCCAGCGAGACAGGACCTGCTTGGTGCTCGCGGGCGCGAGCTCGTCGCGCGCTCGCGTCGCCCCGATGTTCAGCGCTCCGGTACCCCCAACGGAATGCTGATCGGCGGAAGCAAGCCCGCCGGAATCGCCCCGTGCGACGACCGTTTCCAAAGCGTCCAGGCAGCGGTGAACGGCTTCGGAGTCACGCTCGCCCAATGAACACCCGGGGCCGTGACCACCGTTGGTCGCGGCCCCCGCTAGCACCTCCGCCATAGTCCAATTGATGTCTAAGCCCCGCCTCGCGCGCCGATTGCCGCTGATCGCCGTCGCGGTCGTCGTTGTGCTGGTCGGCGCGTGGCTGGCCGTGTCCAGATTGGTGCTGTGGCCTACCCGCGATGTTGCGTGGGGTGTGCTTGGCACCGGGAGCCAACATCGGCTGGTCGTCGGTGCTCCCGGTGTCTACTCGCCTTGTGACGAGCTCAAGGTCGCGGTCGAATCGCAGAACTCCGACGCCGTCCGAATCCGGGTGCGCGTCAAAGAGGGGCGGTGCACGACGAAGGTCGGACACGAGTTCGGGCCGCGCGCTGTCCGGTTGGAAGCTGATATCGCAGGGCGGGCGATCGACGGTCCGCGCAAGCAAGCGCTTGCGCCGGAAGCAGTCACACCGATGCCGCGCTTCAAACCCAGAACCGCTCCCAGCGTCATCGGGCTTGAGCGAGCTGACGCGGCCGCCGCGTTGCGCGCGGCGGGCTTCGCGAAGGTCCGGTTCGTCGGTTCGGGTGAGGTCGCAGCGTCGCAGACCCCGGCTTCGGGCGCGCCGTTCGAGCCTACGCGCACCATGACGGTGAAACTCGAGCCACGTAACGGCTAGCTCGGCTGCTGCGCGGGACCGCCGCTTCGCGAGTTCGGGTGTTCCGCGCGAGGGGGCTTCCTCGGCGATATTGCCGATGGAGCCGCGCTGGCCAGTACGGCGGCGGCTATGCGCGCTTGTTGCTAGGTCAGGCCTTCGGCATGTAGTTCGGTCACGAAGCTGTTCGTTCGGTCCACGAGCCCACCGTAGTCCTCAACATCCGCCGGAACTGCGGCGCTTTGCACCAACTCTGCGCAGTCAGGCGCCCGATGGGCGGAACTCGGCCGATGTGGGAGCGGACGTCACATCGATGAGGGATGGTGTCACCCGTACGAATGACAGCGCCGCCGGGGACCAGTGGGTACGCGCCGGGACCCGTCACAGAACTCGCGACTGCGACAACGCGCGAGGGCGAGCGATGTACGCAGTGTTCAACCTCTGGAACGCCAACGTGGCGACCGTGTATCGCAACGAGGGGCTGCACGTGATCCGTGATCTCTACGAGTGGGAACAGATTCGTGGGAAGGGCGTCGACTCGCGGTGGAAGCGCTTGCGCATCCGACGCGGTTCGCGGATGGACCAATGGAACGACGATCGCGGCTGGGCCATCGCGCACAACCGTAAGGGCGGAGGCGACCGCATCAGTACCGGCGCCGTGGACCCCTACGACCGGAACCAGCAAATCAAGGTCTGCCAGGTCCTCCTGACGCGGGCCAAGGGCACGAGAGCCCCGAGCTATCAGTCCTGGTCGATAAAGTGGGCCAAGCGCCCGAACCGATCGCTGCTGATCGCGAACCACAAGAAGGTTTGGCCGTGGCACAACGAATCGCTGACCGGGCGCGACTACGATGGACGCAAGGTGAAGATGCGGTCCAACGTCATGACGGCCTGCGACTCACCGAAGAAACAGCTCGTGACTCTGCCGGTTGACGAAGAAGAGATCCCCGGGAGCAACTGAGGTTCGTCGAGTGCGGCGATGAGTGCTCGCAGCACCTGATTCACTGGTTTCCGTGAAAGCCGCTCCGAGCCTGCCTCGTCATCTGGCCACAGCCTTCGGTCTCGCCGCTGCCGCGGTGATGATCGGGGGCTGTGGCGGAAGCGACGAAGATGCCAAAATGGCGCCGACGCCTTCCGCGATCGTAAAGAGCTGGTCCAGTCCGACAACTCAGGATGCAATAGCGCAGGCAATCGCCGAGAGCAACGCGTTTCGCGGGCTGACGTTGCGGCAGGTAGTCGCGCTGCTGGGTCAGCCTGACGAGGAGGTTCCGCCCTATGAGGACTCCATGGCGCCGTCTGGGCTAGGCCACGTGTGGTACGGCGAAGGCTGCGGCAGGGACGCTCCGCCGAAGGAATGTTGGGTGCTGTCCCTTGAAATGGAAAACGGCCGCGTGATCGATGCGACGGCGCCCCGCTCGAAGTAGCTCCGGTGGCGTCGAAAATCGGGCCCGGCTCGCCGAGCTCAACGCGGACCTCAGTCCAATTGTCGAAGTCGCAGGAACGGCGACCAATGGCTGAACGCGATCGACTGTCGGCAGCAGTAAGTGTTCACTGGTGCCCGCCTGGCGACCGATCGCTGTAGTCGTCTGCGCTGCGGACAGAGACGGCTTCACGACGGCGTTGTTGGCCGTTAACGACTTGGTTTCAGCTTCGACGCGCTGAATGACCCGGCCCGCAAAGGTATCTGCCACGAAGAGAAACTCGCTGAGATCGCGCATCAGGGACCCCACAAATGGCTCGACTTGCTTGGCCTTGTAGACGTCTCCATGGGTAAACAAGTTCCAAGCGAACTGGAGCGTCGTACAGACCTGTAGCTCGCACGTCACGGACTCGTAGTCGCCTCGCTCGCGCACCGAAACTACGAGTTCGTAATGAACCGATCGGTATCCCCGTGGGTTGGAGTCGGGACCGTGCAGCTCTGGGCCGCTACGGCTGACGAAGAAGTCGTCAGACTCGCGTTCCAGGATCTCGCCGAAGCGAACCACATCCGCGAGGGTTTGACAGATCACGCGAGCACGGACGACGTCACGAATCTCGTCAAAGCAGCTGGCGACATCAGCGACCTTGCGCTCCTGTCGTTTGCGCTTCGCTTTGTCGTAGAACGAGTCGAATTCCTTGACGCCAGCCTGGACGAGCGGAACGGGTCGGAGGTTCTCGTCGTTGCCGAGATCTTGGATGAGCTCCGTGAGCACGCGACGGAGTTCCTTCTTGGCGCGTTTGTGGCGAGTGAGTCTCGCGCGGTACTCCGTCCTCAACGCCTCTTTGGTGAACGTTGCGCGGCTCCGAGATGTCGTGCCGCTAGCCATGCCGATCTGGCCTCCCGGCCAGCAGCGGAATCTCCTCGAGTGGGTCCTTCTCGCCGTACGTAGCTAGCTCGTACGCTTGGTCCGCAAGTTTTGCCACGCAGTGGCTCCAGTTGCCCTTGACCCAGTTCGTCGCGGAAAACACCGAGTTGTCCGCGGAGCAAGATCCGAACGAAGCCCTGGCAAAGGATCGGCCGTTTGCTCTTTGTACCAAATGAGAACCATTATCAACTACGCCCCGCGCCCCTGTTTGCGGGGCATTTTTCGTATGCCGGATTGAGGGGTCGGCGACGTCGAGCTCGAACCGAACCCAATATGCCCTGGAATTCACTGGTTCGAACTCGGTCGGTTTCTGTCCGTGTTTGCGGCCAAAACGTAGAAAACACAACAACAATTCGTTGACGAGGCAACGATTTAACGAGACGATTACATGGTTATGAAACGTCGCGTTTTGCTGGATCGCGAATCCTGCGGACGGCTGGATGCTCACGCATCCGAGAGACCACAACAAGTACGTCACCGACGTCAACGCCAAGCACAACGGCGCGGTCAAGAAGCTCGCTCGGCAGGTCAAGGTCTGGAAGTACCGACGCAACATCCCGGTGTCGTCGTGCTATCTGGAGATGCGGACCGCCAAGCACATGGATGACGAGAAGACGTACTCGCCCCTCTGGGATCTTTACTTGACGCTCAAGAAGATGCGGGACGCAAACCTTGCGGCCATGAACGACCCGACTGGGCTTGGCTCGCGCTTCGGCTCATGCTCATCGGAAGCGAATCGCAAGGACGCTCAGTCGAAGCTCGAGCGCGCGGTTAGTCGCGCCCTGAAGGCCAAAGATTTCGAGGAAGCCGGCGACGACGAGAAGGCAATCGAGCAGTTGAAGCTGCTCTTCAATAGGTAGCCCACGTGACGACGCCCGTGAACTATCAGCCACCAACCAGCGCCGAGATGCGCGCTCGCCAAGATGAGCGCAAAGCATTGCGATACCTGCTCGCCCAACGGCGCATGTACAGCCGAGCTAAGCGATGGCTTGGGCTGCGGTGGTTCGGCATGCTCGTCATCGGGTTGGCGGCACCCGTCGTTTCCGTCGTGGATCAGGACCTCGCGCCAGTTGCGGGCGCCATTGCTGGCGTTTGGATCTTCTTCGGTCGAACGATCCTGCAATTTCTGCAGGCAGCTAAAACCACGGCGGCCGCAGCGACGCAGGAACTCTTCGACTTCTACGTGTTCGGTATGCCGAGCACGGTGCAGCGAAGTACGGTGCCGAGCGTCGAGACGATCGCCGAGTTCGCGGGGCCGGACGGCAAGATCGATGAGGCGGCGCGAAAGCAAAAGCTGCTTGCCTGGTATCCCTTTCGCGACCAGGACGCGGGCGTCGTTTCGGTCGCCGTGGCGCAGCGTGCGAACGCCTCATACACCGATCGCTTGCTGCAGTCGACGGTGACGACATGGGCGATTTTGACCACGGTTTGGGTGATTGCGCTCGTCGGCGTCGGCGTTGCCGCAGAGCTATCTCTCGGGAAGATCTTGGTCGGGGTGCTGATGCCGGTGCTTCCAGCTTTCCTAGACGTCGTCGAATACGTCCTCGGGATCCAGAAGTCCAAGAAGCTCCGTAGAGACCTCGTTCGCACCATTGAGGAGCGCCTGCGTGAGACCAGTAGGCCGGTCGAGCCAACCGAGCTCCTCGTCTGGCAGGACACCCTGTACGACTTGCGACGGACGACGCCGCAAGTCCCCAACTTCGTCTATTGGCTCCACCGAAAGAAGAACAAGCAAGCTATGGAGTCTGCCGCTGCGCAGATCGGCGACGAGGTGAACGGAGGCAATCCATGAGCCTCACGACGAGCCAGGCCATGGGCAAGTTTCTAGCCGAGATTACTGCGACCGACTACCACAAGACCTCGATCATCGCTGGCCGTAAGGATCGCGTTGTCGAGAATCTGACCGCGGCCTTCCCCGCGTCGTCCGACCTTCCCTTCGCTCACGCCATCCTCATCGGCTCGGCAGCCAAGGGCACCGTGGTTCGGCCTATCGACGACATCGACGTGCTCGCGGTCTTCTCAAACGTCAACAACGCTTGGAACACCTATCGCTGGGATTCCCAAGCGTTCCTGTATCGGATTCGCCGCGCGTACGACGGCCTTTCTACGGCCCAGGTCGGGGCTCGAGGACAGGCGGTGCGCATCTTCTTCCAAAACGGTGGCCACGTAGACATCGCTCCAGTCTTCAGCCGCGGGAACGATGTTTACGGTCTCCCCAAGGGGGACGGCGGATGGATTGATACTGCGCCCACCGTGGCTAACACCTGGTTCGCCACGAAGAACAAAGAGCTCGGCTACAACCTCGCACCCCTGGTCCGGCTCCTGAAGAAGTGGAATGCGGCGCACTCCAAACGGCTTCGCTCGTTTCACCTAGAGACGATGGCGGCCGCGACGTTCGGGTCTCTGTCCGGGAACAGACAGGCAGGCCTCGAAGCTTTCTTTGACTGGGCTCCGCGCCATATCGACGTCACTGATCCCGGCGGACAATCTGGCTCGCTATCCGGGTATCTGACTTGGACGGTGCGCAACGAGGTTCTGAAGTCGTTGTCGTCAGCCCACGAGCGCGCGGTAAAGGCTCGAGCTGCCGAAGCCCGCGGCGACCACACTGAGGCCAAGCGGCTGTGGGGCATCGTTCTTGATCCAGGATTCCCCTCCTAGGGCAGAACTGTCACGCGTGCAATGAACTAATCCACAGCATCACGCCGCGCTTGAGCGCATGCTGGGTCAATGCCAAGGAAACGTCGCAGGTCTGCAAAACGAGTCTTAGTCCCTGCTTCGAGCGAGCGCATTCGGGTGGTTGGGTCTCCGCGAAAGGAGCCCGACACCAAGAAGCTGGCTCTGGCTTTGTGGGACCTGGCCAAAGAGATTCGGCGAGAACAGCAGGGGCAGCCAACGCGCAAGGCGGAGGCCGAAGCCCGCGCTGAAACGGTCAGCCGACTCGACCATGAGCAGGACGATGCCGTCGAGCAGCTTCGGGCTTTGCATCAAGCGGAGCTCGATGACGTCATCAACGAGCTGCAGGCCAAACGCCGACGCGTAATCGATGGTGATCAGTCCGAGGTCGACGGGTCGAGTTCGTAGCGGCCGAAGCCAACGCGGGTGATGGGTGACCTTGGGTCATTGGCGTATTCAGAAAGGAAGGCGTTCACCGTGTGCCGGGGGATGGGGCGGCCGAAGCGTGCAGCCAGGAGCGGCAAGAGCGTGGGCGTCGAGGTAGGGCCGTCGGCTTCTGCCATGAGTTCCAAAATCGCGGCCTTGACGGCGCCTTGGGCTAGGCGGTCATTGCTCCGCTCCGGGGCTGGGTCGTCTAGCGGGATCTTGGCTTTGGCCTTGGCGACCCTTCGGTAGACTGACCGGTCCTTCTGGTTGGAGAGCTGGTGCAGCACGCGTACTTCCTTCTCGCGCGGTTCCCTCGCGCAGAGGCGGCGCGTTCACTCGGAAGGCTCGCCGCAGCCGACGAAACACCCAGATCCGCGTGCCTTCGCCAGTAACCTCGCCCCGTGCGCTTGTGGTCCGAGGAAGACTCCGCGCCTGACGAAGACCCCGCGCTCGACGCCGTCGTCGACTGGCTGCTGGCGGCGACGAAGCACGACCCGGCTGGCTACTTCGCCGCGCTGGTGCGGCGGGCGATCGATGAGGTGATCGACGGGCCGCGAACGGGGCGGTGGTCGATGGACCAGCTCGAAAAGACCGAGCAGACGTACGTCGGCACCAAGATCGAGATCGTGGTGCGGGCCGCGCTCGGGGTCGAGCGGGGGAAGGCGATGGACTTCGAGATCGCCGGACACGACGTCGACATCAAATGGTCGAAGAAGTCGGACTGGCAGATCCCGACGGAAGCGGTGGGGCACCTGTGCCTGTGCGTGGGCGCGGTGCGGGGGCTCACGGCGCTCAAGGTGGGCGTCGTCCGGTGCCGCCCCGAGAACCTCAACCTCGGCAAGAACAAGGACGGCAAGACTACGCTGTCGGCGGCAGGCCGCGCGGACATGCGGATGCTGGCGGTCGACGTGCCGCTGCCGCCGAACTTCGTGGCTGAGATGGACCCGGCGGTGCGGGAGGCGGTCGTCGCCCACGAGACGATCCAAGCCCGCGTCACGGCCCTGGCGAAGGCGATGCCGTACGTCCCGATCCCGCGCGACGCCATCCGCACCATCGCCCGCACCGAAGGCGACCCGATCCGGCGCACGCGCTCGGACGCTGGCCGCCCCGACCCGCTCGACGGGATGGTGCTGCTCAGTGCGCGCTACCGGAAAGCCGAGATCGCGGCGCTGAATCTGCCGCCGCTCGGACCGGACGAGTTCATGGCGGTGCCGCGGGCCGACCTCGAAGCGCACGGCTTCGGGACGAGCGAACCTGCGGCAAATTAGAGACGCTCTACAGCTTCCTCGCGCCACCTTTTCGGGGTAATCGAAATTGCCGAGGTGGCGCTCGCTTTACCGCAATACTTTTCTACACCCGTTCACCGCGTTCACAATTTAAGTTTGGGCGCTGTCACTCCGAAAGATTGAGTGCGGCGCGCCGACGTCTGGCGCCCGCGCCAGACCGCTCGCGACCACGCTGCTCATGGGAACCCCCGCCACCATCGCCCCGCCCCGCAAGCGGCTCCCGGCGATCACCCGCGTCTCGCGTCAGGAGCTGGCGGTCTACCGGCCCGTCTGGCTCGCGACCGGCGGGATGTACGCGCTGTTCGCTGTGTTCGCGGCGCTGATGGCGGCCCTTGCTCCGGCGGTCACCCCCGAGCTCTCGCCGTCGGTCGACCCGTGGCGGGTCTGGCCGCTGGCTGCGTGGCTGGCCGCCGCCGCAGCCGTGCACCTGCGCTCAGAGGCGCCGCGCATCGGCAGCACCGCGAACCACGCCGTCCTGGCATGCGCGTGGTGCTCGGTCGCCGCCGGCTTCTTCGCAGCCCAGCCGAGCGGCGGACTCGCCGTCGGCGGGGCCATGTTCATCGCACCGCTCATCTCGATCCGGCTCACGAGCCGCCGCCAGATCGCGGCGCACGTCGCGGGGGCTTCCATCGCGCTGCTGCTGGTCGCGGCGACCGGCGTCTTCGCCGACCTCGTCGACCTCAGCACCGTGTTCGCGGCCGGCCTCGTCGCGCTCGCTACCCCGGTACAGGCGGTCGCGTGCACGGCCGTCCTGGAAGCCGCCGAAGCGCAAGGGCTTGAGCTGCACCGCGTCGCCCGGCGCGACGCGGTCACCGGCATCGGCAACCGGCGGCTGTTCGACGAGCGCCTCTCCAGCGAGTTCGCCCGCCACCAGCGGCTGCGTCAGGAGCTCAGCGTGCTGAGCATCGACCTCGACGGCTTCTCTGCCATCGAGCAGCACGACCCGATCGCCGCGCTGGACGTCCTGCGCGAAGCGGCCACCGTGCTCGCGATCCGGGCTCCGGCAGAGGACTCCGCGGTGCGCCTCGATGGCGACGAGTTCATGCTCCTGCTCCCGGACACGTCACCGCTCCAGGCAGCCAACGCCGCAGCGGAACTCGCTGCTGCGCTGAGAGAGATCCCACGTCCCGACTCCGGCGCGCCGCTGACCGCCTGCGTCGCTGTGGCGACCGCGCCGGGCGACGCGAGCACCGCCCGCGACCTGCACGCCATCCTCGACCTCCGCGTCCGGGAGGAGAAGGACCGCCGCCACCGCGAGGCCCAAGCCGCCGACCGCCGCGCAGCGGCAAAGGCTGGCGCGGACGCCGAGCCGCCGCCCGGGCTCAGGCAGCAGGGAGGACGTCGCCCTCGCGGGTGAGTCCCGCGACCGCCACGCGGAACGCGAAGTGCAGCCGGCGCCGTAGCTCGACGCTGGGCTCCTCGACGAGCTGCAGCGCGAGGATCCCGGTCCACGCGCCCCACAGGTAGTCGACGACGCTTTCGGTCGCATCAGATCTGAGTTCGCCGGCCGCGATGGCGTCGTCGATGTCGGCGGCGAGCTGGCGGCCCGCCTCGGACTGCGAGAAGCGGTCGGCTCCGGCGCGGTCGACGCCCATCGTCGCGAGCTCGGTGGCGCGCGCCGCGAGCCAGAACCCGTGCGGGCGGTGCACCGCGAAATCCGCGTAGGCGTCGCCCGTGTTGACCACGCGCTCCAGCGGCGACTCAGACCAGAACCGCCGCGACACGCTCGCGGCGCGGTCGTCGACGGCGCGGCGCACGAGCGTCGCGTGGAGGTCGTCCTTGCTGCCGTAGTGGACGTAGACCGAACCGACCGAGACACCCGCGACGGTAGCGACGTCGTCGACCGTGGTGCGCTCGGTCCCATGGGCCGCGAACAGGCGCTCGGCAGCGGCGGCAATCGCGCTTGAGGTCTGGCGGCCTCGTCTACCTCTTGCGCCGTCGATCACATGGTCAACGTACCGGTGCAATGGGGTAGTGAGAATTCTTCAACGCCGCTCATATTCGCCGCGCCAGCGACGGCGGGCCAAGGCCTCTCGAGCGCCGAGAACGCTGGAGGAAGCGGTAACGGGCGCATTCACTTATTAGACACCTATTCACGCCCAGAATTCGTCCCTCTACAGGTGTCAAGCCACGGTAATTGAGGTGATCCTCAGTTGGTAATCTGAGTATTCCTCGATTCGACTGGAAGTGTCACCAATCACACGCTACGCTCGCCATCCCCAACCATCCGTGTCCCCCCGTAGTTCCGCGGCGGACCGGAGTCCCAGGAGGAACCCTTGTCCCTTATGTCCCGCAAGGCGGGCACGCTGGCTCTCGCCGGCGCCGCTACCTTCTGCGCGTTTGGTGCCACCAGCGCGCAGGCCGCTCAGACGGCCACCCTCAACTACAAGTGCAAGTTCCCGCTGATCGGCACCCAGCCGCTCAAGCTCGACATCACGCTGGACATCCCGGACAGCTGGCCGGTCGGTGAGCCGACGGCGCCGTTCGCGATCACGGCCAAGGCGTCGGCCGGCGGCACGACCGCTCAGGGTCTCGGCCTCGTCGAGGGCCTGCACATCATCGGCGGCGTGACCGAGGCCCAGAAGCCCGGCAAGGGCACTGCTTCCCGCGCCCGCGTCGAGCTGCCCGACGGCTCGGGCGTCAACGTCCGTGTCCCGATCAACGTGGAGCCCTACACGGTCGTCCCGCCGATCCCGAACCCGCTCGTCCTCAACGCGTCCGGCACCACGCCGTCGCTGACGCTCGACGTCGAAGGCACCGCGAAGATCGTCCTCACGGAGCTGATCCTCAACCTCTACGGCCACTACGAAGACGGCACCCCGGTCGAGGGCCTCACCACCCCGCCGACCGACATCAACCGCGCGCCCTACGCCGACATCGACGGCGACCCGGGCACGTTCAACGTCCCGTGCGTCCTGGACCCGGCTGGCCAGAACCTCCAGCTCGCCACGTTCGAGATCACCCCGCCGGACGGCGGCGGCGACGACACCGAGGCGCCGAGCGCCCCGGTCGTCCCGCAGCCCACCGACTACGTGGAGTCCGACTTCACGAAGAGCTCGATCAACATCAAGTGGCGCCCGGCGACCGACAACGTCGGCGTCACCGAGTACAAGATCGACTACGAGGGCGGCCCGGCAGGCGGCGTCCGCGTTCCCGCCGGCGCCAACACGGGCGTCTTCGCGAAGAACATCACGGGCCTCGGCGAGGACTCGGAGTACATCTTCACCATCACCGCCCTCGACGCCGCTGGCAACGAGAGCGACCCGCTCGAGCAGACCCACTTCACCCTCGGCGACACCGGCCCGGTGCCGAACGTCGCTCCGGGTGCTCCGGGCGCGCCGACCGGCACCTCGACTGAGACGACCATCGCCCTGAGCTGGGGCGCTGCCACCGACTCGGACGGCACGATCGCCAAGTACGACGTCTACGCAGGCACGACCAAGGTCGCCACGACCAACGGCACGACCCGCACCGCGTCGATCACCGGCCTCCAGCCGAACACCAACTACACCTACACCGTCAAGGCAACTGACGATGACGGCGCAGAGGGTCCGGCGTCCGCCGCTGGCACGGTCAAGACCAAGGCCGACACGACGGCTCCGTCGAACCCGACCGTCACGGGCACCTCGACGACGAGCTCGGTGACGCTCAACTGGTCCGCGTCCACCGACAACATCGGTGTCACGGGCTACGAGGTCTACCAGGGCACCGGCACCACGCCGGTCGCCTCGGGCACCGGCCTCACCGCCACGATCAACGGCCTCACGGCGAACACGGCGTACAACTTCAAGGTTGTCGCCAAGGACGCTGCTGGCAACAAGTCGTCGGGCGGTCTCGCGACCGTCACGACCAAGCCGGTGGTCGGCCCGACCACGCCGACCACGCCGCCCGGCATCGTGAACTACAAGTACACGCTGAAGGGCTCGACGACGCTGAGGACCCTCACCAAGGGCACGCTGGCGCTGAACGGCACCATCGCGGCAGCGCTGAAGCTGGTCGATGGCTCGTTCACCGCTGACCTGACGCTCGCCGACACGTCGGCGCGCCTGACGTCGCTCGGCTTCCTGCCGGTCACGGCGAAGGTCGGCCTCGTGCCGTCGGGCAAGACCACCGGCTCGCTGGTGGACGGCGTCCTGAAGACGAAGTCCTTCGTCCGGATCAAGGTCAAGGAAGTCAAGCTCTTCGGGGCGATCCCGCTGGCCGGCGGCAACAGCTGCCAGACCAAGAACCTGTCGGAGATCAACCTCAAGTCGACGCAGGCTGAGTTCAGCCCGCTGGTTGGCGGCCCGATCGCCGGCACCTACTCGATCAGCGACCTCAACGGCTGTGGCCTGCTCAACGGGCTCGTCTCGCCGCTGACGGCTGGTGGTGGCAACACCATCAACCTGAACCTGATCCCGGCCTCCTAGGAGACAGCTGCCTCGCAAGAGGCACCAACGAGACAGCCGGAACACGGGTTTGCGGCGCGCGGAATTCAGGGTCCGCGCGCCGCGCCCGGGCTGTCGGCCCCAGAACCCACCCTTCTTCCCCGTCTAAGCAGAAGGACCCACGTGCTTCACCTCCCCCAGAGCCGTCACCAGACTTCTCGCCGCCGCCTGCGGGCCGCGGCCCTCGCCTCCGCATTGCTTCCGGCCGCACTCGCGGCAGGTGCGCCGACGGCTCAGGCCGCGCCGATCGCGGTGACCCTGAACTACACGTGCAATTTCCCGCTGATGGCGCCGCAGCCGCTCGCGCTGCGCATCACCAGCGACATCCCCGCGTCGGTCCAGGCGGGCGAGCCCACCGGCGCGTTCGACATCAAGGCCGAAGCCGACGTCTCCGCGCAGGCCACGCACGGCCTGAAGGCGCTGGAATCGGTCACCGTCGAGGGCAAGGCCACCGCCGCCGCCCGCCTCACGAACCCGAGCGGGACTGGCCTGAACCTCAGCGTCCCGACGACGATCACCAAAACGACGCTTCCGGCGTCGGGCGGCTTCACGACGACAGCGACCGGGCAGACGCCGTCGCTCACGCTCGAAGAGCTCGGCCCGGTGAAGATCACGATCGGCGATCTCGTGCTGGAGCTCTCGCCGCGGCTGGCCGACGGCACGCTGACGGGCGTCGACACGTTCGAGACCGAGTGCTTCCAGGCGCCGGGCCAGAACAACACGTTCGCGACGATCAACGTCGTCGACGGGTCGACGACCCCGCCGACCACCCCACCGACGACCCCGCCCACCACGCCTCCCACCACGCCGCCGGGCAACATGCAGGCTTACGCGCTTGCCGGTGCGGCGCAGCTGAAGACGCTGACGCGCGGCTCCGTCGCACTGCGCGGCACCGCGAACGCCACCTACGGCGAGGGCGGCGCCGTCTCCGCCGACCTCCTGCTGAACCCGGCTTCGGCCCGGCTCACGGCGCTCGGCTTCCTGCCCGTCACCACGAAGCTGGCCTTCGTGCCGTCGGGCAAGACCACCGGCAAGCTCACCGCCGGCGTGCTCACGACGAACACCAAGCTGCGGATCAAGGTGCAGGAGGTGCGCCTCTTCGGCGCGATCCCCCTGGCGGGCGGCAACAGCTGCCAGACGAAGTCGCTCTCGGACGTGAACCTCGCCAGCGCGCCCGGGTTCTCGCGCGCGACCGGCGGCACGCTCAGCGGCAAGTTCGCGATCAGCGACCTCAACGGCTGCGGCCTGCTCAGCGGCCTCGTCAGCCCGCTCGCGGCCGGCAGCGGCAACTCCGTTTCGCTCACGCTCACCCCGCAATCCGCCGCCTAGGCCTGGAGGACCACACGATGTACCGCTTCCTCTCCTCCACGCCGGGCCGCGCCACCGCAGCCTCGCTCGCGGCGCTGATGCTCGCCGGCCCGCTCGGGCCAGCTGCGACGGCCTTGGCCGCTCCGGTGATCGACCGGAGCCAGCCGGCGCCGACCCCGAACGCCGACCCCGATCCGTTCTACACGCCTCCGGCGACGATCCCCGCCGGCGAGCCCGGCGACATCATCCGCGCCCGGCCCGCGAAGGCCGGCCCGCCGACGGCCCGCAAGCTCGCCAACGCGTGGCAGGTCATGTACCTGTCGACGAACGCCCTCGGGGAGCGCGACGTCGTCACCGGCACGATCCTCGTGCCGAAGTCGGGCACCGCGGCGAACGCGCCGCTCGTGACCTTCGCGCCTGGCACGACCGGCCCGGCGTTCCGCTGCACCGTCTCGCGCTTCATCAACTCGGGCGCGTTCTACGAGCAGGCGGCCGTCAACGACATGCTCAAAGCGGGCTACGCCATCGCGGTCACCGACTACGAGGGCTACCACGAGAACCCGGAGACGACCTACGTGGTCGGGCGCTCGATGGGCCCCGCCGTGCTCGACGCGGCCCGCGCTGCGACGCGCCTCCCGGAGGCAGGTCTGGCGGCGAAGCCGAAGATCGCGATCCGCGGCTACTCGCAGGGCGGCGGCGGAGCGCTGTGGGCCGGCGAGCTCGCGAAGACGTACGCGCCGGAGCTCGACCTCGTCGGTGTCGCCGCGGGCGGTGTTCCCGCGAACCTCGCCAACGTCGGCCTGAACATCGAGGGCAAGAAGGCGTTCGGCGTCGAGATGACCGCGCTGATCGGCCTCGACAACGCCTACCCGGAGCTGAAGCTCGCCGACTACCTGCTGCCCGAAGCGGCGCCGGTGTTCGCCAACCTCGAGGCCAACGACTGCACGATCGAGATCTTCTCGGACTATGCGGGCAAGCGGGCCGTCGACTACACCGACCCGAGCCCGCTCGGCACGATCCCGTGGCTGACGCGCATCGACGAGAACGCGCTCGGCCGCCAGAAGATCTCGGTGCCGGTGCTCGACTACCACGCCAGCGACGACCAGGTCGTCGACTTCCGCCAGGCGCTCGCGCTGCGCACGAAGTACTGCGCGCTCGGCATGGACCTGCAGTGGCGCACCTACCTCGGCGGGCACATCACGAACGTCGGGCGGCCGAACCCCGACGTGCTCGCGTGGCTCGGCGACCGCTTCGCCAATCGACCCTCACAGCCAAATTGCTAGGCGACAGCGGGACCGAGGAATGGCTGCGCCAGCCCATCGCCGCGCCGGCGGCCGACGTGGCTGAGGTGCCGTCGGCGCGCGGGGCGGTCGACCCGAGCCATCCGCGCGAGCGGATCATCCGAGGCACCGCGGCGATCATCGCCCGCGATGGCTACGGCAACTCGCGCATCGCCGACATCGCGAAGGAGTCGCGCGTCTCGCTACGCACGTTCTACGCCGAGTTCGAGACGAAGGAATCCGTCTTCCTGGAGCTGCACCGCCGGGTCGTCGACTCGATCACCGAGGCAGTGGCCGACAGCATCGACTTCAGCAAGCCGTGGCGCCAGGTGATGTACGACGGGTTCCTCCGCTACTTCGAGCTGCTCAAGGCGTCGCCACGGTTCACCACGGCGATGGTGTTCGAGCTCGTGACGCTCAGCGAGGCGTCGCGCGAGGCCCGCGAATACGCGCGCGGGGAGTTCGACCGGTTCCTGATTGAACTCGTCGAGCGCGGCCGCGAGGCGAACCCCGACATCCCATCGCGGTCGATCACGCCGCTGCTGTCGCGCAGCATGCTCGGAGGCGTCGTCGAGGTCGTCACGAGCGAGCTCGTCGATGGCCAGCGCTGGGAGATCGACGCGCTGGCCGAGACCGCCACCGACATCCTCTGGTCGGTGGTGACGAACGTCGACAACGCCGCAAGCGCGTAACGCGACCCTGCAGCGCCGGTCATGCGCTCCGCGGCGAGCTGCATGACCGGCGCTGCCTTGTGGCGGAAGCGCCACCTTCCGGTAGATCGCTAGGCGCGGTCGAGCAGCCGGTGCTGTAATGGCCGGCCCACGGTCTGCGCGCGTCCGTCGCGAGCGCAGGCGGTGCTGCCCACCCCGCCTGGTCCTCGGAGGCCGCCTTGTCCCGCGCCCGTCGCCCCCGCGCGCTGCTGCTCGCTTGCTCGGTTCTGCTCGCTGCCGCCTCCTTCGCGGACGCGGCCCCTGCGCCGTGGGGCGATCCAGATCCGAGCTACGGCACGAACTCGCGCGCCGCGGTGGGAGGGCTTCACGCCGACGTGCAGACCGGCGACCTGGAGGTCGACGGCGCTGGGCGAGCGGTGCTGTCGGCAGCCCAGCCCGCTAGCGGCGGCTCGCGCTGGCTGCTGGCCACGCTCTCCGGGAGCGGCACCCTGACCGGGCCGGTCAACGCGCTCGATCCGGGCGCCGCGACGACCGGTCCGCCGCTGCTGCTGCGCCGCGGCTCCAAATGGCTCCAGGCGGGCGGCACCGGCGGCTCGTGGACGGTCGTGCGCCGCCAGGCCGACGGCGCCGATGACGCCGGCAGCGCGGACACGCCGTTCCCGCACCTCGTCGAAACGTTCCCCGGCCTGACCGGCGTGCGCGTGCGCGCCTTGCTCGAGCAGGAGGTCACGCCCGTCGCAGGCGACCCGTACACCCGCCTGGTCGTCGTCGGCGACGGCCAGACGTCCGGGACCGGCGGCCGCACGCTCGTCGTCGGGTACCGCCCCGCGGCGGGAGGCGGGCTTGAGCACGACCCGTCGTTCGCCGACCCGTCGACGTCGCGGCTGATCCTCACCGATGTGCCCGCCGTCGGCGGCGCCGTGATCACGGAGGGGCGGATCGTGATCGGCGGCCACAACGGGGCCCCCGGGGTCGACGGGAGCGCCATCCGCGTGATCCGGGTCAACGCCAGCGGTACGGTCGACTCGGGCTTCGGCACGAAGTCCTACCCCTTCATCAACGACGTCCCGAATTCAAGCGGGCCCGACACCGGGCAGATCGAGAACATCACCGTCGACAACACCGGCCGGATCATCCTGGTCGGCAGCGGCACCGCGATGCGGCCGACGGTCTACGCCGGAAGCCATCCCGGCGCGGTCGTGCAGAACGGCGCGATGCGCGTGGTGCGCCTCACGGCGGCCGGCGCGCTCGACACGACGTTCGCGGGCGACGGCAACCGCACCCGCCAGTTCACCTACGTCTACGGCGGCGACGGCGCGATGAGCGCCACGGCAGCGGTGACGGACTCGCTGAACCGCGTCACGGTCGCCGGGTACGCGACGAACTACGAGGGCACCGAGTCGCACTTCGCGGTGTTCCGGCTCAACGAAAACGGCTACGACAGCAGGCCGTTCGGCACCGTCGACGAGCAGGCCACCCTCTATGGCGACGGGCATGGCGAGGCGCTCGCGTTCGAGCCGGGCGGCAAGCTGCTCGTGGGCGGCGAGGCCACGAGCGAGATCGTCGCCCACCGCTACATCATGGAAGAGTCCGGCGGCACGCCTGAGCCCGAGCCGGTCGGTGCCTCCATCGGCAAGCTCGGGGTCACGGCCCAGGTCGTCGACGCTCCCGGCCACGCCGTCGACCTCCTCGTCTCGCAGACGGGCACGAGCGACAACGCGACCGTCGTCTTCAAGGAGCGCCGCGAAGGCCTGGAGCTGATCGCCAAGCCGGGCGAGGGCTGCGTGCAGGACTCCGCCGTCCAGGTGAGCTGCCCGGACACCACCAACATCTTGCTGGGACTCGATGACACCAGCGACCGCGTGGTGGCCGACGCCTCAGTCACCGCGGACTTCACCGGCGAGCTCGGCGACGGCAACGACACCGCCGACTTCTCAGCCGTACCTGCTGCTGGCGCGCGCTACGTGCACGGCGGCGACGGCAACGACACCATCAGCGGCGGCCCGGGCCGCGACCGGCTCTGGGGCGAAGGCGGCGATGACACCCTCACGGGCGGCGCTGGCGACGACGACCTCTACGGCGAAGACGCCGACTGCGGCTGCACCGCCGGCGACGACACCTTGAGCGCCGGGCCGGGCTTCGACCGGCTGTTCGCGGGCGATGGCGACGACCAGCTCGACGCGGGCGCCGACGACGATTACGTCGTGGGCGGCGCCGGCGCCGACCGCGTCGTGAGCGGCTCGGGCGACGACCTCGTCGTGCTCGACGGCGCCTCGGGTGCCACGCGCGTGCGCGGCGGCGATGGCGCCAACGACGGCACGGTCGACACCGATCCAGACGCCGCGGGCGACCAGGGCGAGGGCGACGACTACGCGGCCGACTTCGAAGCCGTCTCGGGCTCGGAGTTCGCCGACGACATCGTGATCCCGTCGGCTCCCGCCGACACCGTCGACCCGGTGACTAACGGCGGCGGCGGCGACGACACGATCGTCGGCACGGGCAGCGCCGACGCGATCCACGGCGGCGACGGCGACGACGAGATCCACGGCGGGGGCGGCAACGACCAGCTCTACGGCGACGACATGCCGCAGGACGGCGAGCCGAACACGGGCGACGACAGGATCTACGGCGACGCGGGCACCGACCTGCTGGTCGGTGGCAACGGCGCCGACCTCCTCGACGGTGGCGAGGGCGACTTCGACAACCTCCACGGCGAGTGGATCGGCGAGGTCGACTTCACGACCGTGGACGCCGACCGCTTCGTCGGCGGCCCTGGCATCTACGACCAGGTCCGCCTCGGCTTCCATGGCGATCAGAACGTCACGCTTGACGGCGTCGCCAACGACGGCCGCGACGACGAGGACGACAACGTCGAAGCGTCGGTCGAGATCGTCCTCAGCGGCGACGGCGACGACGACATCACCGGAACCGCTGGCCAGCAGGAGCTGTACGGCGGCGGCGGGAACGACGTGATCGACGGGGCCGGCGGCGACGACGGCCTGCATGGCGAAGGCGGTGATGACGACCTCCGCGGAGGCGACGGCGCCGACGTGCTCTACGGCTCCTCGGGCGCCGACGTGCTCGTCGGCGGCCCGGGCGACGACGCGCTTGAAGGCGGCACCGGCGACGACGAGCTGACGGGCGGCGCTGGCAAGGACCGCGTGTTCGGCACCGACGGCGACGACGTGCTGCGCGTGCGCGACAGCGAGGTCGACACGACCGTCGACTGCGGTGCGGGCGCTGGCGATCGCGCAGTCGCCGATGCCGACGATCCGGCCGTCGGCTGCGAGACGGTGGAGCGGCCCGACAGCGGTGGCGGCCCCGGGCCGACCACGCCGGTGACGCCGACCACGCCGGTCGTCCCGACGACGCCCGACACCCCGGCCACCCCCGCGACGCCCGACACCCCGGGCACGCCGGATCCCCAGGCGCCGAGCACGGCCCCGCCCGTCGGCGGCGAGGCGATCTGCCCGACGCGCCTGGACCTCTACGTC
>JAEYAL010000116.1 GCA_023404805.1 Actinomycetes bacterium | reverse complement strand
GGGTCGAGCCGCGCGCGCAGCTCCCGCTGCGTGGTGGCGCTGCTGGCGGAGACGACCACTTCGACGCCGAGCAACGTCGGTCCGGGCCCGAAGCGGAGCGCGACCATGCCGCTCAGCGCGCCTTCGAGCGGCTTCACCGGCGACGCCGCGGCGGCCTCCACCCCGCCTCGCGGCGCTGGAGGGGTCGACGGACCAGGGCCGCCGTCTTGCGCGGGCCGCTTGGTGAGGTCGGGTTTGCCAGCTGCGGGCGGATCGAGTTTCGCGGGGCGCTGCGGCCGGCGTGAGCGGCCGCGGTGCGTGACGCCGCTGAGCGCATCGGCGAACACGGCGATCTTGGCGTCGGCTTTGACGTAGGCGGTGATCTCCTTCCGGTGCGCGGCGATCTTGACGCCGAGCTCTTCGCTGGTCGCCAGCTCTCCACCCCCTTCGAAGACGCCGTTCAGCCCGGCCTTGGCGACGGCGTCGAGCGCGGCGTCGCCGGTGAGGACGTAGGCGTCGACGGCAGGATCGGCATCGCGGATCCCGGTGACGTCGAGCGCTGCCGCGACCTCGGTCGAGAGCGCCGGGACGGGGTCGCGCCGCAGGCGCCGGACGAGCGCGCGGGCTTCGGCGGGTGTGGAGGCGAGGTACTGCCGGCCGCCTTTCCAGCCGAGGGTGAGTGCCCCGTCGGCGGCGCCGCCTCGGCCCATGCGGCCGATGCCGCCGCCGGCGCGGGCGCCTTCGACGAGCGACAGGAGGTAGCTGCCGTCGCTGCGCCGTTCGATGTAGAGGACGCGGTCGTGGCCGATGCGCAGCCAGCTGAGGCCGGCGCTCTGGCTGTGCCGGTCGGTCTGACGGCGGACGGGGCACGGTTCGCGCTCGAGCTGGTCGCAGCGCTGCCCGGCGACGACGCAGAGCGCGCGGTCGAACCCGGCGATGACGCGGTTGAGGATCCCGGGAGCACCGACGGCGCTGACCGCGCCGGCGGCGAGCATCACCAAAGCGATGACGGCGACGAGTCCGAGGTGCTCGATCGTCGCCTGTCCGCGTTGCCCGGTGCTGCTGCCCACACCGCCAGCCTGGCGATCCAAATGCGGCGTTTCACCACGTAATCGCAACAACTTTGCGCAGGCGCGCGCCGTCGCCTGGGGCGGCTATCGCGCCGCAGATTTCGTTCGCGGACGAGCCGACAAGTACTCGGTGCAGTCGGATCGGCTGCGGACGGAAGATGCAAGCGCGCGCCGTCGCCTGGGGCGGCTGTCGCGCCGCAGATTTCGTTCGCGGACGAGCCGACAAGTACTCGGTGCAGTCGGATCGGCTGCGGACGGAAGATGCAAGCGAGAGCCGTCACAGCGCGGCTTGGCGGAACCAGCGGTCGGTGTCGAGGTCGCGGAAGAGCACGAGGTTGCGTCCGCCGCGGGTGACGACCTCCCAGTAGCGGCGCCGGACGGGCGTCGGCGCCCACCAGCGGTCTTCGACAAGCCAGCTTTCGCGGACGGCCTCGACGAGGGCGCCGTCGACGACGCGCGGGTAGCCGCTGCGCTCTGCCTGGACGGCCGCGGGGACGGGCGTGGCGAGGCGCCTCGGTGCGGTGCGGCTCACCGGCCCCGCCCACCGCCCGGCCGTGGTGCGGGCCTGCGGCTCATGCTTCGCGTGGCGCGAGGGCCATGCGCCGTTCGGGCAGGCGGGAGGCGGGGTCGACTTCGACGATGCGCAGCAGCGCATCGTCGCCCGACCCCGCACTCACCTGACGCAGCCCCTCCCGGAGCCGCGCCCGCCTGCGTTCTTCGTCGTCCTGCAGGAGGGGCAGCGCCTGCGATGGCGGCCCTCCGAACGACTCTGCGAAGAGACCAAGAGTTTGCGCGGGTGCGCTGAGCTGCGCGAGGTGCGGCGCGAGCGCGAGGTTGAGCCGCTCGCGGTCGGCGGTGGCCTCGCGGAGGACGACCCGGGTGCGCCAGGTACCGCCCTCCACGAGCGCCGCTTCGAGCACCACGGTGCGCAGCGTGCGGCCGTCGCGCTCGGGCCGCGCCAGGAGGCGGTCGAGCAGCAGCCCGAGCACGCGGTCCAGCAACGGGCCCGAGAGCGACTCCGGCAGGTCGAACCGCTCACGCAGTTCGGTGCCCGGGACTCGTGGCACGAGGGGCGAGTCGAGACCACTCGCCAGGTCGTGCGCGAGCACACCGCTGACCCCGAACCGCTCCCCCAGCGGTCCGCGGCCGATTCGCACGAGGTCGCCGAGGGTCGTGAGACCCAGGCGCCGCAGGGGCGCAGGCAGACGCTGCGTGCGCTCACGGCAGAGCAGGAGCTCCACCGGAAGACCAGAGAGGTCGGTGGCCCCGTGGACGTGGGCCGCCCGCTTCGGACCGGCGCGCCGGGCTGCCGCCTGGGCGCAGAACCGGACGGGGCCGAGGCCGATCCGCAGGCCGGGCCAGCCGACCGCGCGGCGCACGGCGGCGATGACGCCGTCCACGCCGCGGTAGAGCCGCCGCAGGCCGGAGACGTCGAAGCACGCCTCGCCAGGAGCGAGCGGCTCGGGCGCCGCGCCGATGCCTTCGAGCGCGACCAGCAGTGCCTCCCAGCTTCGGTCGACCGCAACCGGATCCGGCGGGACGAGCACGAGCTGCGGGCAGCGCGCGAGGGCTTCGGCGAGCGGGGTGCCAGGCTGGACGCCCTGCGCCTCGGCAGCAGGCGAGCAAGCGCCGACCCGGTCGGGACCACCGGGATCAGGCGCGAGCGCGACCGGAACTCGCAACAGCGTGCGGCGGTCCCCCACCGCAACGACGAGCTCTAGCCTCGACATCAGGACGTCCATCACCATGACCGAACATACGTTCGCATCGATGGCGGCGGAATGCAAGCGCTCGTGCAGCGGCCCCGCAGGACCGCCGAATCACCGCTTCTCGGGTGCCGTGCTCAGACCGCTGAGCGCGCGAACCGGCGGTCGCTGGCAGCCAGCCCGACCGGTGAGTCCAGCGCCGCGGCGTCGTCCGAAGACACCTCAACCGGCTCGGGCGCCGCCGTCCCCCGCGTGATGAGGAACGACCCCGCGAGGACCAGGCCGAAGCCGACGAGCGTCCACGTCGTGATGCGCTCGCTGAGGAAGATCGCGCCGACGGCGATCGCCACAGCTGGGTTGAGGTAGGTGATCGCGGTGGCGCGCACGGGGCCGATCAGGCCGACGAGCGCGAACAGCATCACGAACGCCGCCGCAGTGCAGACCAGGCCGAGCACGACGACCGACGCGACGACTTCGCCGGATGGCATCGCGGACGGCAGCCCCGGCCCGATCAGGACGACCGGCACGTAGAGCACGGCGACCATCGCGACCGAGAGGGTGATGACGCCGAGGCCGGACTCGCCCGCCATGCGGCGGTCGATGAGCATCGGCCCGACGGCGTAGCCCGTGGCGACGACCAGCAGCATGAGCACGGCGTCGAGGCTGGAGCCCGCGACATCCAGGCCCACGAGCGCCGCCACACCTGCGAGACCGAGCAGCAACCCCGCCCAGCCCTTGCGGCCGAGCCGCTCCGAGCGGCCCGTCGCGAAGGCCAGCAAGACGCCGACGAGCGGCGTGGCGGCGATCAGCAGCCCGGTGGTCGCGCTCGGCAGCTCCTCCTCGGCGTGGCCGAGCAGGACCCACGGGATCGCGATCTCGATGACGGCGTAGACGGCGACGAGCTTCCAGCGCCGCAGCACCGGCCGCAGCACGCCGCGAGCGAGCGCGATCGGCACCAGCACCAGCGCCGCGACCCACGTGCGCGCGAGGACGAGCACCGCGGGATCCAGCTCTTCGACCGACACCTTGATCAGCAGGTAGGGGATGCCCCAGGCGAAGCCCAGTCCGAGGAAGAGGAGAGCGGCTCGCCGGTCCATGAGGACATGATCGACCACCTCTATCGATTAGTCCATCTAGATTTTCCGAACGGAACCGTTCATGATCGCTTAATGCTCGATGCGCCGTTCCTCGACCTCAAACGCCTGCGCGTCTTGCAGGAGGTCGACCGCCGCGGCACGGTCTCGGCGGCAGCCGCCGCGCTCCACCTCACGCCGTCGGCGGTGTCCCAGCAGATCTCCGGGCTCTCCCGCGATCTCGGCGTTCCGCTTCTGGTCAAGCAGGGCCGCGGAGTCCGGCTGACAGGCCAGGCGCAGCTGCTGCTCGAGCACGGGGCGATCGTGGCGGAGCAGCTCGACCGCGCCCGCGCAGACCTCGCCGCGTGGACCGACGGCGAGATCGGCCGCGTGCGGATCGGCGCGCTCTCCACCGGCATCGCATCGATCGTGGCGCCCGGCATGGCGCGCTTGCGCGATACGCAGCCCGGCATCGAGCTGACCGTCAAAGAGGTCGAGGCGCCGGAGGCCTTCACCCTCTTGGACTCCGGTGAGCTCGACCTCGTCGTCTCCGTCGACTACCGCGATGCCCCGTCCCGCAGCGACGCCCGCTATCAGCGCGTCGACCTCATCACCGACCGGATGGACGTCGTCCTCCCCGTGGGCCACCGGCTGGCGACCGAGCGGGCCTGGCGCGACGGCATCAAGCTGGAGCTCCTCGCCGACGAGCCGTGGGTGTCCTCCTCGTCGCTGGATCCGTGCTCGATGATCACCGCCGCCGTCTGCGCCGTGGCGGGCTTCAGCCCGGACATCCGCCACGAGTGCCTCGAGTGGGATGCCGCCGCGGCGCTCGTCGCAGCGGGCGCCGGGGTTGCGCTCATCCCGCGGCTGGCTCGGCCGCTGCGGCCCGCCGGACTGGTGACGCTGCCGGTCGTCGGCAGCCCAGCTTCACGGCTGATCTTCGGGATCGTCCGCGCCGGCGCGCATGCGTCGCCGCCGGCGATGGCCGTGCTCGACACGCTCGTGCAGGTCGCGGCTGAGCGGCCGGACTCCGCGGAGCGCTACCCGCACGCGCCGCGCGCGGCCTGAGGGCGCATCGGCTGCAGAGCGGCTTCGACCGCGAACCAGGATGACGGCGCGGGATGAGTCTCAGTCGCCGGGCTCAGCGGCGCGTCAGCCCGCGACTGCTGGCAGCTCGACCCGGGTGGTCAGCAGCCGGTGGTCGCTGCCGTGGAGGCGGTCAGCGCGGTAGCCGACCACCCGCGCGCCGGGGGGCACCAGCACGTGGTCGATCGTCATCCGCAGCAGCGCGACGGGCAGACGGTCGAAGAAGGGCGTCCCCACCCAGGTCGACCGGCCGCCTTGGCCGAGCTCAGCGCTGGCGTCGCGCCAGCCGCGCCGCAGCAGCGCCCGGAACTGCGGGTGGTCGAGCGTGGCGTTGAAATCGCCCGCAGCGAGCGCTCCGGCGAGCGGTCCGTCTGGGCTCGGCAGCGCGCGGAGCGAGGCGGCCCAGTGCCGCTCGCGCCCGGGCGTCGCCGGTGGCAGCGGATGCACGCTGATGAACGGAACACGGCGGCCGCCTGGCAGGACGACGGTCGCCCCGGTGAAGACGCTCGGCAGGTCCTCCGGGAACGCCTCGAGCGGGTGGCGCGAGAAGACCGCGGCGTCGTTGAGGCGGTTGCCACTGGCTGCGACCCGGTGCGGCAGCAGCTCTTCGATCCCAGCAGCCACAAGCTGCCGGACGTAGCCGGGGCTCTGCTCCTGCACCGCCAGGATGTCGGGATGCCGCGCGCGCAGATGCGTCATCAAGACGTAGGGGTCGCCGGCGCCCTTGTAGACGTTGACCGACATCACCGTGAGCGCGACGGCGCCCTCGCCCGGATCTGGCTGGCGGCTGGCGACGAGCCGCGGGATGACGGTCGCGCCGGCGACCGCCGAGGCGGCAGCCAGGACGGCGG
>JAEYAL010000120.1 GCA_023404805.1 Actinomycetes bacterium | reverse complement strand
GTGCCGGGCGAGGTGCGCGGCGTGGCGCTCGAAGCGCGCATCGGCCGCAGCTGGCCGGGGATGGACGCCGAGGTGCAGGCGCGGCCCGTGCTCGACGCGGCCTCCGCTGCGCTCGGGCGCCCGATCGTCGCGGCGTCACGCGGTGGCGCCAGCGACGCCAGCCACATTGCAGGTGTCGTGCCGCTCACTATCGACGGCCTCGGCCCGCTCGGGGAGGGCTCCCACGCGCCGCATGAGCACCTGCTGGCGTCGAGCCTGCTGCCGCGCAGCGAAGTGGCGCTCGCCATCCTCGCGGTCGTGCTCGACACCGGCGCCTGATCCGCCAGAGAGCGGGGCATTCGGCAGCCGCGCCGGTTTCTGAATCGTCCATGTGGTGATGGGCCGGCCATCGCCCTGGCACCATGGGGCGATGACCGATGACCTCACATTCGGGGCCGACGACGACGCTTCGGCGCCGCAGGACCTGGAGCTGGACTGGGGCGCGTTCGACCCGCGGGTCGTGCCGCTGCCGCCAAGCGCCGAGCCGCGCGAGCCGCAGACGGTCGACGAGGAGCTCATCGCCGCCGAGGAGCCGGCGGTCGTCTCGCAGGTCACCGATGAGCAGCGCGTCGAGAAGATCTCGGCCGAGATCCGCCGCGCGTTCGCGATGCTGAAGCCGATCGGGCACGGCGTGACCGTGTTCGGCTCCGCGCGCCCGGCCGACGGCTCGCCCGACTACGAGTCGGCGCGGCACCTCGGCAAGACGCTCGGCGAAGCTGGCCTCACCGTGATCACGGGCGGCGGGCCCGGTGCGATGGAAGCTGCCAACCGCGGGGCCCGCGACGCCGGCGCGCTGTCGGTCGGGCTGCGGATCGAGCTGCCGTTCGAACAGGGCACCAACCCCTACGTCGACCTCGACGTCGGCTTCAACTACTTCTTCGCGCGCAAGGTCTGTTTCGTGCGCTACGCCTGCGCGTTCGTCGTCGTGCCCGGGGGCTACGGCACGCTCGATGAGCTGTTTGAGACGATCTGCCTGATCCAGACCGGCAAGGTACGCCAGCGCCCGGTGATCCTGATGGACAGCGGCTACTGGGGCGGGCTCTTGGAGTGGACCCAGACCCAGATGCTGTCGCGCGGCGTGATCGACGAAGGCGACCTGCAGCTGCTCAAGGTTGTCGACGATCCAGAAGAGGTCGCGCTGATCTGCAGCGAGGCGAGCGCAGCCGTTTCTCGGCGCTGAGCGCCAACTTTCATACCAAACGCTCAACTAACGGGCGCAGGGGCCGAAAGTATGAAAGAGAACCCTTCGCTCGCGAAATGCGTGCTGCCGTCGTGCTTTTCGCCGGTATGAGGGGTACCGCTCACGCTTCGTGCCCAGCCCGCCAGACCCAACGACCACCGCGACCGTGCCCCGCGTCTTCGCTGGCGGCATGCGCGAATCGTTCGATCTGTCGCCCGTCGCGATGGTCTTGCTCGACGTCTCGGGCCTCATCGTGCGCGCCAATCTGCGCGTCGCCTCGCTGCTCGGGTCCTCGCCAGAGGACCTCGTCGGGAGCCACTGGACCCGCTTCGCCACGCCGCGCGACCGCGCCGCCGCCGACCGCGCCCTCGACGCCCTCCTGGTCGGCGACCGGGCGATCCTGGGGTCGCCGGAGTTCAGCTACGAGCGCCCCGACGGCCAGACCGCGTGGTTCCGCTCGTCCACCAGCGCGGTCGTGGAACAGGGGCAAGCGCCGCTGCTCCTCGTCCAGCTGACGGACCTTGGCGAAGAACACCGCGCCCGCGCCGCCGTCGCCGGGATGCTCGACCGCCACGACCGCATCGCCGCCGTCGTCACCTCGTCACGCAACGCGATCCTGGCCACCGACGCCCACGGTGTCATCACGACCTGGAACCCGGCGATCGAGGAGCTGCTCGGCTGGAAGGCCGACGACGTGATCGGCACGCCGCTGCCCGAGCTGCTCCCGGAGCGCGCGGCCGAGACGAAGGCCCTGATCGACGAGACGATGAACGGGCAGGAGTACCCGCGCTTCGCGAGCTTCTTCGCGCGCGCCGACGGCGAGCCGATCGCCGTCGACGTCGACCCCTCTCCCGTGCGCGACAGCGCTGGCAACGCGATCGGCTTCTCGTGTCTGATCGTGCCCCACGACGCGGCCGCGCCGGACGCCCGCCTGCGCTGGCTCAACACGCAGCAGCGGCTGCTGTCGCGGCTCCGGGCGCTCATCTCCCGCGGCGGGTCGCAGGACGAGGTCGAG
This sequence comes from Actinomycetes bacterium, assembly GCA_023404805.1. Lineage (GTDB taxonomy): Bacteria > Actinomycetota > Thermoleophilia > Solirubrobacterales > Solirubrobacteraceae > JAGIBJ01. The sequence continues at coordinate 5,047 of JAEYAL010000120.1, read as the reverse complement.
GCCGACATCCTCACCGCGGTCGGGTCGACCACGTTCTCCACGCACGTGCTCATCGCGGACTTGCGCGACGACCACGAGACCTTCCGCACGCGCGCGTCGCTCGGCTGGGCTCCGGGCCAGCTCCCGGCGGTCGACATCGTCAACGACAACACGGTGATCGGGCACGCCGTCCGCTCCGGCGAGACCCACGCCATCGGCGACTGGTCCGAGAGCGACATCTTCAAGACGCCGTCGCTCGACGCCGCCGGCATCCTCGCGGGCCTCGGCGTGCCGGTCTACTCCGGCGGAGAGGTCGTTGGCGCGATCGGCGTGTACCGGCCGCAGGCGGGCGAGTGGGACCCGGCCGAGCGGGAGTTCGTCGAGGAGGTCGCGCGGACCTACGGCGAAGCGCTGCACCGCTGGGAAGAGGAGGCCGAGCGCCGCCGCCTCGACCTGCACGACCGCCTGACCGGCCTGCCGACGCTGACGCTGCTCGTCGACCGCCTCGAGCAGGCCCTCGACCGCGACCGCAAGCTCGGCCTGCTGACCGGCGTGCTCGTGCTCGACATCGACCACTTCAAGTTCGTCAACGACACGCTCGGCCACGACGTCGGCGACCGCCTCCTCACCGCCGTGGTGCCGCGGCTGCAGTCCGTGGTGCGGCCGGGCGACACGATTGCCCGCCTCTCCGGCGACGAGTTCGTGATCGTCTGCGGCGAAGTCGACGACGAGTCTGACCCGATGCTGCTCGCCGAGGCGATCCTCGACGCCTTTGCCGAGCCGTTCGCGGCCGCCGGCGAGGAGCATGTGCTGAGCGTGTCGATCGGCCTCACGATCGCGACCACCGACGCCACGCCGCAGGAGCTGCTCAGCGACGCGGACGCCGCGACGTTCCGCGCGAAGGAGCTCGGCCGCAACCGCATCGAAGTCTTCGACCGGTCGCTGCGCGAGCGCGTCACCGAGCGGGTCCGCACGGAGCGCGAGCTGCGCGGCGCAGTGGACCGCGGCGAGCTGAGCCTGCGCTACCAGCCGATCGTCGACCTGCGGACCGGCTTCATCGAAGGCGTCGAGGCGCTCGTGCGGTGGCAGCACCCCGAGCGCGGCCTCGTCGGCCCCGGCGACTTCATCACCATCGCTGAGGAGTCCGGGCTGATCGTCGGCCTGGGGGAGTGGGTGCTGCGCGAGGCGACGACGCAGGCCGCCCAGTGGCTGCGCGACTTCGACCTCCCGCGCCCCTTCCAGCTGTCGGTCAACCTGTCAGCCCGCCAGCTCGGCGACCGCGCCATCAGCCAGACCGTCGTCGACGCGCTCGCCGACTCTGGCCTCCCGGCGACGTCGCTCGCGCTCGAGGTGACCGAGTCGGTCCTGATCGAGCAGGAGGACGCCGTCGACATCCTCACCGGCCTGCGCAAGCAAGGCGTGCGGATCATGCTCGACGACTTCGGCACCGGCTACTCGTCGCTGTCGTACCTGCGCCGGTTCGAGGTAGACGCCTTGAAGATCGACCGGTCCTTCGTCTCCGAACTTGGAGAGCGGCGCCAGGACGCGCTGCTCGTGTCCGCGCTCGTCCAGATGGCGAACGCACTCAACATCGACGCCGTCGCCGAGGGCGTCGAAACGGCGCAGCAGGCTCAGATGCTGCGCGTCCTGGGCTGTGGACTCGCCCAGGGATTCCACTTTGCACGACCACTGACCATCGAGGACGCCACCGAATTGATGCGTCGCGGCGGCGTTGTTCCAGGAGGGGCAGCACGATGACCCAACACCAAGTTCTCGTCGTAGACGACGAACCCGACGTCCGCAGCCTCGTGAGGCTCCTCCTCGAACGCGCCGGGTACGACGTGTCCGAGGCCGTGGACGGCAGGGCCGCGCTGCGGCACATCTTCAGCGACGTGCCGGACCTCGTCCTGCTCGACGTCACCATGCCCGACATCGACGGCTGGCAGACGCTGCAGCGCATCCGCGACGTGACGGACGTGCCGGTGATCATGCTCACCGCCGCGTCGACGGAGCTGGAGAAGGTGCGCGGGCTCAAGTCCGGCGCCGACGACTACGTCACCAAGCCGTTCGGCCGCCAGGAGCTGCTCGCCCGCATCGACGCGATCCTGCGCCGCTCGACCGACGCCAGCGCCGAGGCGCCCCAGGCGATCGACGACGGCCTCGTCGCCATCGACCCGATCACCGCCACCGTGTCGGTGTCCGGCCAGCCGGTGCACCTCACGCCGCTCGAGTTCCGCCTGCTGCACACGCTCGTCCGCCACCCGGGCGAGGTCATCGGCCGCGACCGCCTGCTCGAGCTCGTGTGGGGCAACGACCGCGCCGCTCCCGAGCAGGTGAAGCTCTACGTCGGCTACCTGCGCCGCAAGCTCGAATCGGTCCTCCCGGCCGACGAGGTGCCGATCGAGACCGTGCGTGGCTTCGGCTACCGCTACCTCGGCCCCGGCGCCTCGCAGACCGACGCCGCGACCGTCGCGCAGGCGGCCGCGCCCGCACCGGCGCCCGCACCGGCGCCCGCGCCGGCCCGCGCAGCGGCGCCGAGCTCGTCGAACTCGGGCGGCTTCGGCGGCTTCGACATGGACAACCCCTTCCTCTAGGGACACAGATTCCCCAGGGGCGCGCGCCGCGCGCCTCACGGGCGCCGGCTGGGAACGGCGCGCCCGCGGGGGCAACTTCGCTGCGCTGCTCGATCTCTCAGGGAGCGGCGCACGGGGTCGGGCGAGGCCGTAACACCAAGAAGGTGCTCCGGCCTCGCTTCGTTCTGCGCCGAGTGAGTTGGTGGGCCCCGGCGCGGAGCGGGGGTGGCCCCGTTCGGACACCCTTCCGCTCCCTCGCTGGCGCTCGGTCACTGCGGTCGCAACGGTCCGCCCGGGGCCACCACCGCTCCGCGCCTTCGTGGCCGACGACGCCCGGCACAGGCCGAAGCGAGCGCGCTTCGTCTTCTGCTGCTCCGTCAGGCCCGCCGCGGTGTTTAGGCCGGATGCTCTGGGTCGACGCGGCTGCGGCGCCATCGAAGGCGGTCGGCTGGACGCCACAGGTTGTGTACTCCACGCGACCGGCCCGCCGGCGCCGCTTGGGGGCGGTCGGCTGGACGCCACAGGTTGTGTATTCCGCGCGACCGGCCCGCCGGCGCCGCTTGGGCTGCGGCCGAGGGACGGCCGACTGCGGCGCCTACGGCCGACGGCGGCCTACGCCGCTCGGCCCTACGCCGCCTGCGGCGGCTCTGCGGCCTGCACGGCGTCGTAGACCGGCACGTTGACCGCGGAGCGGTCGCGCTCGCGCGGGAGGGTGACGGTGAACGTCGAGCCGCGTCCGAGGCGGGACGTGACCCGCACGGTGCCGCCGTGCGCCTCGACGATGGAGCGCACGATGGTCAGGCCGAGGCCCGCGCCAGGGACCGCCCGCCGCACGACGCGGCCGGAGCGGTAGAAGCGCTTGAAGATGTTGTCGATCTCGTCGGGGTCGATGCCCTCGCCGGAGTCCTGCACCTCGACGACGACGGAGTCGCCGCGGTCGCGCAGCCGGAGCGTCACGTCGCCGCCCTGCGGGGTGAACTTGATCGCGTTGTTGATCAGGTTGTCGAGGGTCTGGCCGAGGCGGTCGCGGTCGGCGTCGAGGAAGGCGGTCCGGTCGGCGTCGAGCTGCAGGCGCACTCCGGCGCGGTCGGCGGCCGGGACGGCGGCGGCGATCGCCTCGTCGCACAGCACGCGCACGTCGAGCGGGCCCTCGAGGATCGGGATGTGGCCCGCCTCGAAGCGCGCGACGAACAGCAGGTCGCCGACGACGCGCTGCAAGCGGTGCGCGTTGCGCTCGATCACGTCGATGAACTCCAGGCCGTCCTCAGAGAGCTGCTCGTCGCGGACGAGCTCGAGGTAGCCGAGCATCGACGTCAGCGGCGTGCGCAGCTCGTGGGAGACGAGCGCGAAGAACTCGTCCTTGAGGCGGTCCGCCTCGCGCTCGGCCGTCACGTCGCGCAGGGCGACCAGCCGGCCGATCGGGCGGCCCTCGCCGTCGGTCACCGGCGTGGCGTAGCGGGTGAGGACGCGGCGGCCGGCGTCGGTGACGACCTCGTCGCGGATCTCGCCCTGGCGCATCGTCTCGGGTACGTCGACGGCGAGCGCCTTGCCGCGCAGCAGCGCCATCGGCGGGTTCTCCACCAAGACCTTGCCGCTGGCCGAGAAGAGCGCCACCGGATCCGGAGCGTGCTCGATCATGATCTGCGAGATGCGGGCCGCGTCGATCGCGCGGGCGAGCGCGCTGGCGCCGGTGATCTCGGCGGCGACGAGGTCGGCGATGCCGCCGGCCGTCGCCAGCTCCGGCACGCTGAAGGGCTGCCCCTCGGTGCGGGCCGTCCAGACCAGGCCGATCGCGCGGCCACGGCGCACGATCGGGATAAACGACTCGACGCGGATGCGGTGCCCGAGCTCGTGGATCGCGCCAGACGGGCCATGCGTCGTCGCCATCGCGCGCAGGCCGCCCAGGGCCTCGCGGCCGGCGCTGTGCGTCGCGAACTTGTTCGGGTGGGGGACCCGCTCAGGGGCGATCCCGCGCACGCCCGCGAGCTGGAACTCGTCGCGGTCGTCGGGGCGCAAGTAGATGGCGCCGCAGTCGGCGGCCGACGCGGTTGTGATGAGCTCCAGGCCAGCGGTCGCGATGGCGCCGATCTCGCGCTGGCCGCGCAGCCCCTCGGCGGCGCGCTGGAACAGCGCCACGCGGCTGCGCTCGCGCTCCAGCGCGTGCTGGGCGTGGACGAGCTGCCGCTCACGCAGGCGCAGCTCGTGCTCGCGGCCGATCATCGCGGTGCGGCGCGAGGCTTCGCGGCGGTCGGTGAGGGCGACGGTCACGCCGGCGGTGATCGCGGCAGCAAGCACGGCGACGGCGAGCTGGCGGTAGTCGGGCATCGTCAGCCAGACGAGCAGCGCGACGACGCCGGCCGCAGCGACGGCGCCACGCCAGAGGACGCCGAGCGCGGTGTTCGGCTCGCGGGCGTCAGCGGCGCCGCTCGGTTCGGACGGGCGGACGGCGTCGGCGGTGATCGTCAGGCCGGCCGCGGCCTCGGGTGCCGGCGTCT
>JAEYAL010000013.1 GCA_023404805.1 Actinomycetes bacterium | reverse complement strand
GGGCTGTCGGGCGTTTGGTGGCGATCGGGCGGGCGTCGGCGAGGGCGCCGGCGGGTGGCGGCGACTGGGTGGTTGGCGGCGGTGGGCTGTCGGGCGTTGGGTGGCCATCGGGCGGTTCGCGGCGAGGGCGCCGGCGGGTGGCGGCGACTTGGTTGTTGGCGGCGGTGGGCCGTCGGGCGTTTGCGTGATTGGCGGGCGGGCGGCGCACGTTATGTCAAGTTGGCGGCTGGTTGGCGGGTTCTCGGAACCGTTGCCGCGCTCTGTCAGGGCAGGGGTTCTGGAACGGCGCGGCGAGCCTTCTCGTCATGGTTGGTGCTCTATGTCCGACGAGACCTGACGAGAAGCTCGCGGCCGCGTTCTCCTAGCGTTCCCGTCATGGTTGGTGCTCTATGCCCGACGAGACCTGACGAGAAGCTCGCGGCGGCGTTCTCCTAGGCGTTCTCGTCATGGTTCGTGCTCTATGCCCGACGAGACCTGACGAGAAGCTCGCGGCGGCGTGCTCCTGGGCGTTCTCGTCATGGTTGGTGCTCTATGTCCGACGAGACCTGACGAGAAGCTCGCGGCGGCGTTGCTCCTAGGCGTTCTCGTCATGGTTGGTGCTCTATGTCCGACGAGACCTGACGAGAAGCTCGGCCCGCGGAGTTCCGTTGCCGCGATCGCCGCAGGCGCGCCGCGGCGTTGGCGAACTGGCGTCGTTCGCGGTTGCTGGACGGCCCTCGATCACGGAAGTCCGCGGGGCACGCGTCGGGTGCTGGCGAACTGGCGTCGTTCGCGGTTGCTGGACGGCCCTCGATCACAGAAGTCCGCGGGGCACGCGTCGGGTGCTGGCGGACTGCCGTCATTCGCGGTTGTCGGGCGGCCGTGGATGACGGGTGTTCGCGCTGAGGGCGAAGTGCAACAAAATGCCCAGTTTCCTGGGGAGCGTCCAGGTTCCGTCCAGGCGATTGTCCCCCGACGGGCCCAACCCAAAAGTGTAACCGACGGTCACAACGACGCCCGGCGGCGATTAACCCAAACGCAACGCCAAGGCCATTGACCGCCCTGGCGGCCGGAGCTACACATGGTGGTGCACGGTGTTGCGGGTCGTTTTCCCGAACGCTCCCACAGAGCGCCTTTTGGTAGACGCACCCGTGCACGACCACGGAGCCGCCCCTTGCGGCAGAAAGCAGGAGAACTACATGGCTGATCTCCAGCAGACATGGTCGGATTCCTACGCGTCGTTTGGCGACGTCGGGGAATGGATCGAGACCGACGGCCACGAGCCGGACACGGTCTACGGATCCAGCGATGAGGAGACGCTCGAGCTGACCGCGATGCCCGATGCCTTTGCGCAGGGGCTTCACGACGCCGCCGAGTACGGGCAGTCCTAACGGATCGCCCGTCGGAGGTCCCCACGCCTCCGACCACACGAACGAGCAGGTGGCCGACGGTCTGCTCACCGTCGGCGCCGAGCTCGCCACCTGGGGCCTCGCACTGCGGGGCCTCGCGTCGTTCTGAGGCCGGCGCGGGCCGGCGGCGCGGGCGTGAACCTCCGCGTGGCGCGGAGAGTTGGCACAGTGCTGCGCAGCGGCTCCGCAGGCCGGTTCGCGATACTGGTCGCAGATGGCCCGGGCAGACCTTCCAGCGCTCGAACCCGCCGGCACGTTCGAAGGCGAGCTCGCGGTCGACCGCATCCTCGCGCGCCGCGAAGACTGGTCGCTGGCGCTCGTCCGGACGACCGGGGCGGACCCCAAAGGCGCGCGCCTGGCCGGCATCCTCGGCGGCATCGACGCGGGCGACCGCATCGGCGTGAAGGCCAACTGGTCGGCCCATCCCAAGTACGGGCCGACGTTGCAGGCGGTCGCAGTTGAACGGCTCGGCGTCGACGAGCGCGGGGCGATCGAAGAGGTGCTGCGCGCCGTCCGCCACATCGGCCCGAGCAAGGCCGCTGAGCTCACCGGCCGGTTCGGCGACGGAGCGATCCGCAAGATCGACGCCGACCCCGAAGCCGCCTTCAAGCGCGTCTCGGGGCTCGGCGGCCTGCGCGCCCGCGAAGCAGCGCAGTCGTGGAAGCGGCTGGCGCCGAACCGCGAGCTGCACCTCCTGCTGGCCCGCCACCGCGTGGGCTACCTCGTCGGGAAGCTCGCCAAAGAGCTCGGGCGTGACGCCGTCGCGAAAGTCACCGCCGATCCGTATTCGCTCACGAGCCTGCATGGCGTCGGAGTCCGCACGGCCGATGCGATCGCCCGCGCCGCCGGCGTCGAACCCGGCGGCCCCGAGCGCGCGACGGCCGTCCTCAGCGAGGTGCTGCGCGAAGCATCGGCGCGGCAGGGCCACGTCGCGCTCCCGCTCGAGCAGGCGCGCGAGGCGGCGCTCGGGCTCGGGCTCGACCCGCCGGTCGAACTGCCGGACGACCTCTCGGAGCTGGCCGACGGCAAAGCTCTCGTTGTCGAAGACGGACTGATCGCGCGGGCGCCCCTGTGGAACCTCGAGCAGAGCGTGGCGCGCGGCCTGCGGCGCATCAGCGAGGCCAAGCCAGCCCGCGAGCTGGCGAATCTCAAGGTCGCCGATCCGCTCGAGGTCGACGGCAAGGTGCTCGACGCCGAGCAACGTGCCGCCGTCGTCGCCGCGTTGCAGCATCCGCTGTCGGTCGCGACCGGCCTGCCCGGCACCGGTAAGACCGTCCTCATCGAAGCGCTGGCGGAGCTCGGCGGCAAGGCGCTGCGCGCTGAGCAGGTCGCGCTGGCCGCGCCGACGGGCCGCGCTGCACGCCGCGTCGAGGAAGCGACCGGCCACGAAGCCAAGACCATCCACCGGCTGCTGGGCTGGGTGCCAGGCCAGGAGGCTGAGCGGAACGAGGAGGAGCCGATCGAGGCGGGCCTCATCGTGGTCGACGAGGCGTCGATGCTCAGCCTCGACGTGCTCGACGTCCTCCTCAAAGCGGTCCCGACCGGCGCGCACCTCGTGTTCGTCGGCGATGTCGACCAGCTTGAACCGGTCGGCGCGGGCAAGCCGCTCGACGACCTCATCGAGAGCGGCGTCTGCCCGGTCGCGCGCCTGCGCACCATCAAGCGCCAGTCGCAGCGCTCGATGATCGTCCACGCCGCCCACGCGATCAACCGCGGGGAGCTGCCCGAGTTCAAGCTCGAGGCCCTGCGCGCGCAGATCGCAGAACGCACCGGCACCGAGCCGCCGGAGCTCGACCGCGACGTGTTCTGGATCGAGCGCGACGGCCCCGAGGCGATCGCCGACGAGATCGTCGCGCTGGTCACCAAGCGGCTGCCCGCCTACGCCGACGTCGACCCGATCGCCGGCCAGCAGGTGCTCGCGCCCGTCTACCGCGGCCCGGCGGGCGTCACCGAGCTCGGCCGGCGCATCCGCGACGAGCTGCTCTCCGGGGCTGAGCCGCTCGGCAAGACAGGGTTCGTGGCCGGGGAGAAGCTGATCGCGACGGCCAACGACTACGACGCTGGGCTCGTCAACGGCCAGGTGCTGCGGGCGCGGCGCGTCCTGGGCAAGGGGTCGCTGCTCGTCGAGGCCGAAGACGGCGAGGAGATCGAGGTTCCGCGCAGCTCGCTGCCGACGCTCGAGTCGGCGTTCGCCATGACGGTCCACAAGGCGCAGGGCACCGAGGTGCCGGTGCTCGTCCTCCCGGTAGCCAGCGCCCACCGGTTTCTGCTCGACCGCAAGCTGCTCTACACCGCGGTCACGCGCGCCCGCCAGCTCTGCGTGCTCGTCGGCGAGACGAACGCGCTCCGCGCAGCCGCTGCGGGCACGGGCCGCGAGCCGCGCATCACGCGGCTCCGGTCGCTCCTGCAGGCGTAGGTCGCGCGGGCGGGCCCGGTGCCTCAAGGGCTACTTCTGGTTCAGCGGCACCCGGACGATGTCGTAGTCGGCGTCTGGCGTCGCGGGCGTGCCGAAGCGGGCGTTCACCGTGTAGAGCCCGAAGCGGTTCAACGCGAGCGTCGTGGGCACCCGGAACTGCGGGCTGGTGATCGTCTGCTTGACCTTGCCCTGCGCGAAGTTCCGGTCGAGCTTGACGACCGCGATTTGGTTCAGCCGGTTCTGGACCACGAAGAGCCAGCGGCCGAAGAGCAGCAGGCCGTCGCCGTTGGCGAGCGGGCCGCCGTCGACTGGCACCTCGACCGAGTTGCCCGTGCGCGCGTCGACCTTGAACAGCTTGCCGGTGCGGCTCTGCACCACGATCAGCTGCTTGCCGCTCGGCAGCGCCACGATGCCGTTGGCCTCGTTCGTCGCCGGGTCGTCGTCGTACTGGAAGGCGCCGGTGATCGGGATCGTCGTCGCCGCCCGTGCCGAGCCCTGGTGCTTGCGCGTCTTCGCTGAGGTGAGCGTCGACGTCGGCTCGGGCGTCGTGGGTTGCGGCGTGGTCGGCTGCGGCGTCACGGGGCCCGGGCTGCAGGAGTCGCGGTGGCCCTTGCCGTGGTGGCCGCGGTGGCCGCCGCCCCCGCCGAAGCGCTTCGCGTGCCCGCGGTCGCCGCCATGGCCGCCGCGGTCGTCATCGCCGCGACGGCCTTCGTGGCCGCCCCGGCCCCAGCCCTTGGGCTTGGTGTCGAGCGTGACGCGGTAGAGCTGCGGCTGGCGCGAGTCGGTGAAGAACGCGCCGCACTTGCTGATGGCGACGTCGTTGATGAAGCTGTTGCCGGTGGTCAGCGGAACGTCGGCGACGTCGGCACCGGTGCGGGCGTCGTAGATGTACGCATGCCCCGTCGTGCCGCCCGCGACCACGAGCTTCTTGCCGGCGACCTTGAGGCCGATCGCCGCGCGGCCGTCATGGGGCGGCACGAGCACCGACCCCTGGCCCGTCACTGGATTGGCGCGGAAAATGGCGCCCGTTGGGATCGACCCGACGTAGAGCTGCTTGCCGTCGGTCGCGATGCCCTCGGGCTGGAAGCCGTTGGGCAACGCGATCGTGCTCGGCAGCGACGGCGTCGTGCCGCCGGGCCGCTCGTCGTCGCCATGGGCGAACACGGCAGGCGCAGCGACGGCTGCAGACGTGGCCGCCGTGACGGCGACCACGGCGAGTGACGGGCGATGTGGGAAGCGCACGCGAAGACTCCTCTGGCAGAGCGCCGACTGCCCCAGCTGGCAGCCGTACGTGGATCTTCGACGGTACCCCCGATCGAGGGACAACTTGGCGGGCGCGCGCGGGCAGACGGAGCGTTGCGCACGCGGTGGAACAGGGCCCTGGGCTGGCGCGAGTCCCACTCCGCACCAGCCCAGCTCGGCCCTGTTCCAGACCGGTGCACACGCCCCGGCCCGCAAGGCGCCGGCACTGCGGGGAGTCTTTGCTCCGCAGCACCGCGTTCCCGCGTATGACCACGTTCTACGCCACGGCGAAGCGCGCCCCTATGTCCGTATGGCCAAGCCGGGTTAGACGAACGCTCAGTCGGGGGCGCCGCCGCACGGCTATCAGCCGCGCGCCGGCGCCGCGGATCACGCCATATCGGCTTGCCGGACCGGCCGGACCGGCGTCGGCTAGCTCAGGCCGAGCTCGCTGGCGCCAGCCACCTCAGCGACGGGCCGCGGCCCGGGACCGATGTACTTGGAGCTGGGGCGGATCAGGCGGCCCTCGCGCTTCTGCTCGAGGATGTGCGCCGACCACCCCGCCACGCGCGCGCACGTGAAGAGCGGCGTGAACAGGTCGGCGGGAACCTGGGCGAAGTCGAGGACGACGGCCGACCAGAATTCGACGTTGGTCGCCAGGACGCGGTCGGGCTTGCGTTCGCGCAGCTCGGCGAGGGCGGCCTGCTCGAGCGCCTCAGCGACCTCGACGCGCGGCGCGTCCAGCTCCTTGGCGGTGCGGCGCAGAACGCGGGCACGCGGGTCCTCGGCGCGGTAGACGCGGTGGCCGAAGCCCATCAGGCGCTCGCCGTTGTCGAGGGCCTGCTTGACCCACGCGCGCGCATCGCCGTGCTCGGCGACGTCGTCGAGCATCTTGAGCACGCGCGAAGGGGCGCCGCCGTGGAGCGGGCCGCTCAGCGCGCCGACCGCGCCGGAGAGCGCAGCGGCGACATCGGCGCCCGTCGAGGTGATCACGCGCGCAGTGAACGTCGAGGCGTTCATGCCGTGCTCGGCTGCCGAGATCCAGTACGCGTCGATCGCCTTGGCGTGATTGGGGTCGAGCTCGCCGCGCCAGCGGATCAGGAAGCGCTCGGCGATCGTGCGGCCGTTGTCGACCTCGACCTGGGGGATCGGCGGCTGGCCGCCGCCGCGCGCCGACTGGGCCACGAAGCTCAGCGCCATCACCGACGCGCGGGCGAGCTGCGAGCGGGCCTCGTCGTCGGAGATGTCGATGACGGGCTTGAAGCCCCACTCGGGCGCGAGCATCGCAAGGGCCGACTGCACATCGACGCGCGGATCTCCGGAGCGGACGACGAGCGGGTGCGGCTCGGCGGGCGCGAGGCCCGGAGCGAAGTTCTCGTCGACCAGGAGACCCCAGACGTACTCGTACGGGACGTTGCCGACGAGGTCCTCGATGTCGACGCCGCGGTAGCGCAGGTTGCCGCCGTCGCGGTCTGGCTCGGCGATGGTGCTCGCGAAGGCGACGACGCCTTCCAGGCCGGACTTGATCTCGCTATCGGTCATCGGCCTCAGAGACTATCGCCCTGTTGCCGCCCTTCGGATAGCGTCGGGCCCGATGGGATCCGACCTGCACGACCTGCTCCAGCGACCGGCCGGCGAGCTGGCCGGGCTCGTCCGACGCGGCGAGGTCAGCGCAGCTGAGCTGGCGGCGGCCTCGCTCGAGAAGATCGCCGAGGTCGATCCGCAGATCAACGCCTTCACCGACGTCGACGCCGACGGCGCGCTCGCCGCCGCCGCGCAGATCGCGCCGGGCGACGAGCGCGCGCTGGCGGGCGTGCCGGTCGCGATCAAGAACAACCGGGCCGTCAACGGACTGCCCGTCCGCAGCGGCGGCCGCATCACCGATGGGCTGCGGGCCGTCTACGACCACGCGACGACAGCCCGCCTGCGCGCCGCGGGGGCCGTGATCGTCGGGACGACCGCGCTGCCGGAGTGGGGCCTGCTGCCGACCACCGAGCCGCTGCACCGCGAGCCGACCCGCAACCCGTGGGACCTCTCCCGCACCGCGGGCGGCTCCTCCGGCGGCTCGGCCGCCGCGGTCGCAGCGGGCGCCGTGCCGGTCGCGCATGGCAACGACGGTGGCGGTTCGCTGCGGATCCCGGCCGCGTGCACGGGGCTGGTCGGCCTCAAGCCCCAGCGCGGCCGCGTGCCCCTCGGACCGGAGACCGGCGAGAACTTCCTCGTCGTCGACGGCGGCCTCGCGCGCACGACGGCCGAAGCCGCGCTGCTGCTCGACGTGCTCGCCGGCCCGGACTTCGGCGACGCCTCCTGGGCGCCGCCGCACCACGAGACCTACACGCGGGCGATCGAGCGCGACCTCGGCCGCCTGCGGATCGGCGTCATCCGCGATCCCCAGCTCGACGGCGTCACCGTCGACCCCGCCGTGCTGACCGCCCTGGAGGAGACCACCGCCCTGCTCGCCCAGCTCGGCCACGAGATCGTCACCCCCGACGTCGTCCTGCCCATTCCGGGGCAGGTGGTGGTCGACCTGTTCGTCGACCTCTTCACCGACATGGCCTCGATCCAGATGCGCGTCCTCGGCGCCGCGGGCAAGAGCGCCGCCGGTGGCCACGGGCCCGTCGAAGAAGCCGACCTGGACCCGCTCGGGTGGGCCGTCGCCCAGCGCGCCGCCGGCCGCAGCGCCACCGACGCATGGCAAGCCAAGTTCACCGCCGAAGGGCTCTCGCGGCTCTTGCTCGGCACCATCGCCCCCTACGACGTGGTCCTCACGCCTGCCCTCGCGACGCTCCCCGTCCCCGTCGGCACGATCCACGCCGGCCTCGACGACCCCCTCAGCGTGTTCGAACGCGCCGTGTCCTTCATGCCGTTCTCGCCGGTCGCCAACCTCTGCGGCAACCCGGCCATCAGCCTCCCGACACACCAGATCGACGGCCTACCCGTGGCCGTGCAGGCGATCGGCCGCCCCTGCGACGAGCACGTGCTGCTCCAGCTCGCCGCCCAGCTCGAAGCGCAGCTGCGGTGGGACACGCGCCGCTCGCCCCTCGCGGGCGACCGGTTTCCCGAGCCCGGTCGATAAACTCCCGCGCCACGGGCAACGCCAGTCGCCCCAGCCTTCTTCCTTCTTTCTTCAGCCAGGAGACGACCGCCATGGCGTACGTGATCACCGAGCCGTGCATCGGCACCAAGGACGCGTCCTGCACCGAGGTCTGCCCGGTCGACTGCATCCACCCGACCCCCGACGAGCCCGACTTCGACACGGTCAAGCAGCTCTTCATCGACCCCGAAGAGTGCATCGACTGCGACGCCTGCGTCGAAGCTTGCCCGGTGGACGCCTGCTTCGCTGAAGATCAGGTTCCTGAGGATCAGGAGCAGTTCATCGCTTTGAACGCGGCGTACTACGGGCAGTAGGGCTTGCGACGGCCGGGGCGGGGTCTCCCTTCCCCGGCTGCGATCGCGCAGTCCGGTTTGGCCTAGCGGCCAAGCCCGTACAGCGCGCCGCCGATCCGCCTGGGAAGGGAGACCCCGCCCCGGCCTGGCGGACTCGGGCTCCTGCGTCGGGGCCACGTGGGCGCGATGAACTGCCCCTGAGCCTCGCGGGCGGTGATCTCTGTCACGACGCAGGCGTGGGGCGTTGCCCTTGTCTCTTCTGCTTGTGGCGCGCGCGGCGCTCCGGAAACGGGCGGACCTGTCCGTTGGGGGACAGCGGTGGCTGGCCGAGTGGCCAGACCACCCTCAAGAAGGTTGGAAATCGGTCCGATTGGAAGGTGGAGCAACGGCACTCACGGCTGTTGCAGGCGCTACCCACCGCCAAGCGAGTTTCCATGCCCAGCCGTACACGCAAACTTCTTCTGACCGCGCTCGTCGGCGGCAGCACCCTCGCCGTCGCTGGCGCTGGTGTGTTCGCGGCGTTCACCGCGACGACGACGAACACGGGCAACTCGATCGCGTCGGGCACCGTCACGATCACCGACAACGACTCCGGCGTCGCGCTCTACGCGCTGACCAACCAGGGCCCCGGCGCCGTCACCCAGCGCTGCATGCGCGTGACCTACACCGGTTCGCTCGCGGCGACCGTCAAGCTGTACCTCGGCGGCACGGTCACGAACGGCACCGCCTTCAACCTGCAGGTCGAACGCGGCTCGGGCCTCTCGGGCGCGTACCCGTCGTGCACGGGCTTCACCTCCGCGGCGTCGCTCTACAACGGCACGCTCGGCGCGTTCCCGACGACCTACGCCGCCGGCCCGGACGCCAAGGGCTCCGCCTGGGCGACGAACAACGCCGTCGACTACCGGATCACGGTGACCGTCGTCGACGATCCGACGCCGAACGCGCACTCCACGGTGCTCACCAGCGGCTCACACACCTTCACCTGGGAAGCGCGCAACAACTAGCGCCTGCTGGGCCAGCGCGCACAGCGCTGGCCTCCTCCTCCAGCCCGCCTGACGCGCAGCGCCGGCACGAACCTCGCGCCTTAGCGCAGGTCCTTCGCCGGACCCTGCGGCGGGTTCGGCCAGCCTGGGTACGGCGGCACGAAGCCGCCCGCGTCAGCGCCTGGCTGCGCAGCCACGTTCGCCATCACGACGGCCGCGGGGCCGCCGTCCTCGGGCCGGTCGACCGACAGCTCGGTGCCGTACGCGCCCCGGATCCGGACCTGGCGGCGCTCACGGCCGGTCGGCGGGCGCACCGCTGCCCAGAGGCCGGGCAGGCCCATCAGCAGGAACAACCCGCCGACGCCGAACCCGACGGCCTTCATCGAGGGCAGGTCGGCGTCGGGGCCCAGCGCCATCCCGAAGATGAACATCGCCCCGAGGCCGGTGAAGAGGACGCCCCAGGCTGCGGACGCCGCGCGCCACGAGCCGATCAGGCCCGTGCCGATCAGCACGGCGAACGTGCTGCCGAAGATCGACATGATCTTCAGGCCGGTGCCGGGTGCGCACTCGCGGGCCGACACGTACGGACCGCCGCTCGCGCAGGAGCCGTAGCTCATCAGCTCGTAGATCGCCCAGCCGCCGGCCGCGAACCCGCCGATGAAGAGCGCCCAGCCGGCCACCAGCGCGGCGATCCGGCCGGCCGAGCGGCGCGGACGCCCGTCAGCCGCTGGCGCCGAGTGCTGCGCGCGGCTGCTCGCGGCGGCGCCGCCCAGCGCGCTGCTCCCCGGAATGCCCGCGCCCGTCCCTTGGCTCAGCGAGCCAAGCCCGGCGATGCCGCCTGCGTCGTTCTGCTGCCGTCCAAACATGGCTCCAGCATCGCGCCTGCGCGCCACGCTGGGGAGGCGGTTCTCCGCCAAACGCCCGACCGGCGGTATCTGAGCCGTGCCGGCGGGCGGAGCCGGCTAGCGCGGCAGAAGCACCAGGCGCATCTCGCCGAGGTCCGAGCCGTTCTGCGCCGTCGACACCGTCGCCGCCAGCCCGGGCCCGTCGGGATTGGGGCTGAACGTCGCCGTGCACTGCGTGTGCAGGTCGAGCTCGGTGAAGGCGCGGAACTCGACGGCGAACTCGCGGACCCAGAGGTCGTCGACCTCCACCCCGAGGCGGCGTGCCGCGCCCCAGAGGGCGAGCTGTTTGCAGCCCTCGACCTGGACGATGCCCGGGAGGTGGTCGTAGTCGTGGTCGAAGAGCGCCGGGTACGCGAGATCAGGCCGCAGGAACGCCGACGCCGTGTCGCCGTCATCGGCGTAGTCGGCCAGGACGCCGTTCGCCGCCGAGCGGCGGCCCGGAGCGATGGTCGGCCGGCTCTCGCCTGCCCACGCGATCCCGGACGGCTTCGGCGGCAGGCCGAGGCTGCTGCGCCGCGCCCCTCGGACCTTGGCGAACGTCGGAGGCGGCGCCCACGAGATGCACGTCGTCACCCGCGCGAGCTCGTCGCCCGCGAAGGTGAACTGGCGGAACGTCATGTGGTAGCCCGTCAGCGCGCCGTGGCGGTGCACCGGCTCGATCAACTCGACGGCGCAAAGCATCGGGACGGGGCCGTCGAGGCGCAGCCGGTCGGCACCGGCGTCGAGCTCGACGCGGACATCGCGGATCGCCACCGCGCTGTCGAGCGGAACGCCCAAGTACCGGTGCAGCACGACGTAACAGGACTGCCTCGCGTACTCCAGGCCGGTGACCACGTCGACGCCGGGCGTGCCGCCGGTGGTGTCGCCGAAGAAGGCGTGCGCGCGCGGGAGCTCAGCCGCCACGAGGTACGTGCGTTCGCTGATCTGCCGGGAGTCGGTGACGATCACCTCGCCGGGGCCGGACTTGTGGACGATCGACCGCGGGACCGGCTGGTCGAACGAGTGGTGGTCGAAGGCGCGGTCGTCCGCGGAGTGGATGGATGGCGAAAGGGTCATGCGGTCGCCTCTCGAACGGGGTGGAGGGTGTCTGGGCCGGTGCTGCGCGCCTCGGCGGCAGCCTGCTCCCACAGCTCGGCCGGGACGGAGGACAGGATCGGCCGCACGCCCGGCGTGGTGTGCTCGGCCAAGTGGGTGCCGACCACGGCGCGGTCCCAACGGGAACTTGGGACCCCGGCGTCGTCGGCTGCGCGCCACAGCGCCCGCCAGTCGCGCGTCTCGCCAGCCTCGACGGCGTCCAGGAGGCTGAGGAACGCGGCGGCGCTCGGGCCATCGGGCACGCCTGCGCGCAGGTACGCCAGCGCGGTCGACAGCTCGAGGTCGTGCGGCTCGATGCGCTCCTCCAGCGCGCGGGCGTGGCGCCGGGCGCGGCCCGCCTGGCCAGGCTCCGGCGCCGCGGCGAGCGCTCGCAGGACCGCTTCGCGCTCGGCGCGGCCCGGGAACAGGATCGTGAGCTCCCGGAGCACGTCGGCGGGCTCGTCGGCCGCGTGCACGTAGTTGAGGAGGAAGTTGCCGCCCGCCAAGGCATGGCGCAGTTCGCCGGGCTGGCGGCGCCGCGGATCGGCGGGCCCCTTCCAACTGGAGAAGCGCACGCTCGCGGGGACCGGGCTCTCGGGCAGGCGCGCCACGATCACCAGCGCGGCATCGGTAACGAGCGCGCGGTCCGCGAGCTCCAGCCGGTCGGGCGAGGCGGCATTCATCTGGTACTGCCACATGGCCCGCATCGCGTGGGTGCTGACGCTGACCTGCTCGGCGACGACGATCGCCGCTTCACGCGTCTCGAACCAGTCGATCGCGGGGTCGAGCACGCGCCGGGCGACGGCGTCGGGTTTGAGCAGGACGAGCCCGTGCCGGCTCAGCACCTCGGGGGCGCGGTCGCCGAGGATGCGCTGCGCGTCGGCCCAGCCTTCGCGGAAGTAGACGTCGGCGCCGAAGATCACCCGCTTGCGGGCATCCTTGGAGAGCGACTCCGGGACCTCGAGGCCGTGGATCTCCCCGACGGTCTCGAGCTGCGGGGCGAGCTCGTGGATCTGGGTGGCGTTCACCGCTGGCTCCTCTCGGGTGCGGTCCACTCCCATACGACCTCCAGCTCGCCGGCCGCGAGCGCCTGGCGGCAGGCGGCGCGCTGCACCTTGCCGCTCGTCGTCTTGGGGATCTGGCCCGAGGCGATGCCGACCACGCGCTGCGCCTGGAGACCGAACGTCGAGGCGATCGCGCGCCGCGCAGCGGTGAAGGCGGCGTCCAGCGCTGCATCGTCGAGCGGCGCCCGAGGCACCTCGATCGCGAGCACGAGCCCTTCGCCGCCTGTCTGGTCGCTGCGCACGCCGAACGCGGTCGCCGGGCGCGCGTGCAGCTCGGGGTGGCTCTCCTTGGCGACGGATTCGATGTCGACGGCGTGGAGGTTGACGCCGTTGATGATCAGCACGTCCTTGATCCGGCCGGCGATGAACAGCCCGCGGTCGTGGAAGAAGCCGAGGTCGCCCGTGCGCAGCCAGGCGGTGCCCGGCTCGCCGTCGATCTCCGCGCGGAACGCGGCCTCGGTCTCCTCTTCGCGGCGCCAGTAGCCCGAGCCGACCGTGAAGCGGTTGATCCACAGCTCGCCCACCTGGCCCTCTTCGAGGCGGCGGTGCGACTGCGGATCGACGATCGCGACCTCCGTGGCCGGCAAGGGGATCCCGTTGTCGACGAGGGGGAACACCGAGGTGCTGCCGGCCTCGGCGGGGAGCGCCACGCCGCGGGCCAGCGCGTCGCGGTCGAAGTCGACGGTGCGCGCCGGCTCCACCTCGTCGCTCGGCGGCGAGGTGACCAGGAGCACCGCTTCGGCGAGGCCGTACCCGGGATCGAACACGCCCGGGCGGAAGCCGGCCGCGGCGAACGCGTTGCTGAACACGGCCGGCGTGGTGGGGCGGATCGGCTCGGCGCCGCAGTACGCGGTCTTCCAACGCGAGAGATCGAGGGACTCCGCGAACTCGGGCGTGGCGCGCTCGGCGCAGAGGCGGTAGATGAAGTCCGGGCCGCCGGATGCGGTGATCTCGAAGTCGCTCAGCGCCTGCAGCCACGTCAGCGGGCGGCGCGCGATGGCGTGCGGTGGTGCGATCCGGGTGGGGTTGCCCGAGGCGAGGCCAGAGAAGATGCCGTTGACTAGGCCCATGTCGTGCCACGGCGGCGTCCAGGTGTACGTCTGGTCGGGGCAGTCGCCTGCCCGCCCGAGGACGAGCGCGTTGATCTCCGCGGCGTGCGCGGCGAGGACGGCATGGGTGAGCATCACGCCGCGGGGCGCGCTGGTCGACCCGGAGGTGTACTGCAGGAAGGCGAGATCGCTCGGGTCTGGCGCCGCCCACCACGGGTCGACCGCCTCGGCTGGGGCCTCGGCCACGTGGATCATCGGGAGGGCCGCGAGCGGCGCGAGGACCGGAAACGCGGCGGCGGCGGTCGCGACGGCCGCGTCGAGCTCCGGGATCGTGAGGACGAGGGCCGCGTCGGCGTCGGCAGCGAGCAAGGCGACGTTGGCCAGGTCGCGCGCGGCGGTGCGCGGGGCGGGCGGTGCGACCGCGACGCCGACGACGCCGGCCAGGAAGCAGGCCTGCGTCGCGACGACGAAGTCCAGCCCGGCCGGGAGCAGCAGCAGCGCCCGGTCGCCGGCGTCGATCCGGTCGCGCAGGACGGCGGCGAGGCCGAGGGCGCGGGTCTGGAGCTCGGCCCAGGTCAGGCGGGCCGCCTCGTTCAGGCCGTCCGGCAGGTACGCGTAGGCGAGGCCGTCCGGCGTCTGCGCGGCGTGCTCAGCGAGCGCGGCCGAAAGCAGCTGCTGGCGGGTCGCGGGGGCGTGGGTCATCGGGCACCTCCAGCGGCGGCGATGGTGGAGGCCAGAAGTGCGTGGAGGTCGCCGACGGATTCGATCTCGAGCGCCTCTTCCTCGGAGACCTCGGTGAGGTCGAACTCGACCTCCAGCGCGGAGACCAGTTCAAGCAGGCCGAGCGAGTCGTAGCCGAGGTCGGCCACGAGCAGCAGGTCGTCGGTGATCACGCTGGGCGGATCGATCGGGCACAGCGAGACGAGGAGCTCGTCGATGCGCTCGCGGTCGGACAGCCCAGCGCCGGCGTCCTGCGGGCGGGGGGTCGGCGGCGTCGTCATGCGGTGGCCTCCTCGGGCGCGCGGTCCCTGCGGGCTTGCCACGGCCGCGGCGGCATCGCCGCCAGCCGGGCGAAGCTGTCGCACCACGCCGTCGACGACGCGGTGACCGTGCCCATCACGTCCGTCACCGGGTGGGTGGCGTCGCGCGGCTCGGTGATCTGGAGGTACGGCACGTAGGCCCGGAGCAGGTCGAGCGCCCGCAGCTGGCGCGGCGTGAGGTGCTCACGGGCGAAGGCGAGGAAGAACCGGTCCCACGCATCGGGCTCGATGAGCTTCGGCTGCCCGAACGGCTCGATCCCGCGCTCCGCGCGCCAGGCGTTGAGCGCGTCGACCATCGCTGGAACGACCACTTCGACGGTCGGCGCCTGCGTGCCTCCCGCCACCGTGAAGGTGCGGTGGTCGCCAGCGCTCGGCGGCGGCGCCAGCGCGAGCTCGCCGAGCACGCGCGTGCAGTCGTCGACCGGGATCACGTCGCAGTACGCGCCTCGCGCGGCCGGAACCGCCGGGATCGTGCTGCTCGCGACCCCGCGCAGCAGCACGTAGAGGCCGGCGAAGCGGGCCGCTTTGCCATCGCCGCGGCGGCCGGTGATCAGCGACAGCCGCACGGTCGTGAGGTGCGCGAACCGGTCCCGGGCGAGCCGCTCACCTGCGGCTTTCGACCACTCGTAGGTGTTGCGGTAGTCGCCGAGCTCGGCCGACTCGACGCTGCCCGTGCGGCCGGTGGCGTAGGCGGTGGAGACGTGGACGACGTGCGTGTCCGGTCCGGCGACTGCGGCGAGGCCGTCGAGCGTCGTCACGTTCGCGCGCAGCGCCTCGGCGGGCTCCATCGTCCAGCGCACGTCGGCGGCGTTGTTCACGATCACGTCCCACGGCCCCTGCAGCGGCGCGGGGATCTCCCCGGCGGCCATGTCCCACGCGATCACGGCGCCGTCCTTGGAGCCGTTGCGGCTGGTGCCGACCACCTCGAGGCCAGGCAGGCCCTGCAGCTCGCTGAGCAGCTGCGCGCCGACGAGGCCGGTGGCGCCGGTGAGCAGGATCCGGCGGCTCACGCGCGCGCTCCTTCAGCAGAGGGGCGGCGGCTGATGTCGTACCAGGCGACGACACCTGCGACCGCCGCGACGACTGCGAGCGTGACCCAGTCGAGCTGCACGGTGCCGTAGCCGATCGAGAAGGCGAGGATCAGCGGAAGGATCGAGGCGGGAGCGCGGAGCGCCCGGCGCAGCGCGGGCCGCGCGGCGAGCGCCCGCGGCACGCCGAAGTCGACGGCAGCCGCGGCGAGGAAGGCCGCCATGCCGAACCAGAAGGTGGTGATCGGGCCAGGCGCGTCATGCCCGAGCGCGCGGTCGATCAGGACGGCGACCACTGACTGGAGGACGACGAGCAAGCCGACGAACCACTGCAGGTCGCGCCGCGAGACCGCGCCGCGCTGCAGCGCGCGGTCAGGGTGGTTGACGTCGTCCTCCGCCTGGTCCTCGAGATCGTCGAGGGTGCGGATCATCAGGAACCAGGCCACGATCAGGACGGCCCCGAGCAGCTGCGCGCGCAGCCAGTCGAAGGCGACGTCGTCCCACGCGGCGTGGGGGTGGGAATAGCCGGCGCCGACGACGATCGCGTACAGGCCGAGGACCGCGAGCCGCAGCCGGCGCGGCATGCGCTCAATGCTCCAGCGTTCGACGCGGACGAACCACGACGGCTGCGCGGCGGCCGTCACGAGCTCCATGACGCCTCCTCGGCGAGGTCGGCTTCGACCACGGCCTGGCAGGCCGCCAGTGCGCGGCCGATCGCCGCAAACGCCGTCTGCAGCTGCGCGTCGGTGAGGACCAGCGACCCGCAGAGCCGGACGACCGTCGGCGCGCTGAGGCATGGCGACGCGACGATGCCGTGCTCGGCGAGGAACAGCAGGAGCTCGCCGGCCAGCGCGGCCGATTGGAGCTCCAGCCCCCACAGCAGCCCGCGGCCGCGCACGCCAGCCACGACCTGCGGGTACGCCTCGGCGAGCAGCCCGAGCTGGGTCTCGAAGGCCGTGGCGATCCGGACGCCCTCGCCCTCCAGCGCAGCCAGCGCGCGCAGCGCGGCCCGGCCCGCGGCGCAGGCCAGGGGGTTCCCCGCGAAGGTGACCGTGTGGAAGGTGGCGTCCTTCAGCAGCGGCGTGTAGAAGCCGGTGGTGGAGACCATCGCGCTGAGCGGCATCACGCCGCCGCCGAGCGGCTTGCCGAACAGGACCGCGTCCGGTTCCAGCCCGGCGTCGACCGCGACCGAGAACGGGCCGCAGCGGCCCAGGCCGCACTGGATCTCGTCGGCGATCACGAAGACGCCGGCGGCGCGCGCGTCGGCCGCCCATTGCCGCAGCACCTCGGTGTCGAGCACGCGGACGCCGGACTCGCCCTGGATCGGTTCGAAGACGAGCGCGGCGACATCGCCGGCCGCGGCCTCGCGGGCGACGGCGCCAGCGTCTGCCGGATCGAGGTGCGTGACGGGCGCCAGGGCCGATTCGACACCGGTGCGGAAGAGCGGGTTGGCCGTCGCGGCAAGCGCGCCGAGCGACTTGCCGTGGAAGCCGCCCTGCGCCGCCAGCACGCGCGGACGGCCGGTGCCGCGGCGCGCGAGCTTGAGCGCAGCCTCGACGGCGTCGGAGCCGTTGGTCCCAAGCCAGACGCGGTCGAGCGGCGCCCCGGCGCGGGCCGCGAGCTCACCCATCAGCGCGGACGTCTCCGCGTTGGCCAGCGAGCGGGTGGAGACCGGCAGGCGGTCGAGCTGCGCGTGGCACGCCGCGACGACCGCGGGGTGCCGGTGGCCGAGCAGGTTCACGGCATACGACCCCAGGTCGATCAGCTCGCGGCCGTCGCTGAGGCGCACGACGGCGCCGTCGGCCTCCACCTCGTAGGCCGAGCGGCCAAGCAGGCGGGCGGCGAGCGCGATGCCCGGCGAGCCGTGGTCGCGGTACGCCCCGAAGACGGCGTCGGCGCCGGTGCCGGCGCGCTCGCTGGAGCTCGCAGTACCGGGCGCGTCGATGGGGAGGCCGTCCGCCGTCATCGCGTCAGCCGATGGCTCCAGCGGCGGCGAGCGCCTCGCGCTCCACACCCATCAGCATGTCGTTGCAGTTGCTGCGCAGGGCCCGGATGGCGACGGGGTTGAGCATGTCGGCCAGCAGCGGGATGCCGATCTCGAACTCGATGACGAGCACCACGTGCGTCAGCCCGGGTCCGCGCTCGGTCACCGTCCACGAGCCCGTGAACACGTCCATGTCGCCAGCGGTCTGCTCAAAGCGCATCACGCGCGCTTCATGGTCGAGGTACTCGTTCTCCTCCCATTCGAGGATCGAGCCCTTGAGGACGATCGACCACGCGGTGTGGCGCTTAGCCTCGGACTCGACCGAGTCGATGCGCGACCAGCGGACGTGGTCCATTACCGCCGGGTAGCGCTCGACATCGACGACGGCCGCCCAGACGCGGTCGGCATCGGCCTGGATCTCGACGTCGAGCGTCACGCTGGGCATCAGGCGTTGCCTCCCCATTCGCGGGGCAGAAACCCCTTTTCGCCGACCGATTCGGCCAGTCGCAAGTAGTCGCGTAGCAGTGCCAGCGAAGGGAAGTAGCCCTCGGCCGACATCGGATGCGGCGTGCGTCCGACGATCGCGTCGATCGCATCGGTCAGGGCTACGCAGCGCTCGAGCAGCTCATCGAGGGCCAGCGTGCGGTCGCCGCGGATCAGCGCCTCGCAGTCCTCGGCCAGCGGATGGCCGGCGATCAGCCGCAGCGCCCAGGCGGCGCGGGCGTGCAGCGCGGGGGCGGGGCGCCCGTCGCGCTCGACGTAGGCCAGCGTGACCGCGCAGACCAACCCGAGGTTGCGGGAGGTGTGGCGGAGCAGGCCGAGCTGGCCGTCGGCATGGGCGCCGCGGGCATCTTCGAGCAGCGCAGGCACCGGCATCGCCATGTGCCAGAAGGCGTGGCCCTGGGTGAACGCGTAGCGGCGGATGTCGCCTTCGATCTGCTTCACCGGGCGCCTCCGAGGTCAAGGTCCAGCGCTGAGAGCGGCAGGCCGCGCTTCCACTTCAGCCGGACCATCCCGACCTCGTACATCCGCAGCAGGAACGCCTCGGCTGCCGGGTCGCCGGTGGGGTGGTCGAAGGCGCCGCCGGCGGCGCTCGCCGCCAGGCGCTCCCACAGCTCGGCCTCCTCGGGTTCGAGCTCCCAGCCGGTGCCGTGCAGCTCGCTCGTGAGCAGGCGCCGCTTGGCGATCGGCACCAGGGTCAGCTCCTCGTGCTCCCAGGCGAGGTCTGGCCCGAGCGCGGCGAGCGAGAGGTCGACGCCCAGCAGCTCGCTGCCGAGCGCGAGCGCATGCTCGGTGTACGGCGCAAGGGGCTGGCCCTTGGCCGGCAGCTGGCTGACCTGGTCGTGCAGCGCGTGGAGCTCGGGGAAGGCCTGAACCTGCTCGGCGAGCCACTTGTCGCCCGAGAACGGCATCCCGCGGGCGTGGAGCACCGCGTGCAGCGCCTCCTCGACGCCCATCCGCACGACGGTGGCGGCAGTCAGGTCGCTGCCGGCGGCGTGCGCGAGCCCGGCGACGACCAGCGACTCCCGGGCGCGCTCGGCGTATTCGCGGGTGAGCAGGTCGCGGGCGACCTCCTCGGTGGAGCGCCCAGACGGCGTCGGGCGAACTGCCTCGCCTTCGACGACGACCCCGAAGGCGATGCGGTGGAGCAGCTTGAGCTGCTGCTCCTGCGCGGTCGTGCCGAACTCGCCGACCATCGGGCCGTCCGATGCCAGCGCCGCTTCGGCCTGCGCGTACAGCGCTTCGATGTCGGCGGTGGAGCGCGTCCAGGCGTCGACGCGCAGCGAGCCGACCCAGTGCTCGAGCGGCACCGCCGACGAGTTCACCGTCGGCCCGACGATCACGACGTCGAGGTCGCTGAACGCGTTGCCTTGGTCGATCGACAACGAGCCGCCGGCGATCACCGTGTCGCCCTCGTCGCGGAGGTAATCAAGCAGCTCCAAGACATCCGCGAGCCCCTGCCCGTGGTAGCCCTGCAGGCGGGTTTCGAGCCGGCTGGCTCGCTGGCCCATGGTGGTCGGCGCGGTCACGATGTGGCCTCCGCGGCGTCTGGGGTGGACGTGGGACGGGACAGGATCTTTGCGGTTCCGGCCGCGCCATCGACCCTCAGCTGCATGCCCGAGGCGACCACGGCCGTCAGGCCCGGGATCTGCACCACCGTCGGGATGTCGAGCTCGCGGGCGACGACGGCGACGTGCGTCAGCGGGCTGCCGCGCTCGATCAGCAGCGCCGAGGCCGAGGAGAGCGCGCCGACCCAGCCGGGATCGGTGCGGTAGGCCACCAGGACGCAGCCGCTCACGTCGCGGGGCGAGTCGACGACCCGCGCGGGCGCCTCGACCACGCCCGGGCAGGAGGGGCGGCCGTGCAGGACGCCGTCGACCAGGCCTCTCGGGCCGTCCTCGACCGGGACGTCCTCGACGTAGGGCCCGCGCTGCGGCAGGCCCTGCGTGTAGAAGCGGGCGGGCGGGGCGCTGTGGGCCCGCTGCTCCGCTTCACGCTCGCGCCGCAGGGCGACGAGCCCGCGCAGCTCGCCTTGGTCGGTGCTGCCGTGGAACACGCCGCGCAGCTCCTCCAGGCGCAGGAAGTAGACGTCGCGCGGGGCGTCGATCAGACCCTTCCGCGCGAAGTCCTCCCCGACGGCCCGCAGCAGCCGGCGCACGACCGCGAACGCGCGCGACCGGGCGAACCGCACGCTCTCGCGGTGCGTGAGCGAAGCCTGCACCTTGCGGCGCATCAACCCGTAGACCGCGCGCTGCGGCAGGTTCAGCTTTCCGGCGAGCCACTCATCGGCGCTGCGGTCCTGCGCGGTGCCCTTGCCGCCGGCGCTCGGCTGGGCCGGGAGCTTCACCGCGTCGACGAGCATCAGCCACGCCTGGGTCGGGTCGTCACGCAGGTCGGGCGCCTCGAGCTTCATCTCGTTGAGCGCGCGGTCGCCGAAGTCGCTGAGGTAGCGGTCGAGCTCGCCGGCGAGCCAGGGGGCGCCCGGCAGGGTGCTGGCATCGAGCGCGGCGCGCAGCTCGCCCGGGTCGGTGTCCGTGACGAGCGCGGTGAGCGCGGCGTCGTCCTTGATCCGGCTCGCGATGGCCGTCAGGCGCTCGGGCGGCAGCGCCGATTCGACCTCGCCGGAGTCGACCTTCACGGCCTGCCAGAGGAACCACTCGGGCGCGTCCGGCAGCCACTTCTGGGTGAGGCCGTAGAGCACGCCGAGCGACAGGCTGATCACGGCGTCGAGCACGGCGGTCGGGCCCCAGCGCTCGGCCATCGAGCGCTCGAGGTCTTCGTACGCCGCCCACGCTTCGTGTGCCGGGATGCCGCCCAGGTCCATCCGCTCGAAGTCGGCGTGCGCTTCGTTGAAGTCGGCCAGGAACGTGCGGGTCGTGCGGCCGGCGGTGAGGAACCGCCGGGCGAAGGTCACGGCCGTCTTGAGGTGCACGGCGCGCTCGATCGGCCGCGGCAGATGGCGCATCGGGCGCTGCGCCTCGCCGATGTCGTCGGGCGTCTCGCGGATGCCGGCCGTCGCGGCGAGCACCTTCTGCTGGACCTTCCACAGCGGCACGAGCCGCACGACCATGTACCAGTTGAGGACGTTGTAGTAGACGCGCCCGTCGAACTGGCCGAGCAGGTGCTCGGTCCACGGGCGCATCCGCTGCAGCTGCGCGGCGGGCACGCCCAGCTCGCGGCAGTAAGCGAGGTAGACCACGCCGTAGACGTGGTTCGCGAAGCTGAACGTGAGCGGCGCGGTGACGTCGCCGAAGTTCTCGACGACGTTCGCGTTGTCCCAGAGGCGCGTGTGGCGGCCCGGCGCAGGGGCGGTCGACGAGCGCGGCGCGGCGACCGAGGTGACGGGCCGCGACTGGAAGATCCAGAGGCGGCCGCCGGCGAAGCCCCACTCGACGTCCTGCGGGGCGCCGAAATGCGCTTGGAGCGCGAGGCCGGCGCGGTAGAGCTCGGCGATCTGCGCGGGCGCGAGCGCCTGGGCTGCGCGGCGCTCGGACGTCTCGGGCACGGCCGTGATCCCGTGGCCATCCGGCGAGCGCTCGAAGCGCTGCTCCTTCTCGCCGAGCTGCGTCGACACCACGGCGCCGTCGCGCTTGCGCAAGGTGATGGTGTCGGCGTCGACCTGGCCAGAGACGAGGCCCTCGCCGAGGCCGTAGACCGCGCTCAAGACAAGCTCGTCGACGCTGCCGCTGATGGGGTTGACGGTGAAGAGCACGCCGCTCACGCCGCTTTCGACCATCGACTGGATGACGACGGCAGTGCGGATCCCTTCGGTGGGGAGCTGCTGCAGCAGGCGGTAGGTGAGCGCGCGGGCCGACCACGCGGAGGCCCAGCACTCGGCGACGGAGCGCGTGACCGCGTCGAGCCCGCTCACGTGCAGGAACGAGCTTCCCTGGCCGGCGAAGGAGTGGTCGGCGCCGTCCTCGCCGATGGCCGACGAGCGCACCGCGACCTGTGCGGCGCCCGCGTCGTCGTAGGCGGCGGCGATCGCGCGCTGCGCGTCGACGTCGACAGCCGCGGTGGTGATGATGCGGCGGATCTCGTCGGCTGCCGCAGTGGCTGAGTCGACCGTCAGCCCGACCAGGGCCGCGTCGATCGCGCTGCGCAGCCCAGCAGCATCGAGCAGGCGGTCCAGAACCCCGGCGTCGACGACGCCGAACGCCGGCACGCTGAACCCGGCGCTGCGGAGCTGGAGCAGCTGCGCGCCCTTGCCGCCTGCGGCGTGAAGGGCGGCTGCCAACAAGGTGGGTGAAGCGGACGGGACAAGCATGGCGCAACGCGTCCGCAGTGGCACGGATCGGCGATGGATTTCTGTTGGACGGGTGCTCTGGGACGGAGCGGTTTCTATGGTCCCGCGGCGGGCGGAAAATTTCCGAACGCGGTTCGGAATCATCAGAAACGTACCGTTTCGCGAGCCGGTTGGAAAGGGTACGATCCGCCGAGTGAAGTTCGGCGTTGCCATTTCCCTGACCGATCGGACGGTCGCGCCGGCCGAGGTCGCCCAGCTCGCCGAAGAGCGGGGCTTTGAATCGCTCTTTGTTTCGGAGCACACGCATTTCCCGGCCAGCGTGGCCGACGCGTACCCCGATGCGGTGTTCCCCGACAGCTACACGCGCAGCCTGGATCCGATCGTCGCGCTCACGGCTGCGGCCACGGCGACGACCCGCCTGCGACTTGGCACCTCAGTCATGCTGGTGGCACAACATGAGCCGCTCGCGACGGCCAAGGCGATCGCGTCGCTCGATCTGATCTCTGGCGGGCGCGTCGAAATCGGTGCAGGCGCAGGGTGGCTCGAAGGCGAGCTTGCGAATCACGGCGTGGTGTACGGCAAGCGTTTTGGCCATATGCGCGAACACGTCGGCGCGATGCGCGCGCTGTGGCGCGACGAGGTCGCCTCGTTCGACGGGGAGCACGTGCGGTTCGACCGGGTCTGGAGCTGGCCGAAGCCGGCGCAGGCGGGCGGTCCGCCGGTGCTGATCGGCGGCGACGGAGCCAAGGTGCTCGACCGCGTCTTGGCGTGGGGCGACGGCTGGCTGCCCCGCGCCCCGGGCGGGCTCGACGAGCTGGCGCCGCGGATGCGCGAGCTGGCGGCGCGGTGCGCCGAGGCCGGCCGTCCGGTGCTCCCGACGACGCTGTACGGGGCCGCGTCCGATCCGGCTTCGCTTGAGGCGTATGCGGAGCTGGGTCTCGATCGCGGGCTCTTCAAACTGCCCTCGGCGGGGGCCGGCGAGGTCGAGGCCGCGCTCGACGGGCTGGCGGCGTCGCTCGCGCACATCGCGGCGTAGGCGCGGCGCGCGGCGAACTCCCGTCATCCGCGGTCGTCTGGCGACCGCGATCCTCGGGAGTTAGGGCCGCGGCGCGGCGTGCCGCCGAACTCCCGTCATCCGCGGTTGTCTGGCGACCGCGATCCTCGGGAGTTCGGAGCGGGACACCGTGAGAGACCGGCGATATCTCGTTTTGGCGTGAGACGCTGGCGCGGCGGCGCTCGGCACGCCACACTGCGGCGCATGTTCAACCCACGCCAGCGGCCCCGCGACATCAACGGCGTCGTCTTCACGCTCTTCATCGCCGCGGTCCTCGCGGCGGACTACCTCGTGCTCATCGGCAAGGAGCCGTTCGGATCATGAGGCTGCGTTGGCTCATCGGCATGGCCATGGTCGGCTTCGGCGTCATCGCCGCGAGCTGGGGCCTCTTCGATGTCATCCAGATCGGCGAGTGCGGCGGCGATGACGGCTCGCCACCCTGCCCGCCCGAGGCGCTCGCGCCGATCGGCGCCCTCGTCGTCGGACTCGGCTCGGCGATCCTCGGCGCGATCTTCGCCCGCTCCGGACGGCTGTTCGTCGCGCTCTTCGGCCTGCTGCTCACGACCGGGTCGCTGGCCGTCTACCTCTCGCTGTTCGGTCCGGGCGCTGAGGCCGGCGTCGTGCCCGTCGAGGCCGCCAAGGTCTTCCCGGCGGGACTCGGCGCGCTCGGCGGCGTCCTGCTCCTGGTCGCGATGAAGCCGGTCGCGCCGCGCATCAGTGGCGGCCGGGGCTCCGGCAACTGGGGCGACGGCTCTTGGGACTCGGGCGGCTGGGGAGACTCGGGCGACTCCGGCGGCGATTCGGGCTGCAGCAGCGGCTGCGGCGGCGGGTGCGGCGGAGGCGGCGACTGAGCCGAGCGGAATGGTTTGATTCACTGTGAGTGTGAGTCACCGCTTTTCTGTTGGTTTTATTACGTTCGCCGTGACGCTGGCTTGCGGCCTGCCCGCCAGCGCCTCTGCTGCCACTCCTGGTGCGAACGGTCGGCTCGCAGTAGCGAAGTGGACGGCGCCGAAGAGCAAGAAGGGCTCGGCTGGCTCCGCGCTGATCTCGTCGGCCCCTGATGGCTCGGCGCTTCAGCGGCTGTTCGCGAAGAAGCGGTTCCTGGTCGACAGCCCGGAGTACTCCGCTGACGGCACCAAGATCGCGTTCTCGATGGGCGCCTTCGGCCGCGAGAGCAAATCCGATGGTGTCTACGTCGCTGCCGCCGACGGCACCGGGGCGAAGCTCGTGGCGCGCACCGGGTGGGTGGACGGCATCGCGTGGTCACCGGACGGCACGTCACTCGTTTACGCCGACGTGATGGACGGCATCCACAGCGTCCCGTCGACCGGAGGAACGGCGGAGCTGATCGTCAAAGTCCTCGACGACGGTGGCTACTTCCGCCGCCCGGCCTTCACACCGGACGGCGCCACGATCCTCTTTGAGCGCAACACCCTCAGCAGCGGAGACAAACCGTTCTTCGAGGTAGGCGAACTCTGGAAGGCGCGCCGCGACGGAACAGGGGCCGGCGTGTTGTTCCCCAGCCTCCCGATGCCGTTCGCGGGGGAGCCAGATGTCTCGCCCGACGGCAAGACCGTGGTCTTCACCAGCCTGCTCGACAAGCGCGCCACGCGCTCAGCGGTCGCCACGGTTCCGATCGACGGCTCGGCGGCGCCGCGCACGCTCTATACCTCGGCGAAGAACGGCTGGATCGATGGTCCGACGTGGGCGCCGGACGGGTCTCGGGTCGCCTTCACCACAGGCGGCTTCAAGAAGGTGGCGTCCTCGCTGCTGGTGCTCGACCCAGCGACTGCCGCGACCTCGACGGTGCAGCGCGCCGCAAGCGCTCAGCTGACCGGACCGACCTGGCAGGCGCTCCCCGCCGGCTGAGCCGGGACTTGATGGCCCTGGGGCCGCCGACGGGCGCAGGGCGGTACTGCCCGGGCGGTGGGCGGGCCCGCCCTGCGAGGTTCGATTACGCCATTGGCAGCGACATGCCGATGGGCTCCGGCGCCGAGACGATGCGCGGGGGCGCCATGGCGATGAGGCCGCGAGCAGCGGAGCGGACGGCCTGGGCGGCAGGGTCGTCCGGGTCGAGGGAGACGAGCGGCTCGCCGGCGTCGGCCTGGACGCGCAGCGGCATCGTCAGCGGCACTGAGCCCAGGAGCGGCACGTCGATCTCGTCGGCCAGCGCCTGGCCGCCGCCCTTGCCGAAGATCTCGTAGCGCTCGCCGGTCGGCGCGACGAAGCCGGCCATGTTCTCGAGGACGCCGCAGACCGGGATGCTGACCTTGTCGGCCATCTCGGCGGCGCGGCGCGCGACCTTCTGCGCGGTGTCCTGCGGCGTCGTCACGAGCAGGAACTCGGACTGCGGCACGAGCTGGGCGAGCGTCATCGACACGTCGCCAGTGCCCGGCGGGAGGTCGATGAGGAGGAAGTCGAGGTCGCCCCAGGCCACGTCCTGCAGGAACTGGGTGAGGGCCTTGTGCAGCATCGGGCCGCGCCAGACGACGGCGGAATCCTCGTCGACGAAGAAGCCGATCGACATGACCTTCACGCCGTGCGCCTCGAGCGGGACGATCTTGCGCTCGCCGTTCACCGGCGGCTTCTGGCCGCCGAGGCCGAACATGCGCGGGATCGAGTAGCCCCACACGTCGGCGTCGAGGATGCCGACGGTCTTGCCCTCACTGGCGAGGGCGACGGCGAGGTTGGACGTCAGCGAGGACTTGCCGACGCCGCCCTTGCCGGAGCCGACGCAGATGACCTGGCCGATCTGCGCGAGCGCGCCCGTCGGGAGGCCGCCGGGCATCCCGAGCTTGGCCTTCAGCGCGTCCTTCTCCTCAGGTGAGAGGACGTCGAAGTCGACGTTGATCGTCGTGACACCGGGCACCGCGCCGACGCGCTCAGAGACGTCCGTGGTGAACGTGCCCTTCAGCGGGCAGCCGCCGGTCGTGAGCGAGATCTTCACGTCGACGTGGCCGCGTTCGCCGATGGCGATCGAGCGCACCATGCCGAGCTCGACGACGGACCGCTTGAGCTCCGGATCCATCACGCCCTTGAGGGCCTCGCGGATCTGGTCCTCGGACGGGGCGGTGATGGTGTCGGCCATGAGGGAGATTGTAGAAGGGCGCACGCTCCAGAAGCGGTCCGCGGTCCACATAGGGGAACCTCGCAGGGCGGGCCCGCCCACCTCCCGGTGGCCAACCCGCTGGATGAACCAGCGTAGAAACGGCAAACGCCCCGCCGCCCGCGAGGGCGACGAGGCGTTCGAAACGCGGATGCGCGCGGTGGTTACGCGGCGGTCTTGAAGCGCTTCTCGATCGCGGCGCGCGTGTCCGTGACCGGGGTGGCGACCTTGTCGGCGTAGGAGCTGACGGTCTCGCGGGCCTCGGTGAGCTGGTCCTTGGCGCGCTCGATGGCCTTGTCGCGCTCGGCGAGCGCCTGCTCGCGGCGGGCCTTGAGCTCCTTCTCCGTCTTGGCGATGGAGGTCTTGCCGCGCTTCTCGAACTTGTTGAGCTGCTTCGTGCGCTCGGTCTTCGAGTTCACGAACGCCTTGACCTTGTCGTAGCGGCCGGTGATCTCGTCGCGGGCGACGAGGGCTGCGCCGACCTGGATGCGGGCGGCCTTCTCGACCAGCTCCAGCGTCGAGGAGTAGCGCTCGGAGGCAGCGTCCTTGGCCTCGGTCGTGCGGCTGTCGACCGTGGTGCGCAGCTCCTTCGTGCGCTCGTCGGCGGTCGCGCGGAGCTCCTTGGTGCGCTCGTCGGCGGTGCTGCGGAGCTTCTCGGTGCGCTCCTCAGCCTGCGCGCGCAGCTTCTCGGTGCGCTCGCTCAGGACCTCGAGGATGTCCTTCGTCGCCGACTTCAGCGTGCCCTCGGCCTGCGTGTAGGTCGTCTTGGCAGCGGTCTCGGTCTTGTCGACGCCCTGCTTGGCGGAGGTCACCGTGCGCTTGGCCGACGCGGTCGTCGCCTTCGCGCGCGCCGCCGTCGAGCCCTTGGCTGCCGCGGTCGAGGTGGTCTTGCGGGCGGCGGGCTTGCGCGCCGCCGGCTTCTTGGCGGCGGTGGTCGCCGTCGCCTTGGTGGCCGCGGCAGCCTTGGCGGCGACCGGCTTGCGCGCCGCCGGCTTCTTGGCGGCCGTGGTCTTGGCCGCCGTCGACTTCGCCGTCGTCTTGGCGGCGGGCTTGCGCGCCGCCGTCGTCTTCGCGGCGGTGCTCTTGGCGGCGGCCGGCTTGGCCGTGGCGGCCTTCGCGGCAGCGGGCTTGGCGGCGGTGCTCTTGGCGGCGGTCGTCTTCGCGGGCGTCGCCTTGGTCGCCGCGGCGGTGGTCGCCTTGGCGGCCGGAGCCTTCGTCGCGGAAGCGGTCGTGGCGGCAGCCGGGGTCGCGGCCGGCTTGGCTGCCCCGGTTGTGCTCGTCGTCGTGGTGCTGGTGCTCGTGGTGTCGGCCATCGTGTCCCTGCGGGTCGAAACGGATGAGGAGGGGGCGCGCTTCGAACCTACTGGCATCACGGATGCAGATCCGCGCAGCGGTCCCCCTATGGGTTGCACCGTCGCGTGTCGGGGGACAGAGATTGGTGCGATCGATCACGCTGCCGGACGGATGCGCGAGGTCGCACCCGGGCAGGTGCCGATTTGGGCCTACTGGTGGTCCCAGTTGGGGCGCACTTGCGGGCATTCGTGTCCGCGCGCGCCAGCGAGGCGCCGAGTCGCCGACGCGGCGGATCAGGCGCCGGGGAGCACGACGTGCGCGACCGCAGCGCGGAGCGCGGCAAGCGCCTCAGGCGTGCGGGCCGCGACGAGCGCGGAGCGCGGCTCGCAGGTGAGCGGGACGTCGGCGAGGGGCTCGCCGGGCCACCACTCCAGCACGCCACCGGACTCGCGGACGAGCAGCTGCGCGGCGGCGGCGTCGACCGGTCGGCAGTACCCGAGGGTGAGCATCGCGTCGACGGCCCCCGCCGCGAGCTGGCAGAGGCTGAGCGCGATCGCGCCGAGGGCGCGCAGGCGGCGGACCTCGTCGGTCAGCACCGGCAGCGCGGGCGCGAGCAGCTCGGGGTCGGCAGCCTCGATCGCGAGCAGCTCCAGGCGCCCGTCGTGGTGGCGGCGCTCCGGCTGCGGACCGAGCCGCCGCCCGTCCTGGAACGCGCCGCCGCCGGCGATCGCCCACCAGGCCTGCTTCGTCGAGAGGTCGTACACGTAGCCGACTTCGACGTCGGCGACCGACGGCCCAGACCCGATCGCGATCGACACCGCGTGGTGCCCGGCGGGGCCGCGTCCGGCGTTCAGCGATCCGTCGATCGGATCGACGAGGATGCGCGGCAGCGGCGCGCCGAGATCGACTTCGCCACGCTCCTCCGACACGACGGTGCACGGCAACCCGGCGGCCGCGTGCTTCGCGAGCACGCCGATGATCGCCTCCTCGGCGGCTGCGTCGATGGCCAGCGTGCGGTCGCCTCCAGCGCCCGTCTCACCGGTGTAGCCGCGGCGGTCGCCCGGGGCGTAGGTGTCGACGGCCGCCTCCGCTGCCGCCGCAGCTTCGCGGGCGACGTCAAGCCAGCGCGCGTGGTCGAGCGTCATGCGCGGCAGGTTACCCGCCGACGTCACGCCGCCCCTCCGCCGGCAGGTATGCGGCGCTGCGCTGCAAACCTGCACCGGCCGGCGCGCCAACGTGCTGTGGCGCCGCAGTTTGCACCCGCACGTTGCGGCCCACAGGTTTGGCGCAGGCGCGCCTCGCCCTAGACTGCGGGCCATGGAGCGAGGGGAGTCCGCGGCCGCGCGGGCCGCGTCGCAAGGCGGATCCGGAGTTCCGGGCGGTGGCGCCGCTGATGGGCCAGGCCGCCCGGCTGCCGACGGCGCAGGACGCTCAGGCGCCGCCAGGGGCTCCCGGCCGACCACGCTCGTGCTCGGCGGTCCAGGGA
>JAEYAL010000086.1 GCA_023404805.1 Actinomycetes bacterium | reverse complement strand
GCGTCGCCGGGGGCGCTGGCGCCGCCGCCAGCGTGTCGCCGCCCGCCGCTGCGCCCCAGCCGTCCGCCGCCGCGGCCGAGACGATCCGCGATCTCGCCCCCGGCACGCTCGACGAGAACCTCTCCGGCATCGGCTCCAACGCCTACGGCATCGGCCGGTCCGGGTCGCAGGACGGCCACGGCCTGCTCTACGGCAACCCGCACTTCCCGTGGTCGGGCTCCGAGCGCTTCTACCAGGCGCACCTCACGGTCCCGGGCGTCTCCGACGTGACCGGCGGCTCGCTCATGGGCATCCCGCTGATCATGATCGGCACCACGCGCGGGGTCGCTTGGAGCCACACCGTGTCGACGGCGCGCCGGTTCGTGCCGTACGAGCTGCAGCTCGTCCCCGGCGACCCGACCGCGTACTACGAGAACGGCAAGAAGCGCGCGATGACCCGCGAGCCGGTCACGGTGCAGGCGCTCCAGCCGGACGGGTCGGTCGCGCCCATCACGCGCACGCTGTACTCGTCGCGGCACGGGTCGATCACCACCTCGATCACGGGCCTGAAGGTGTTCCCGTGGGGCCGCCGGACCGCGTTTGCGCTGCTCGACGGCAACGGCGAGAACTTCGGCCGGATGATCAACACGTTCCTCGGCATGAACGAGTCGCAGTCGGTCGACCAGCTCGACGCCACGCTCAAGAAGTACCAGGGCATCCCGTGGGTCAACACGATCGCCGCCGACGCGGGCGGCACCGCCTACTACGCCGACATCGGCAACGTCCCCGGCATCTCGAACAGCCGCCTCAAGGCGTGCCTCACGCTCTTCGGCCGCCTCACCGACGGGCTCCAGCGGCTCCCGATCCTCGACGGGTCGCGCACGTCCTGCCTCCCCGCGACCGACCGCGACTCGGCAGCGCCGGGGATCCTCGGCGCGTCGCGGATGCCGTCGCTGCGCCGCACCGACCACGTGTCGAACATGAACGACTCCTACTGGCTCGCGAACCCAGCGCAGCCGCTCCAGGGGTTCCCGCGGATCATCGGCGACGAGCGCACGGCGCGCACGCTGCGGACCCGTATCGGCATCAAGCAGCTGCAGGACCGGCTCGACGGCACCGACGGCCTCGTCGGCAAGGGCTTCAACCTCGACAACCTGCGCGAGGTCGCGTGGGGCAACCGCGTCTACAGCGCCGAGCTCTGGCGCGACGGCCTCGTGAGGGGCTGCACCTCGCGCGCCTGCGACGTGCTGCGCGCGTGGAACATGCGCAACGACCTCGACGAGCCCGGCGCCGTCCTCTGGCAGCGGTTCGTCACGCGGCTCACGAGCACGTCGCCGATCCCGCTGCCGGCGCCGTTCAACCCGTACCGCAAGCGCTTCAACGCGAACGACCCCGTCAACACGCCGAGCGGCATCGTCCAGTCCAACCCGATCGTGCAGTGGGCGCTGCGCACGGCCGTGTCCGACCTGAACCACGCGGGCCTCCCGCTCGACGCCACGCTGCGCCGCGGGCAGACGGTCACCCGCGCCGGGCAGGTCATCCCGATCCACGGCGGACCGAGCGGCAGCGGCCTCTTCAACGTGATCACGCCCGTGTGGAGCTCCACGCGCGGCTACGTCGACGTCGTCCACGGCGACTCGTTCGTCCAGGCCGTCCACCTGGTGCCCGGCCAATGCCCCGAGCTGCGGACGATCCTCACCTACGGCCAGTCCGCCGACCCGACCTCGCCGTACTTCACCGACCAGACCAAGCTCTACTCGGCCAAGGGCTGGAACACGATGCCGTTCTGCGAGGCCGACGTCGCCGCGGCGGCGCAGTCGACGGCGACGTGGCGGGTGCCCGGCACCTAGGCGGCGCTGAACGGCGGGTCGTCGAGGGCGGCCCGGAGCGCTTCGACCGACCGGTGGACGGCGATCGCGCCGGCGTCGGTCAGCTCGGTCTCCGAGAAGCCGCCCGTGAGGACGGCCACGGTGGGGACCTTCGCGTTCGCTGCGGCCTTGCAGTCCCAGGTGGAGTCGCCGATGAGGACGGCCGAGCCGCCGCCGGCCCGCTCGAGGGCGGCCTGGATGAGGTCCGGGGCGGGCTTGGTCTGCTCGACATCGGCGGAGGTGGTCCAGCCGTCGACGAGGCTGCGGGCGTCGAGCAGGTCGAGGTAGTGGTCGACCTCCTGTGCCTTGGCGCTTGATGCGAGCACGAGCTGGTGCCCGCGGTCGCGCAGGTCCTCTAGGAGTTCGCGGGCGCCCCGCAGCGGCTCGACCTCTTCGATCGTCGACAGGTACAGCGCGGCTTCGGCGGCGCGGATGGCCTCGCCCTCGCGCTCCTCGACCGCGTCGCTCAGCAGCGCCGCGACGAGCTGGTCGCCGCCCATCCCGATGTGGCGGTGGATCTCCCAGGCCGGCACGACGTGGCCGTGCTGCCGGAACGCCCGCAGCCACGCGATCGCGTGGTGGTAGTTGGTGTCGACGAGCGTCCCGTCGACGTCGAGGATCACGCTCGGCCGCGCGCTGCTTGAGGCCATGCGCCTGACGCTACGGCCGGCGCGCCCGCGCGGCCGGGGCACACGCGGACGCTCGACGGCGGACGGGTTGGTTTGGCGTACGGGATGGATTACCCGTCGTAGGGCCGGGGTAATCCGACCCGTACCTCGGGCGGTTCTGCGGACGGGATGGTTTGCCCGTCGTAGGGCCGGGTAAACCGACCCGTACCTCGGGCGGAGCCGCCGCGGCGGATCGCTTGACACGCGACGTAAGTAAGTGGATACTCACCAACGTGTCGAGCCCGGCCAACACGCCCAAGCCTGCCGCCGCGCCCGCGGGCGGTGGGGCGACTGCCAGCGCGGCGGGCGGGTCGGCGGTCCGCGGCCCGGGAGCTGCCAAGCGCGGCAAGCCCGCGCCCCGCCGGCGCGTCCCGGCCGAGGAGCGGCGCGAGGACGTGTTGCGCGTCGCGGCGCAGGTCGTCGCCCGCGACGGGATGCATGCGGCGTCGACGGCCGAGATCGCCAAGGCGGCGGGGATGTCCCACGCCTACCTGTTCCGGCTGTTCCCGACCAAAGAGGAGCTGCTGCTCGAGGTCGCGCGCCGTTGCTGCGTGACGATGCGCGAGCAGATGATCGGCGCGGGGGAGGACGCCACCGCAGCCGGCGAAGAGCCGCTCGCCGCGATGGGGGCCCGCTGGATCGAGCTCCTCGACGACCGGACCCTGCTCCAGGTCAGCTTGCAGTCGATCAGCGCTGCGCAGGCGATGCCGGCGCTCGGGGCTCAGCTGCGGGAGGCCTGGGAGCTGATCATCACCGACATCGAGCGTGTCTCGGGCGCGTCGACCGACGAGGTGCGCGCGTTCGTCGCCGAGGGGATGCTGCTCAAAGTGATCTCCGGACTCGGCGCCGAGCAGTCGCCGTGGGTCGAGCGGCTCCATGGTGGACCGCTCCCTTGTGGCCCGGCCGAGGTGGCCAAGATCCTCGACGACGAGGTGCTCTCCGGCGGCTGACCACGCCGCTCGACGCCCAGCAACCCTTCGGCGCCTTCGGGCGCCACTCTTTTGCCCCGCTAGTAAGCAAGCACTCACTCACTTACGACCTCATGCAGACCACGAGGAGAACACCCATGACTGCCCCAGACTCCGCTGCTGACGAC
>JAEYAL010000249.1 GCA_023404805.1 Actinomycetes bacterium | reverse complement strand
GGGCCGCGGCGCGTGCGCGGCGGCCCAGCGCAGGGGCTCAGCGCTGCTGCGCGAGCTCCTTGGTGGTGGCGATGCGGATCGGGCTGTGGAACATCGTGCGGTCAGCCTCGTCCGTCCAGACGCCGGCTTGGTACAGGCCTTCTTTGGCGTAGACCGTCGTGTTCGGGAATCCGCTGGTGTAGATCGGCCCTGCGCCGATCGTCTGCGCCTTGATCTGGGTGATCGTCGCGCCGTCGAAGGTCGCGTCGATCGTGCCGGGGTCCGTGCCGGTCGCAGAGTCGCTGAAGTGCACGCCCAGCGTCACGCGCTGCCATTTGTTCGACGTGATCGTCCCGAGGTTCTTGTCGACGAACGCCCCAGCGGCCGTCCTGTACTGGTTGGAGCGGATCTTCAGGTTGCCGTTGACCGGGTTGATCTCGAGGGCGACGACCGGCGAGCCAGTTCCGCCCTTCCACTGGTAGATGACGCTCCAGTAGTCGTCGGCGTTCGCACCGGAGCGAGTGAACTTGGTCATGTCCGGGACGTTGATCCAGAAGTCGATCCACGCGGTGTCGCCGGCCTTCCAGCGCTTGGTCGGCTGCGAGTGGTCGTCAGGGTCGTCGCGGTCGGTGAACACTTCGGCGCGCGGCTTGGGGTCGCCATCGCCGAGATCGGTGCGCTCACCCGTCTTGTTCGTGACCTGCAGCGCGCCCCACGGCTTTTCCGCTGGGTTGATGCCGTCGGGGACGGCGCTCCCCGTGACCACCTGGGCGCGGCTGGTGAGTTTGGCCCCGGTCACCGGGTCGGACGCCTCGTGCTCGTTCGACCACTGGTTGAGGTCGGTGCTCGGCCCGGTGACCGACGAGTTCTTGAGGATCGTGGCTGCGGTCCAGTATTGCGGGGCGAACTTCAGCACTCCGGTGGCGACTGCGGCGTAGGTGTAGTCGTCCGCCGCGGTGTTCGCCGAGGTCAGCGCCGACGTGGTGTTCGTGACCGAGACGTCCGCCGGACCCGCAGTCCCAGCTGGCGACACGACGATGAGCTTCGTGGCGCTCTGGCTCAGGATCCGGGTCGCCGGGGTGGTGCCGAACCGCACCGTGTCGATCGTCCCGAGGTTTGTGCCGGTCAGCGTGACCTGCGTGCCGCCGGCGGCCGAGCCGGTCGACGGCGAGACGGCCGAGATCGTCGGCGTCGGCGCGATCGCGGGCCAGGCGCAGCGGCCGCTGACCGGCGCTTTGGGCTCAGTCGCCGCGCTCCAGCTCGCGAGCGGCGTCAGCGTCGCGCTCGTGCGGGTCGCGATGCAGCCGTTGTCCTCGCGCCAGAAGAGCTCATAGCGCGGGGTGGTGCTCGTGGTGGTCTCGTAGGCGAGCGCGCTGCCCGGTGTGTTGGGGATCGTCGACTCGCCGGGGCGCGAAGTGGCGGGGGATCCGGCAACGGTTCCGCCCATGTCGATGGTGGTCCCGGAAGCGCCACCCGTGCCCGGCAGGAGCTGCACGACGTGCCGGTTGGCGTCACCGCCGATGAACCGGCCAGCGCCGCCGCTGGTGATCGTGCGCTTGACGCCCGCGCTGGTGCCGTACGAGAACTCTGGGTCGGTCCAGAGGTCTTCAGATTCGGGGGCGCCAGTGCCGTCCCACCACGTCTGCAGAGGGGTGTTGGAAACCGAGGAGAGGTACTGCGCCTCGATGCCGGCTCCCGACGGGATCAGCGCCGGCGCCACACCAGCTGCCAGCCCTTGCGTGCTGAGCGCGCCGCTGTAGGGCGCCCAGGTGCCGCCGCCGCGGTGCCGCAGCTGGATCGTGCCGGAGCTGTTGCGCCAGGCCAGGGCCACGTCGCCCGAGGCGCCGTACCGGGTGAGCGCAGGACCGCCGGTCGCGTCGGTGCCGCGCGTCAGCCACGCGCCCCATCCGCCGCTGGCGGTCCACTCGCGCACCCGGATCGAGTTGTCGGCCCAACGCACGGCGATCATGAAGGATCCCGAGCCGGTCGGAGTTGCGACGATCTCGGAGTCCTTGTGGACCGAGCCGCCGATGTTGACCGGTGTCTGCCACACGCTGCCCAGCCGCTGCAGCAGCACGAGCGATTCCGCATTCGGATCGGAGCCCGAGCCGTCGCCGTCGTGGCGGAGCACGACGTCGAGCTCCCCCGGCTTTGGGGACACCGTCCCGACTCCGGCCGCGTAGGCGGCCGGTGACAGGGCGAGCACGGCGATCGTGCTTACAGACGCCCAGGCAGCGGTGAGCGCGCCGCCGACTGGCCAGCGCGAAGGCTGAGATACCACAGGTAATCCGACTTCGATAGTAGGTGGGGAAAAGCCGCGGTGGGGGAGTCACCACTGCGAGTTGACATCGGTATCGGAATCGCGTCGCGGCCGTCAAGCCCGCTACGTGGTGAAGCGCGCGAATCTGGCCCGCCGCGCGACGGAGTCGCAGCCGTGCGTTGCATCGGAATCAGCGGTGGATGCACTTTGCACCACTTGCCGGTTTAGTGGCGGAAGACACCGTTGACTGGCCGCACGCTGTTCTTCCGAGCTGGCGCATCTGCGCTCGGAACTTGTCCTGCCGTAAAACCGTCCGAGGGCGGTAAATTGCGCCCCGGTATTTTAGAATGATATTCCGAACGTCATTCGGAAAATGCCGGGCGATGAATGCGCGGCGGTGCTGGGCCGCGCTCTTCGGGCTCGCTGGTCAGTCGTCGCAGCTGGTTCCGGGGCGCTTCGGCAACGGTGCTTGCGGCGCCACGCGACCATCCGCGGTGTAGGGGCTGATCACAACGGTCTGATGCCCGCTCCATTGGGTCGGCCCCTTGTGCCAGGACGTCCAGATGAGCGCGGCAGTGTTCCCGCCGCTCGCGAGCAGATGGCCGCTGGTTTCGTTGAGCGACGGCAGGCGTTGTCCAGCGGAGAACGCGGTGGCACCGGGTAGGCGCACGCTCGCCTCGACGCGGAACAAGCCCGAGCCCTCGGCGGCGCCGTCGACCCAGCTCGCGATCACCGTCCCGTCGTCGAGCGCGGCCGCATGCGGGTACAGGGCGATCTGCCCGCGCGCCGAGAGGCGCTGCGCGGCTGCTGGCGCCGCTCCGAGCGGGCCGGCGGCGACCTCGCCGGCCACCGGGTTCAGGCAGTCGAAGTCGCCCTCGGCGGTCGTGCTGCGCTGGGTGATCGCCAGGATCCCGCCATCCGGCAGCGCGACGGGGAAGCCGTCGACGCGATCGCCGCCAACGCCGCGGAGCGCGGTGCTCGTCGTCGGCAGCGGGGCTGGGGAGGAGAACACGCCGCCGGGCTGGAGCGTGAGCACTCTGAGCACCTCCGGTGCGTTCTTCTTGCCGCCTTGCAACGGCGCCGAGTAGGCGACGGTCAGCTGGCGCCCGCCCGCGAGGGAGAGGTTGTTGTACTCCTCGACCGCGCCCGGGATGGCGACGACCGGCCCGAACTCATCGGACCCGGGCGCCATGAAGCGCAGACCGATCTGGAGGCGTCGCCGCTTCTCCGCCAGGGGGAGCGTGGCGGGGATCGCGACGGTCCCGTCAGCGGCCACCACCGGCTCGACCGCACCGTTGTACGCCTGTTCGTCGGCTGACCGTTCCAGCGTCCGCTCAGCGCCGAGGACGCCGGCGGCCGACAGCGTCGCCGTCGCCATCTGGGTCCCGGTGATCCGGCCGTCGGGGAGGCTGTCGCTGTTGGAGTAGACGACCAGCAGCGAGTTGTCGGGCCGGACGACCGCGCTGAACCCGCGCTTCCCCGCGCGGACGTCGATCACGGGGCCGAAGTCGCCGTCCGGCGGCGCGATCGAGCAGCCCTTCGTCGGGCCGGTGCGCACGCACAGCACCAGAGCTCCGTCCGGTCGGGCCAGCAGGAAGGGCGCCGGCGACTCGAAGTTGTGGGGCGCGCCGGCGATCGTGACGGTCGTCGGGCGGCCAAGGGAGGCCGGGCTCGGACCGGTCGCCAGGCGCCACTGCGACCGGTACCGGCGGCCGACTTTGATCTCGCGCTCCCAGAGCACCGCGGTGCGGCCGTCCGGTGCGATCACGGCGCGCGGCGCGCTGGCGTCGTCGCTGCCGGAGATGACGACGGGCTTGGCGAAGCCAGCGGCGTGCGCCGCAGCCGGGAGCGCGCCGCTGCACGCAGCCGCTGCGGCGACGGCGAACAGCGGGCGGAGGCGGTGGTGGGTCATGGACGGGGAGACAACCAATCGCGGCGGCGAGCCGCATTGCACGTGATGCGTGACCGGCGGACCCGATCGGCTTGCGCACTGTAGCTGTACTCACAGCGTTGTTGGTGCAGTTCAACGACGTGTCGATAACGGTGTGCTGCTTTGGCGGACGTTCAGACGAAGCCGGCCGCAGGCGTTACGTTCGGAACGTGGGGCGCTGGCCTCGGCCACCGTCTGGTTCTTCTTCTCCGGCGGAGCCCAGGGGCCGCGCTGACGCCGCTCAGAGCAGCTTGATCTTCGAGCTGATCTTGTACTGCGCACCCAGCGGGACCGGCCGCATGCTGGCGGCCAAGAACTTGTTGACGGCGCGGGGGACACAGACGGGCTTGCCGCGCATGACGGCAGACCAGCCGGCCCGAGCGACATGGTCGGCGTCGCCCCACAGGATGCCGGGGAGGCGGTTGGCGGCGTCGCGGGTGTCCATGACGTCATGGAACTCGCTGTGTGTGAACCCGGGGCAGAGTGCGGTGACGTGGACGCCGTCGCGCGAAAGCTCCATGTTCAGCGCCTGCGACATGTTCAGCGTGTAGGTCTTGATGCCCGTGTAGAGCAGGCTTTCGGCTGGCGGCTGGAACGCGGCGATCGAGGAGAGGTTGATGATCCGCCCCCACTGGCGCTCGCGCATGCCCGGTGCCAGGCGGTGGATGAGCTCGGTTGCGCCGTTGACCTGGATCTGCAGCTCCGCGGCGACCTTCTCCCACGGCGTCTCGGTGAACGCGGTGCTTCCCGAGAGCCCGGCGTTGTTGATGAGGACGTCGATCTGGATGTCCCATTCCGCCAGCTGGCCGCAGATCGCCGCCGGCGCGGCGGGGTCGGCCAGGTCGGCGGGGAGGGAGCGGGCTTCGACGCCGTACCGGTCGGAGAGGTCTTTGCCGAGCTGGTCGAGGCGCTCAGCGCGGCGCGCGACCAGGACCAGGTCGTAGCCCTCCGCGGCGAGCAGCTCGGCGAACGCGGCGCCGATACCGGCCGATGCGCCGGTGATCAGGGCGGTGCGAGTGGTCATGCGAACTCCTTCTGAGCGGCGGTCGTCAGCGGTTGGCCGAGGTTCGGCATCACCTTCAAGGAGGCGACCCAGCCGGGCCGCGGGGTGCCGATGTCGCCGAGGTACGGGGCGCCGGTGTCGGTCAGCAGGAACGGCAGCGCGACGTGGCGCTGGGCGTCGCTGAACCCCCAAGTCCCGATGCCGAGATACAGCCCGTCGGAGATGACACGCACCTCGTCGACCATGCCGATCGCGCCGCAGGTCGAGCGAAAGGCGGGATACAGCAAGTGATAGGCCGGCCGGCCGTCGAAGCGGGACGGTCCCATGCGGGTCTGCATCGGGTAGCGCTGCACGATCCGCGAACCGACCTGGAAGCTGTTGTAGCCGCGCCCAGAGCGCGCGTCGACGGGGCGGAAGCCCTTGCTGCGCCAGCGCCAGAGCGGGCGGTCGACGGACGCGCGGCCTAGGACCGACGCGGCGGCCGTGGGCTGGCGCAGCAGCTCCGAGGAGTAGTCGCCGTGCATCTCCTCGAGCGCGGGCGCGTCGAGCTCGCGGAACAGCTCCAGCAGCGAGGTGGTGGGCAGGGAGCGCAGGGACTCCGGAGTCAGGGGTTCTGGCATGCGTTGGGCTCTGGTCGGCGCGAGGTCGGGCCAGGACGGTAGTTGAATCTTGAATGACATTCAAGATACGGTGCCGCGGTGTCTAGAGCTGCCACTCGCCCGTACGACCTCGTCCTATTCGGTGCCACCGGGTTTGTCGGGAGGCTCACGGCGGAGCAGCTGGCCTGGCGGGCGCCCGACG
This sequence comes from Actinomycetes bacterium, assembly GCA_023404805.1. Lineage (GTDB taxonomy): Bacteria > Actinomycetota > Thermoleophilia > Solirubrobacterales > Solirubrobacteraceae > JAGIBJ01. The sequence goes on along the minus strand of JAEYAL010000249.1, from coordinate 5,396 downwards.
GGGCCCGCATCGCGCTGGCAGGCCGCTCGCGGCGCCGGCTCGAAGCCGTCCGCGATGCGCTGCCGGGGGCGGCGGCGACGTGGCCGGTGCTCGTCGCCGACAGCGGCGACGAAGCCGCGCTGGCGAAGCTCGCGCAGTCTGCGCGTGTCGTCGTCACGACCGTCGGCCCGTACGCGCGATACGGCCTGCCGCTCGTGCAGGCATGCGCGAAGGCCGGGACGCACTACGCCGACCTGACCGGCGAGGTGCTGTTCATGCGCCGCTCCATCGACGCGGCCCATGGCGTCGCGCAGGCCAGCGGGGCCCGGATCGTCCACGCCTGCGGCTTTGACTCCGTGCCCTCCGACCTGGGGATGCTGGCGCTCCACCGGGAAGCGGTCGCCCGGGGCGCGGGCGGGCTGACGGACGTGGAGTACGTCGTCTCGCTCGTCGGAGGCGTCAGCGGCGGCACTGTGGCCTCCCTGCGCGAGCAGGTCGCCGAGCTCAGGCGCGACCCGACCCAGGTCCGCGTGATGCTCGATCCGTACTCGCTGACCCCGGACGCGCTCCGGGAACCCAATCTGGGCTGGCAGCCAGACCTGCACCGGCCGCGGCGGGACCGGGCCGCCGGTGTGTTCCGCGGCCCGTTCGTGATGGGGGCCGTCAACTCCCGCGTGGTGAGGCGCAGCAACGCCCTCTCAGGGTTCGCGTATGGCCGCCGACTGCGCTACCGGGAGTCGATGGCCACCGGCACCGGCGTCCGCGGCGCGCTGGCGGCCGCCGGCCTGCTGGTCGGGATCCCCCTCGTGATCGCGGCGTATTGGCTGGCACCCACGCGGCACCTGCTCGACCGGCTGCTTCCCTCACCCGGCGACGGGCCCACCGAGGAGCTGCAGCTCCGCGGGCGCTTCAACGTGACCCTGTCGGCCCAGACCGAGCTCGGAGGCTCATTGCAGCTGGCGATCGCTGCCGACGGCGACCCGGGCTACCGCGCCACGGCCGTGATGCTCAGCGAGGCAGGGCTGAGCTTGGCGTTCGACGGCGACCGCCTGCCGCAGGCCGCCGGCGTGCTGACCCCTGCGACCGCGATCGGCGAACCACTGCTGGAGCGGCTCGAGGCCGCGGGCCAGCGCTACGGGATCGTGGCGTCCTGAGCACGTCCCGCGCCGCTGGACGCGAGGACTCGGCCGATCAGCGCGGTGTAGACCGCGCGGGACGGCTCGGCCCCCACGTCGTGCGTCACGATGCCCTCGAGCGTGAACGCCACGATCGTCACGTCGGCGTCCCGGGTCGCGGCATCCAGCGGCGCAGGCAGCTGGGCCTCGAGCAGCTGCTCGACAGCCGCGTGAAAGCCCGCGTGCCACTCGGCGACGTGCGCAGACCGCGAAGCACGCTCGTGGATGGTCGAAACCAGGTCCTTAAACGGCCGCAGGCGGTCGACCATCCACTCCATCTGGTCCACGAGCGGGCGGTCCATCACGGCCGGGTAGTCCGCGAGCGCCGCCTGCAGAAAGCCCTCGGCCGTCGCGACCAGCAGCGCGTCCTTGTCGTCGAAGTACCAGTAGATCGTGTTGGGCGCCACGCCGGCGGCCTTGCAGATCTTGCCGATCGAGGTCTTCTCGTAGCCGTGCTCCAAGAACAGCGTGGCGGCCGCCTCGACGATCTCCGCCCGCTTCTCGTCGCGCGGCTGAGGACGGCGGTTCTTCGGCATGCCCCACGCATGATCCCATGGGTGGCGCCGTACCGCCACGGCCACTGGGTGGCGATGGCGCAGGCGGCTCAGCCTCGACTCAGGCAGAATCCCGGCGCGCGATCACGCCGCGCGCCCAGCCGGGCGGGGTCAGCGACCGTGCGAACCGGTTGGCGTGCAGGCCCTCGCTCGTGACTGCGTGGTACACGATCATCCAAAGGAAGAGCGCCAGCGCGATGAACGGGCTCACCACCCAGCCCAATATCCCGGCGGCGGCGTAGCTCGCGACTCCGACCCACGGCCGCGAGTGCTGCGCGGCGATGAGGTCGCCGTCCTCGGCGCGCTCCAGGAGCTCGGGGTGACGGCTGAGGTACGGGAACACCGGGATCCAAGCGGCCGAGGTCAGAAACGCGACGAGGGCATACAGCGCCACCGCAGATTCCCGGTTGCTCGGAGGACCATCTGTGCCAAACGCGCCGGCGAGTACGGCCGTGGAGAACGGCAGCAGGGCCGAGGTGCCCAGGATGAAGAGATTGATCCAGTGCAGCTTCAGGTCGACGCGCGCGATGCGCGTGAAGAGCGAGTGGTGGTTGAGCCACAGCGCTCCGATGTAGACGAACGACACGCCGAACGCCACGTACTCGGGCCAAGCGTCGAGGATGTGGCGGCCAAGGTGCGGCTGGTCCAACGGAGGCCTGGGGATCTCCAACACGAGCAGGGTGATGGTGATCGCGAAGATCGCGTCGCTAAAGCCCTCGGCACGATCACTGACCGCTGCTGTCGATTCCGTCCCCACCATGGGCGGACGCTATGGCATCGGACGGGCGCCGCCGCAGTTCCGGCGCGCACCGCCGGTCGGCAGCCGCTTAGAAGTCGCGGGCTCGCTTGGACTTCTTCTGCTTCCAGTCCTGACTGCGGGCCCGCTGGCGCGCGCCAGGGCCGTCGTCGCGGCGCGGGCCGCGGCCTTCGTCGCGCTGCAGCTCGATGAGCTGGCCCGAGATGCGGGTCTTCGCGAGGGCGTCCCACACCGCCGGCGGCAGGTCGGCGGGAAGCTCGACGATCGAGAAGTCCGGTCGGATCTGGATCTTGCCGAAGTCGGCGTGCACGAGGCCGCCTTCGTTGGCGAGCGCACCGACGATCTGGCGGGGCTCCACGCGCTGGCGCTTGCCGACGTTGATCCGGTAGGGCGCGAGCGGCACGCCGTTCTCCCAGCTGCGCTGCGGCGCCCGCGACCCGCGCTCGCCGCGGTCCCGCTGCTGGCGGTCGCCACGCTCGGGGCGGTCGCGGCGCGGCGGGCGCACCGGGTCGGGCTCCAGGAGCAGCGGCTCGTCGCCGTGCAGCACCACGGCAAGCGCGGCGGCCACGTCGACCTCGGGCACGTCGTGCTCGCGCACGTAGTGGGCGACGACCTCGCGGAAGAACTCGAGCTTGCCGGTCTCCGACAGCGCGGTCGTGATCGCGTCGTCGAAGCGCGCCAGGCGCGTCTGGTTGACGTCCTCGACGCTCGGCAGGTGCATCTCGGTGAGCGGCTGGCGCGTGGCCTTCTCGATGTGGCGCAGCAGGTAGCGCTCGCGCGGCGTGACGAACGAGATCGCGTGCCCGCTGCGGCCGGCCCGGCCGGTGCGGCCGATGCGGTGCACGTAGGACTCGGGGTCGGTCGGGATGTCGAAGTTGACGACGTGGCTGATGCGCTCCACGTCCAGGCCGCGGGCGGCGACATCGGTCGCGACGAGGATGTCGAGGGCGCCGGACTTGAGCTGGCTCACCGTGCGCTCGCGCTGGGCTTGGGCCACGTCGCCGTTGATCGCTGCCGCGGAGAAGCCGCGCGCGCGGAGCTTCTCGGCGAGCGTCTCCGTCTCGTGCTTGGTGCGCACGAACACGATCATCCCTTCGAAGTTCTCGACCTCGAAGATGCGGGTGAGCGCATCGACCTTCTGGGGGTAGCCGACGATCAGGTAGCGCTGGGTGATGTTCGGGGCCGTGGCCGTCTTGTTCTTGACGGTGATCTCGACGGGGTCGCCCAGGTACTGCTGCGAGAGGCGCCGGATCTGCTTCGGCATCGTCGCCGAGAACAGCGCGGTCTGCTTGTCGTGCGCGGTCTCGTCGAGGATGATCTCGACGTCCTCGGCGAAGCCCATGTTGAGCATCTCGTCGGCCTCGTCGAGCACGAGGAAGCGCAGCTCAGAGAGGTCGAGCGTGCCCTTGCGCAGGTGGTCCATGATCCGCCCGGGCGTCCCGACCACGATGTGCACACCGCGCCGCAGAGCCGAGAGCTGGACGCCGTACCCCTGGCCGCCGTACACCGGCAGCACCCGCACGTCGCGCAGCGGGGCGGCGTACTTCTCAAAGGCCTCGCAGACCTGCACGGCGAGCTCGCGGGTCGGCGCGAGCACGAGGGCCTGCGGGGTCCGCTGGTGGAGGTCGAGCTGCGACAGGATCGGGAGCGCGAACGCCGCTGTTTTGCCGGTGCCGGTCTGCGCGAGGCCGACGACGTCGCGGCCGGCCAGCAGCGGCGGGATCGTCGCCGCCTGGATCGGCGACGGGCTCTCGTACCCGATCTGCCGCACGGCTTTCAGGACGAGGTCATCGAGCCCGAGCTGGTCGAAGGTGAGCCCTTCGGGCTCTTCGGGCGCGTGAACGTCGTCGCTGCTCATCCACCCAAGGTACGGGCTGGGCGCGCCCAAGCGGGGCCAGGCACCGTCTCGCGCGCAGGCGGCGGACCCGTCAATCTAGGGGCCGCATGACTCAGCCGACGGGGGCGACAGGAGATCTCATCGGCCGCGATGCAGAGCTGGGCCTGCTCGGCGAGCGGGTCGAGGCGGCCCGCAGCGGCGCGGGGAGCACGCTGTTGCTCATCGGCGAGGCCGGCGTAGGGAAGACGTCGTTGATCCAGGGCGCCATCGAGCTCGCCACAGGCTTTGAGGTGCTGCGCTGCCGCGGCGTGGATTCCGAAGTCGAGCTGCCGCTCAGCGCCCTGCACCAGCTGCTGCTGCCGCTGCGCGGCTCGTTCGACACCCTGAGCGAGAGCCACCGGGCCACCCTCGAGGCGGCGCTGTCGCTTGGCGACGACGCCACCTCGACGGTCGGCCTCGCGATGGCGGTCCTCACGCTTCTCGCCGACCGCGCGGCAGCTCAGCCGGTCCTGCTCGTCGTCGACGACCTGCACTGGGTCGACGAGGCGAGCCTCGCCGCCCTGGCATTCGCCGCGCGGCGGATCGGCCACGACCGCGTGCTCCTGCTGGCGGCGGCACGCCCGTCGAAGGACGGACCGCAGCTCGAGGGCCATCGCGTGACGGTCCCGCCGCTCTCGAGCGAAGCGACCGGCGCGCTGATCCAGCGGCAGCTCGACCGCCCGTTGCTGCCGGGCGCCGTCGAAGCGATCGCAAGCGCCACCGCGGGCAATCCGCTCGCGGTGATCGAGACCGCGCGCTACGTCGCCGCGGACCCTGAGCGCCTCGGCACGGTGCTCGACGCGCCGCCGCCTGCGACCGAGCTGATCCGGCGAGGGTTCGCCGACCGCGTCGCCGCCCTGCCCGCCGATACGCATCTGGCGCTGACGATCCTCGCCGCGTCGCTCGGCAACGCCGCCGATCTCCTCCAGGCCGCCCTCGCGCACGCGGACCTCGCCGCCGACGCGTTTGACGCCGCCGAGGCGGCGCAGCTCGTGCGCCGGGCCACCGGGGTGGTCGAGTTCGCGCATCCGCTGCTGCGGGCGCTGGTCTACGAC
>JAEYAL010000202.1 GCA_023404805.1 Actinomycetes bacterium | reverse complement strand
CAGCCGGGTCGACCGGAGCACCGGTTGCCGCAGCAGAGGCTGCGGCGAGCACGTCGGTCGCCGTCTGCGCGACGACGAGCGCCTGTGCTGAGGCCGGCTCCGCCACAGCGGCCGGAGCCGTTGCGGGCGCGGCCGCGGCCACGGCCGGCGTAGCGGCAGCGTCCAGGGCCGCCTGCGCGGCGGCGATGGCAGCGGCCAGCTGCGTAGCGGCCGGGTCCGTCACGACTGGGGCTGAGGGAACCGCGAACGCGTCGCCCTCGGCGACCGGCACGTCTGCGCCCTTGGCAGGCTTGTCGGCCTGCTCCGGCTTGTCGGCCTTCTCGGCCTTCGCAGCCTTGTCGGCCTTCTCGGGTTTGTCAGCCTTCTCGGGCTTGTCCGCGTGTTCAGGCTTGTCGGCCTTGGCGGCGCCGGGCGCAGGCGCCGTAGCGGCAGCGTCCTTGGCGGCCTGGCGGTCGGTGCCAGGTCGCTTTGTGTCGGTCTGACCTTCCGCGAGTGCGGTCCAGGTCTTGGCGGCGGAGTCCAATGCGGCGGAGAATCCCGGTGGTGCGCCGGCCTTGCTGGCCGATGCGCTGCCGGGGCTCGCCACAGCCGGAGGTCCGGCGGTGAGTGAGTCGATGGGCATCTTGGTTATGTGGTCGGATAGCCGAGGGGAGAACTGGACCCATAGCTCGGCGTACTGGACGACGAGTCGATGGAGAGGTTGGACGAGGTGACCGGCGCCCCGCCAAGTGCGCCAGCAGCTGACCCCGCGGTGGTCGTCGACGTGACTGCCGACGTGACAAAACCGTCGCGGTTGGCGAGGACTTTCTCGACGTACGCCTTGGTCTCGGCGTAGGGCGGGATGCCGCCGAAGCGGGTCACGGCGCCCGGGCCGGCGTTGTAGGCCGCGAGCGCGAGGCGCTCGTCGCCGCCGAACTTGTCGAGCATCTGCCTGAGGTATTTGGCACCGCCGTCGAGGGCCTGCGCCGGGTCCGTCACGTCGGTCACGCCCAGTGATTTCGCGGTGGCCGGCATCAGCTGCGTGAGGCCGCCCGCGCCTGCGGCGCTGCGGGCGTTGGGGTTGAACCCCGATTCCTGCTTGACGAGTCCGGCGAGCAGCGCGGGATCGATCCCGTGCTTGGCAGCGGCGGCGTTGATCTCGGCGGCGTATGGCATGCCGGACACGTCGCCCCCGGTCGCCTTCACGGCCTGCGTGCCGCCCGTGTCCTGGGCGGCGGTGAGCGCCTCGGCGAAGTTGCCGGTCGGCTGCGGCCCCGCGTTGAGGCGCGCCGCCATCTGCTGGATGGCGGCGATCCGTGCGGCGACATCGCCGGTGACGACGTTCACGGCGTGCTCCGGTGGCGCTTGCGGCCGTGGTGCTGGCGCAGCGCGATCTCGTCGGCTTCGGCGGCGGCGAGGCGCTCGGCCTCGGCGCGGTGCTCGGCAGCCTTGGCGTCCTTGAGGCGGTCGAGCGTGGCGCGGCGCTGGTGCGCTTCGACGAGCGCGTTGCGGCTGAGCGTCACTTCGCCCTCGGCCTCCTCGAGCTGCTGGCCTGCGGCGAGGCGGTGGCGCTCCAGGCGCTCACGCCAGCGCTGCTGCGCGGCGAGGTGGTCGATCGACAGCGGTCCGGCGGCGGCGTCGCGCGAGGCGCGGTCGGCCTCGGCCACGAGCTCTTCGGCGGCGCGCAGCTGCTCGCGGCCCTGCGTGCGCAGCGCCATCGTCTCGGCGAGCTGCTCTTTGGCTTTCTGTTCCTCGCCCTCGCGGATGTCGAGCACGGGCTGCAGGCGGAACTTGAAGTGTTTGGCCATCAGATGTTTCCCCCTGTGGCTGCGTGCGTTGGATGTGCGTGACCCGTGGATGCCGGGGACCGCACGTCGATCTTCGATCGTGCCGGTGGCCCCTCGTGGATCGACGGGTGGTCAGCCGGCGCCGCGGGACGCGTGCAGACGGCGTGCGTGGTCGCAGGGGGAAGCATCAAAAGTCACCTCCGATGTCAAACGAGGGGATGGCGGATTCGCCGGCTTGGCCCATCTCGCTGGGCGGCCACGACTCGCCGGGCAGGTTCACGTCGTCCATCACCGGTGCGGCGGGCGGCGTGTACGGCTGGAAGCCGGCGTCGCCCTCGACGAGCGACAGCAGGTGGGCGTCGGCGTCGGCGAGCCCGCTGGGCTCGGTGGCGCGCTGCTTGAGGAAGCCGTCGATGTCGCCCTTGAGCGCGATCGCGCGGTCGACGACCGGGTTGGAGCCGTGCTCGTAGGCGCCGATCGCGATGAGGTCCTTCTGGTCGCGGTACGCGGCCATCAGCTCACGCACGCGCATGCCGGCTTCTTGGATCTCGCTCGGCGCGATCTCGCTGACGAGGCGGCTCACGGACTGCAGCACGTCGATCGCCGGGTAGTGGCCCTGGTGGGCGAGCTCGCGGGTCAGGACGATGTGGCCGTCGAGGATCGACCGCACGGCGTCGGCGATCGGCTCGTTCATGTCGTCGCCGTCGACGAGCACGGTGTAGAGGCCCGTGATGGAGCCGACGTCGCTGGTGCCCGAGCGCTCCAGGAGCTTGGGGAGCATCGCGAAGACCGACGGCGTGTAGCCGCGGGTCGCCGGCGGCTCGCCGATCGCGAGGCCGACTTCGCGCTGCGCCATGGCGAAGCGGGTGACGGAGTCCATCATCAGGACGACGTTCTTGCCCTGGTCGCGGAAGTGCTCGGCGATCGCCGTGGCGGTGAGCGCCGCCTTGATGCGGACGAGCGCAGGCTGGTCGCCGGTGGCGACGACGACGACGGAGCGCTCGATGGCATCGCCGAGGTCGCGCTCGATGAACTCCCGCACCTCGCGGCCACGCTCGCCGACGAGGCAGAGGACGTTGACGTCGGCGGTGGTCGAGCGGGCGATCATGCCCATCAGCGACGACTTGCCGACACCGGAGCCGGCGAAGATGCCCAGGCGCTGGCCCTCGCCGCACGGCACGAGCGTGTCGAGCGCGCGGACCCCGAGGGTGATCCGGTCGTGGATCCGCTTGCGGGTCATCGCGTTCGGCGGGGCGGCCTCGATCGGGCGGCGCTTGGCGGCCGGCGGAGCCATGCCGTCGAGCGGCTTTCCGAGCCCGTCGACGACCGTGCCGAGCAGCTCGTCGGAGCACGCGACGTCGAGGTGGTGGCCCATCGGGGTGACGACGTGGCCAGGGGCGATGCCGCGCAGCTCAGCGAGCGGCATCAGCAGCGTGCGGCCGGAGCGGAAGCCCACGACCTCGGCGGGGACGGGCGCCTCATGGCGGCCGGTCTCCAGTTCGCAGAGCTCGCCGATCTCGGCTTCGAGGCCGGTCGCTTCGACGATCAGGCCGATGACGTCGACGACCTTGCCGCGCGGACGGTGCAGGTCGGCGCGCGAGACGCGCTGCGAGGCGAGCGCGAGGCGGCTGCGGACGTCGTCGGCGCGGGCAGCGAGGTCCTCGGTGAGGACCTCAGCGGGCAAGGGACTCCCGGACGACGTCGCCGAGCTGGGCCAGGCGGGTGTCGAGGCGGGCGTCGACGTCGCCCGTCGGGGTCTGCACGATCACGCTGCCGGGCGAGACGCGCCGCTCGGCTTCGACCTTGAGCGTCTCGATGCCGCCGAGCTCTTCGACGAGCTGCGGCGCGACGGCGCGCATGTGGTCGAGGTCGTCGGGGTTGACGAGCATGATCACGTGGTCGCGCTCGATCAGGCGGCGCAGGGCGCCGCGGGCGGAGTTCTCGATGAGCTCGGGCTTGATCTCAAGCGCGGCGGCCACGACCTGCTCAGCGCCGGCGAGCGCCAGCGAGATCGCGGCGGGCTCGACGGCGTCGCAGAGCGCGTCGCGGCGGGCAACCATCTCGGCAGCTGCGGTCTGCAGCGCCGCAAGGGCGCTGGCGAACTGTGCCTGAACCTCAGCTTGAGCCTGAGCCATGCCGGTCTGGTAGCCCTCTTGGACCGCCGCAGCACGGGCAGCTGCGAGATCCGCTTCGACGTCGGCAGGCGACATCGGCTCGATCGGCCGCAGCGGCTCAAGGGCCGGAAGCTGGAAGGCCTGGCTCACAGCAGCACCTCAGGTTCGTCACCCGGACCGGCATCTTCGCCGCCCGGCAGTTCGATCGAGCCGGCCTCTTCGAGCGAGCGGATCGCAGCGACGACCTTGGTCTGCGCCTCCTCGACCACCGCGCGCTTGACCGGCGCCTGCATCTCCATCTCCTCGCGCAGCGTCTCGCCGGCGCGCTGGGACATGTTCGAGATGACGCGCTCCATGAGCTCCTCCGTCACGCCGCGCAGGGCCATCGTGAGGTCCTTGGCGTCGATGTCGCGGAGCACGAGCTGGAGGTCCTTGTCGGACAGCTTCGGCAGGTCCTCGAAGGTGAACATCTTGGCCCGCACGGCTTCGGCGAGCTCGGGGTCGACCGACTCCAGGCCACCGAGGACCTGGCGCTCCGTCGCGCGGCCCGCGCCCTGCAGAATCTGCGCGAGGATGTCGACGCCTGACGGCGGGGCTTCGCCCTTCTCGCTGCCCGTGGAGGCGGCGGCCTTCTCGCGCAGGCCGGTGTCGATGTCGACCAGCACGCGCGGCTCGACCGGCGTCAGCGTCGCCAAGCGGTGGGCGACATCGGCTTGCAGCCGCGCTTCGAGGCCGTCGAGCACGTTGCCCGCCAGAGCAGCGCGGAGGTTGACCACGACGAGCGCGATCGTCTGCGGAGCTTCGCCCTCGAGCAAGGCGATGATCTCTTCGGCGGCCATCGACCGCATGAAGTCGAAGGGCTTGCGCTCGCCGCCCATGAACTGGGCGATGAGCTCGTCGGCGCGCTCGGCGCCGACGACGCGCTCGAGCACGTCGCGGGTGTAGCCGATGCCGCCCTGCGGCGCGTCGGCCGGGCCGGTCTCGGCGATCAGGTCGTCGCAGACGGCGTCGAGCAGGGCCTGGTCGACGACGCCCATCTTGGCGATCTCCGCCGAGAGCGCCTCAGCTTGGGCCTCGGGCAGGTGGCGGAGCACCTCGGCCGCGTGCTCGGCGCCGAGCGCGACCAGCGCGATGGCAGCCTTGCTCGGCCCGGCCGGAGCGGCGGGAAGCTGGTCGGAAGCGAGGACCGCGTCGGTCCCCGGAGCGGCCTCAGCCGCCGCGACGACGCTCAGCGGCTGCGTCACGAGGGCTCACCTTCGGTCATCCACTGGCGCAGCTGGCGTGCCAGGCGCTCGGGATCCTGAGCGGCGACGGCAGCAAGCTGGTCACGCGAGGAGCCGGCCGGGAGCGCGGCCTGGTCGGCGGGCGGAACCTCTTCGCCGGCCTCGAGCGCGGCGACCAGCTCGGAGAGCGGACGGGGCTGCTCGATCTCGCTGAGCCAGCGCGGCTCAGCCAGGTCGGTGGACTCGCGGCGGCGCAGAGCGCGGGAAGCGAGGAAGAGGAAGACGAGGGCGGCGAGGCCGGCGAGGACGTACTTGAGGACGTCGAGGATGCCCGTCGGGGTGATCGGCAGCGGCGTCTTCGCGCTCGGCGGGCTGGCGAACTTGAAGCGCGTCGTGCTGATCGTGTCGCCGCGCTGCGGGTCCAGGCCGGCGGCGGCGCTGACCATCGACTCGACGTCGGGGTTCAGCGGAGCGCCCGCCTTGTCGTTGACCATCAGGGCGATCTGCATCTTGTTGACGGCGCCAGGAGCGACCTTCGTCTTCGTGACGGTCTTGCCGACGCCGTACGTGGTCTTGGTGATCGAGTGGTCGTAGTTGGAGCCTGCGGCGCCGCCGGCGGCCTGCGAGCCGTCGATGTTGGCGGCGGTACCCGCGGTCCCGCCCTGCGGCGTGGAGCCCTCGAGCTTCTCGACGTCCTTGTTCTCCTCGAGCGGCGTGCCCTTGGAGGCGTACTTGAGCTCTTCGGTGCTCGACTGGTCCATGTTCAGGTCGGCGGCGACCTCGACGCGGGCGGCGTCGGGGCCGAGCGTGCGGGCGAGCATGTTGTTGACGTCGTTCTCGATCTGCGCGGCGTACTTGGCCTGCGCCGCGGTCTTGGCGGAGGAACCGCCGGCGGACTCGCCGTTGGGCCACAGCATCTGGCCGTTGCCGTCGGTGATCGTGACGTTGTCGGACTTCAGCCCGCTGACGCTGGAGGAGACGAGGCTCGCGATGCCGCGCACGGCGCCTGCGTCGAGCGCGTTGCCACCGCTCAGCAGGACGGCCGCGGTGGCCGGCGTCGCCTCGCTGGAGAAGAGCTTGTCCTCGGGGAGCGTGAGCTGCACCTCAGCGCCGCCGACACCGTCGATCGCGCCGACGGTCTTGGCGATCTCGCCCTCGAGGGCGCGCTGGTAGGTGACGCGCTGCTGGAAGTCCGAGGCGCCGAGCTTCTGCTCGTCGAGAAGCTCAAAGCCGGGCTGCTCGCCGCTGCCGCTCGAGACGCCCGCGTTGGCGAGGGCGACGCGCGCCTCGGCCATGGCCGACTTCTCGACCGCGAGCGACGTGCCAGCGTCGCGCAGCTCGTAGGTGACGCCACGCTCGGCGAGCGCCGTCGTGATCTCGTCGGACTTGCCGGGCTCGATGCCCGACATGACCGTCACGTAGCTCGGCGCGGTCGCGATGCGCAGGAGGAAGAACAGGACGAGCACGACGCCGAGGGCAGCGGCACCGAGGCCGATACGCGCGCGGGGCGTGAGCTCTTTGAAGATCGCCTGGAGATTCATCTGGCGTAAGCGGTCTTAGACCTGAGTCCTCATAAGTTCTTGGATGACCTCGACGCCCTTGTTGCGCATCGTGGTTGCCATCTGCATGGCGAGCTGGGCCTTTTCGACGGCCATGACGACCTCGGCAGGGTCCGTGGCCTGGCCGGTGGCCAGGGCCTGCGACTGGGCCGAAGCCTCAGCCTGCGTGGTGGCGAGGCTCTGGATGCTGTTGCCGAGCATCCCGGCGAAACCGCCGCCGCCCTTTACGCCCTCGGAGGGCGTGACCGAGCCGACGGAGCCGATGCCCCACTCGGGGCCGGTCGTCGAGATCGCTGCGTCGATCGGCATCGGGCTCATCGGAGGAGATCCATCGTCTTGGTGAACATGGACTTGGCGGTCTGCATCGCCGTGACGTTCGCCTCGTACGCGCGGGAGGCGCTGATGAGGTCCGTCATCTCGATGACGGGGTTGACGTTCGGCATCTCGACGTAGCCGCGGGCGTCAGCGTCCGGGTGGCCCGGGTCGTAGACGCGGCGGTTGGCGATCTTGTCTTCGACGATCTGGGCGACCTGGACGCCGCCGACCGTCGTGCCGATGCCGCTCGGGCGGCCGCCGCTGGCGCGGGCTGCTGCCGACGCGGCGTTGCTGAGCGTGGCGGCGAAGTTGGAGTTGCCGCCGGCGGCGCGGAGCGCGACCTCCTTGCGGCGGTAGGCGCCGTTCGGGCCGCCGGTCGAGTTCGCGTTGGCGAGGTTCTCGGATGCGACATCCATCCGCGTGCGCTCGGCCGACATGCCGGTCGCGCTGATCGCCATCGAGTTGAAGAGGCTCATCGCGGGTTCATCGCAGTCTTGAGGATTTCGATACGCGCACGGGACACCGACACGAGCGCTTCGTGCTCGAGGCCGTTCTCAGCCATCGCCGCGTTCTCCTTGTCGACGTCGATGTTGCTGCCGTCGTAGCGGAGCGGAGCGGTGGGATCGGCCTGCACGCTCGGGCGCACGTTGCTCACGGCCTGCGAACCGCCGGAGATGGCGCTCTTCAGGGCGGAGTGGAAGTCGACGTCCTGGCGCTGGTAGCCCGGGGTGTTGGCGTTCGCGAGGTTGTTCGCGAGCGCGGTCTGGCGGGTCGTCGTGCCGACGATCGCCCGGTTCAGGGCAAGCTGTGTGGTGTCGAACAGGTCCATGCGGAGGTGATCCAAAAGAGGGCGCCCCTCCGTGGGACTTGCACCGCCGCCGATCCATGGCTGCGTCCCTAACTAGTTCGGTGGTTGGATCACCACTCTTGAGGAGCAATCCGGTGTGATTGCGCCATTCCGAGGGGTGGCGGGCACCCCGAGTGTGTCCCTCGACCGGATGACCTACACCCCGCTTTTCGGGCTATCCGAGCCGATGGGCATTGACGCGCGCCGGTTTGCGGTCCATCGGTGTCCGGGGCTGCCCCGACAGCCGTTTCAGGTTTCCTGCCAGGTGTCCAGAAAACCTGGACGCGGGAGCGTCGGCGCGCCACCGGACGTCAGGTCGCCTACCCCTGAACCGGCCAGGCGGCCTAGGCCGTCCGGTCAGCCGGCGATTCCAGCTCACGTCGCGCCGCCACCGGCGGCGCCCGTGCCGGTCCTTGCTCGCCAGGGTCTCCTCGGGCGCGCGCCGCGCCACCCCGCGCCGACCGTCCTTCCTGTCGGGCTATACGCCTACAGCAAGGACGGTCGACCACCCGGGCCCCGCAGGCCGGCGCAGTAGCGTGACGCCCGTGGCGACGACGACCGGCACCGAGCCAGCTCCGCCACAGCCGGCGAGCACGCCGCTCATCGCTGGCGTCGTCACCGCGATCGTCGGCGTCAGCAGCTCCTTCGTCGTGGTGCTCGCGGGGCTGCGGGCCGTCGGCGCGTCGCCGGAGCAAGCCGCCTCCGGCTTGCTGATCGTCTGCGTCACGCAGGCGCTCGGGATGCTGTGGCTGAGCGTCCGACACCGCACGCCGATCACGCTCGCCTGGTCGACGCCGGGTGCCGCGCTGCTCGTGAGCACCGGCCTCGTCGAGGGCGGCTGGCCGGCGGCCGTGGGGGCGTTCCTCGTCGTGGCCGCGCTGATCCTGCTCACCGGGCTGTGGCCGCAGCTGGGCGACCTCATCGCCGCGATCCCGGCGCCGATCGCCCGGGCGATGCTCGCGGGGGTGCTGCTGCCCCTCTGCCTCGCGCCGTTCACCGCCCTCGCTGACGCGCCAGAGCTCGTCGCGCCGGTGCTGGTCGTGTGGCTGGTGGCGCTGAAGCTGTCGCGCCGCTGGGCCGTGCCCGCCGCGCTGGCCGCCGCGCTCGTGGTCGTGGTGGTCGACGCGGGCTCGCAGGTCGACGCCGCCGACCTCGTGCCCTCGCTGACGTGGACGACGCCCCACTGGACGTGGCAGGCGCTCGTCTCGATCGCGGTCCCGATGTACGTGGTCACCATGGCTTCGCAGAACGTGCCAGGCGTCGCGGTGATGACGAGCTTCGGCTACTCGGTCCCGTGGCGGGAGACGATGACGGTCACGGGCATCGGCACCGCAGCGGGCGCCCCGTTCGGCGGCCACGCGATCAACCTCGCCGCGATCACGGCTGCGCTCGCGGCCGGGCCCGACGCGGGCGAGGACCGCTCGCGCCGCTGGCTGGCGCCAGTGTCGGCCTCGGGCACCTACCTCGTGCTGGCCATCGGCTCGGCAGCCCTGGCTGCCCTCGTCGCCGCCGCGCCCGGCGCGGTGATCCAGGCCGCCGCCGGACTGGCGCTCTTCGGGGCGCTCGCGGCCTCGCTGGCCGGCGCGCTCGAGGACGAGACCGAGCGCGAGCCCGCAGCGATCACCTTCCTCGTGGCGGCCTCGGGCATCTCCGTGCTCGGTGTCGGCGCAGCGTTCTGGGCGCTGGTCGCAGGCCTCGCCGTGCGCTGGGTGTTGCGGGCGTGAGCGCGGCACGGCCGTACCGCGTCCCGGCGCTGAGCATCGCGGTGGCGACCGGGATCGGCGGCTTCTCGTTCGGCGTCCTCGCCGTCGGCGCGGGGTTCAGCATCGCGCAGGCGTGCGCGATGTCGCTGCTCGTCTTCACCGGGGGTTCGCAGTTCGCCGTGGTCGGCGTGATCGCCTCCGGCGGCGCAGCTGCCACGGCCGTCTCGAGCGCGCTGCTACTCGGCGCGCGCAACGCCGCGTACGGCCTGTCGGTCGCCTCGCTCCT
Organism: Actinomycetes bacterium; assembly: GCA_023404805.1. GTDB lineage: Bacteria > Actinomycetota > Thermoleophilia > Solirubrobacterales > Solirubrobacteraceae > JAGIBJ01. Next base: position 26,436 of record JAEYAL010000202.1, on the reverse strand, counting down.
CCCCCGGCCGCTCGGACGCCGCGCGCTCGCCAGCCACCTCGTCATCGACGAATCCGTCGCGATGGCGCGCGCCCAAGCGGATCCGGCGCATGTGCGCGGCGCGTTCCTCTTCACGGGTATCGCGATCTTCATCCTCTGGAACCTCGGAACGCTTGGCGGCGCGCTGCTCGGCGGCGAGCTCGACCCCAAGAAGTACGGGCTCGACGCGATGTTCCCGGCGGCTTTCCTCGCCCTGCTCGCGCCGCAGCTCCGCCAGCCGGGTGCGACGCAGCTCGCCCTGGCCGGCGCGCTGATCGCCGTCGTCCTGATCCCGCTCACGCCGGCCGGGATCCCGGTGCTGGCCGCCAGCCTGGCGCTGCTGCTGGTCGTCCGCCCTCCTGCAGGTTCGACAGACCCGCCGTCGGCAGACGGCCGGGCGAGTGGCACCGCGGTACCCGGCGAGCACCCGCCGCCGACGCTCCCGCCCCACGGCCCCGATGAGCTGCCATGAGCTGGGCAGCGCTCTTCGTCCTCGCGGTCGGCAGCTACGCCCTCAAGGCGATCGGCCCGCTGGCGCTCGGCTCGCGCGAGCCGTCGCCGGACGCTGCGCGGATCCTCGCGCTCGTCGCGGTCCCGCTGCTTGCGGCGCTCATCGTCGTGCAGACCGTGAGCGACGGCCGCGAGCTCGTGCTCGACGCCCGCCTGCCAGCGCTGGCCGCCGCGGGCGTCTGCGTTTGGCGTCAGGCGCCGTTCCTGGTGACCGTGCTGGTCGCGGGCGCCGTCGCGGCCGCATGCCGAGCGGCGTTCTAAGTCTGCTCCGCCAACCATCAAGGAGTTGTGGAGGGTCTAGCGCCGGTCCAGACTCCCCGGTCGGGAGCGCTCCGGCGGCTCAGGCCGCGGTGTCGATGCGGCTGACCGCAGGCGCGGCAGCAGCAGGCGAGTAGGCCCGCCCGACCGTGCGCGTCTGGCCGACGGAGCCGAGCTCGCGCTGGATCTCAGCCATGCCGGCTTTCAAGCTCTGATCGGTCTGCGCCGTGAGGGCCAGGGCGCGCCGCAGCAGCGGCTCAGCGTCGCGCGGCGGCTTCGACGGAAGCAGGCCGCGGGCCTCAGCCCAGTCAGCGGTGAGGCGCATGGCTTCGTCGTAGTGGCCGGCCTGGAGGAGCGCGATCTCCGTCTCGGCGATCTCGACGAGGCGCCGGTACGGCGCGAGGTGGTCGGCTGCAGGCATCGCGGAGAAGAGCGGCGGGCTAGTTGCCCTGGGCCGCGATCGTCTTCCAGCTGTCGCCGAGCTCGCCCAGCAGGCGGATGATCTCGTGGAGGCGGTCCGGCGCCGCTTCGATGCGGGCGTCGGCCATCTCGGAGAGGCAGAAGACGTAGATGCCCTGGAGGCGGCTGGCGATATCGCCACCGCGCTCGATGTCGAGCGTCGCGAAGAGCTCCTCGACGATGGCTTGCGCGCGGCCGATCGCGGTAGCGGCGCGTTGCTTCTCGCCGTGCTCGTACATCGCCACGGCCTGCCGCAAGAACTTGCCGGCGCCGTCGTACAGCATCACAACGAGCTGGGCGGGCGAGGCGGTGAGCACGGCCGACTCGCGGTAGGCGTCAGGAGTAGAAGAAGTCCGGTACATCGCTACCCAAGACATCGCCAATCGCAGCGCCGACTTGAGCGCTGATCACACCAATGTCCGGATCGGGAGGCAGAACCACCCGCTGGGCCGGGGCCGACTAGCCGAGCCGGGCGAGCTGCGCGGAGAAGTCCGCGGCGCGCGCCTGGTTCTTGGAGAGCGCGGCCTCCATAGCCGCGAACTGCGCCCGCAGCTGCGTCTCGCGGCGCTCGAGGCGCTCGTCGAACCGCGTGAGCGACGACTTGAGGCGGCTGACTTCGGAGTTGCCGCGGTCGATCCGGTCGGCGTAGCCCTGGCCAGCCTGCGTCATCGGCTGCACGAGCCCCTCGAGGCGCTGCGCGAAGCCGTTGGTGCCGGACTTGCCGCCGAGGAACTCCTTCACGGAGTCCGGGTTCGACGTGAGCGCTTCCTTGAGCTTGGCCTCGTCGATGACGAGCTTGCCGGCGATCTGGTCGGGCGTCGACGCCGCACCGGTCGAGAGGCCAGTGGTGATGCCGAGGTCGGACAGCTCGTTGATCGTGCCGGCCATCCCGGTCACGGCGGTCGTCATGCTGTTCCGCAGCGAGCTGATCGTGCGCGTCAGCCCCTGATCGCCGAAGAGCGTGCCCTTCTTCATGTCGATCGAGAGGGTCGCGTCCTTGACCGGCTTCTCCTTGATGGCCGCGTTCGCGGTCTCGAGCACGGCGTTGTAGGCGTCGACGAAGGCCTTGACCTTCGACACGATCACGTCGCTGTCCGGGGCGGGCGCGGTGACGGTGACGTTCGTGGTGCCGATCTTCAGGCCGGTCAGATCGACGCCTGGGATGCCGTCGGCGGCGAGGTTCGTCGACGAGCTCTTCGTCGCGCCGCCATCGACCTTGTAGGTGAAGTCCGTGCCGGCCCGCGCCGAGTCCTGGGACAGCGGGGTGCCTGAGTAGGCGAAGGTGCTGGCTGCGCCGGTCGTCTTCGCCGAGACGACGAGCTTGCCCTGGACGTTGACCGCCGTGACGTTGCCGCCCGCGTCATTGACCTGCTTGACGACGTCGTCGAGGGTCGCGTCCTTGGCGACCGTGATGTTGACGTTGCCGAACGTGACCGCGCGGTTGTTGTTCGGCGGCGTGTAGGTGAACGTGCGCTGCGCGCTGCCAGCGAGCGAGAGCGTCTGCACCGAGTAGGTGCCCGACGCCGCGCCGGCGGAGATCGAAGCTTTGAGGGCGGTCTCGTCAGCCGACGTGGCCTTCTGCGTGTTCGCCCACGTCGTGACCGAGCGCAGCTGCACGGCTGCGCTGTTGAGCGCCGTGAGCTTGGTCTGGAAGCCCTGGAGCGCGGCGACGCGCGCCTCGGCCTTGGTCTGCTGGTTGGAGAGCCGGGTGCGGCCCGTGCCTTCGGCAGCGAGGATCTGCGAGACCAGCGAGTCCGTGTCCATGCCGGACGCGAGACCGCTGAGCGAGATGCCAGCCATCAGGCGACCTCTGGTCCGAAGCCGCCCAGCTCCGTGATCGACAGCTCGCGCACCGGCGTGCCGCTGTCGTCATGCAGGCGCATGACCACGGTGCCGGAGTGGTCGTCGGTCACCCGGAGCCAGCTGCCGCCGGTGGTGAGGTGCAGGTACAGCCGGTCCGCCGCAGCGCGGTCGGCCGGGTTCAGGACGGTCGGAGCAGGATGCGCTTCGACGGGCGCCAGCACGCGCGGGGTCTCGACACGAGCGGCCTTGCGGTCGCCGGAGTTCGCGTAGGCAGCGAGGTCGTAGACCTCGGCGAAGCTCTGGTTGCCGGGGTCGGTGGCGCGGCGGCCACGGTTCACGGCGCCGGCCGAACCGAGCGTCGCGGCGTCGAAGCCGATGATGCTGGCCATTGGCCGAGTGCTCTCCATGATCCGTGTTCCTCCTGGAAGTCTGTGGCGAGGCCTTCCATTGGCCTCACGCCGTCGGTGCGGATCCTGGGAAGGGTCCGCCTCCATCAGATCGCCCGTGAGCGGCGGGAGCTGAAGCCTCGGCTGGACGTTTGGACCAGTGTCCTGGCGCGCCGCTGCACACGGCCACCTCGCCCGGCGCACCCCATCGTCGCCAGGGCTGCGGTGGCCGCGCGCGGCGCGGCGCCCTATGTCGTCGAGGTGGTGAGCTCGGCGGCGTCGCCAGCGCTGGCGTCGCCGGTTCCGATCTCGATCCGCTTGGGCTTGGCCTGCTCGGCCACCGGGATCGTCACCGTCAGCACGCCGTCGATGAGGTTTGCGGTGATGGCGTCGGCGTCGAGGCCATCGCGGAGCCTCATGCTGCGCGACCAGCGTCCCCAGCCGCGTTCGATGCGCTGGGCTGAGCTGCCCGTCACGTCAAGCGGACGCCGCTCGCCGGAGACGGTGAGGGTGCCATCGCGGACCTCGATCGAGAGGTCGTCGCGCCGCACTCCGGGGGCGTCCATGACCACCCGGATCTCATGTTCGCTGGCGATGACGTCGGCGGCGGGGAGCCAGCCGTTGCGGGAAGCCGCGCTCTGCTGGGCGCGATCGAACTGGCGCTCGAGATCCGTCAGGAGCGCAAAGGGATCGGTGTGGAACACCTCGGTCCTCCTTCTTCGGTGGTCCGGCTCCCGTGCCGGACCGGTGCCCATGTTTTGCCATGGACGATCTGAGTTGTCAAGACTGAGATGTCGTGACTGTTCTCACATCCGATCGGGCGCGGCGACCGGGGCGCTCAGGCGCCGCAGGACGGAGCGCCAGACCGCGCTCAAACGCCGCCTGAGCGGCGGTGTCTACCCCTCGACCGCTTCGAGCACGCGGGCCGCGAAGTCGTGCTCAGGCTCGAGCGCGAGCGCTTCCGTGGCGAGCGTGCGGGCGTCCTCGAGCATGCCTTGGACGCGCGCGACCTCGGCGAGGCCAGCGAACGCCGAAGCGTCGGGGCCCGACTCCTCGACGGCGGCGACCCATTCGTCGGCCGCCATCTCGTGCAGGCCGCGGCGCAGCAGCGTCAGCGCGAGCACCTCATGCTGGGCCCGGCGATCGACGCCGGTTTCTTCGAGGACGGCGACGAGGTCGGCGAACGCCTCTCCGGCGCCGAGGCGCAAGGTGGCGTCGAGCAGCGGGGTGATCGCGTTGACCGCGCTCGCACCAAGCTCCCGGCGTTCGGCGTCCGCGCGCCCTGCTCGGTGGTCAGCCCACGCCGTCAGCACGGCCTTGACGTCGTCCGAAAGGTTCGTGCTCGGCAGCTGGGCGACGAGGACGTCTCGCTGTTCGGCGAGCCGGTCGCCTTCCTCCTGGCAGAGGCGCGCGAACAGCGCGGTACGGACGCCGGCCCCGCCCACGAGCACGTCGGCCGGCACCTTCTCGGCTTCCTGCGCGGCTTCTTCGACGCGGCCCTGCACGAGCAGGGCGTCGGCGAGCGCCACGCGTGCGGCGTCGAGCGTCGGCCGGCGCTCGAGGGCGCCGCGGAACGCCGCCTCGGCCTGCTCGAGGTGGCCGCGCTCCTGCAGGTTGATCGCGAGCAGGAACCAGCCCGAGGGCGACAGGTCGAAGCCGTCGGTCATCTCGGCCACCACGTCGTCAGGCGCGGTCCCATCGATCAGCAGCACGGTCACGTACGTCTCGATGAGGCCGAGGAAGTTCGGGTACTCCTGGCGGGTGCGCTTCATGCGGGCGAGCGCCGCCGCGACATCGCCGTCCTCGAGCTCGACCTGCGCCATGCGCATGTGCGCGAGGTACGTGCCGCAGCCGACGGTCGCCGAGTAATGGGCGGGCGCGTCGCCGAGCTCAAGGCACTTCTCCAGCAGCTTGATGCCCTCGTCGCGGTGGCCGGAGTCGAACTTCGCCAGCGCCTGTTCGAAGTACACGTCGGTGAACCCCGTGAAGCGGCTGTGGATGACTTCGCACGCGGCGTCCATCTCGTCCCAGCGTTCGTGGAGGCGCAGCGACCGGACGTAGCGGGTGACCATCGACGGCACGAAACCCAGCAGGCGGAAGTTCTCATCGTCGATGGTGAGCTCCCAGGACCGCTGGAAGTGGTACATCGCCTTCTCCTCCTCGCCCTTGACGCCGGAGTACTCGGACGCGACGTTGAAGTGCACGAATCCCGAGTCGGGCTCTTCCTGGAGCTGGTCCAGCAGGAGCTGCATGTTGCGGTCCGTCTTCCCCTTCTCCTCGCGCACGGCGCCGAGGTACCCGAAGTGCTCCATGCGGATGTCGGTGCGCTCCAGGCGCTCGGGCAGATAGCCGGGCAGGTGGTGGGCGAGCTGCTCGTGGACGGTGCCGATGTAGCGGTGCTCGGGGCGGTTCCGCACCATGCGCAGCGCGTTGTGCTTGGCAGCGGTGCCGTCGTCGAGGTCGCCGGTGTAGTTGATCTCCTCGACGAAGAACGCCTCGCGCCACGTGCGGCCCTTGAGGTCGTGCAGGCGCCGGGCGTCGTCGCCGACGAACACCTCGTCGGCGTCGACGATGATCAGCCAGTCGCCGGTGGCCGCGTCGAGGCCGACGTTGCGGGCCTCGCCGAAGTCGCCGGTCCAGGTGTGGTGCAGCACGCGGGCGCCGTAGGACTCCGCGATCTCGACGGTCTTGTCACGTGAGCCGGTGTCGACGATCACCATCTCGTCGACGCCGTCCTTGATCGCTTCGAGGCAGCGCGGCAGCATCTCCTCCTCGTCGCGGACGATCATGCAGAGGCTCAGCGTGAGGCCCTCGGCGGGCTGCGCAGCCGCCGCGACCTTCGGAAGGCGCGGCCTGAGGCTCGACAGCTGCCGCTTCACGTCGGCCGGGATCCCCGGAACGGTCGCCTTCGCGCGCCGGCGCTGGCGGACGGTCTGGATGGTCTTCTCGATCGACGGCAGATCCGGATTGAGCCGCACGGCGGCCTCGAGGAGCTCCTCCGCCTCCCGGTAGATCCCCAGCTCGACGCCGAGCACTCCGGCGTAGCCCAGCAGGCTCGGCTCCCGCGGCTCGTCCTCAAGCCACTGCGTGACGGCCTGCAGTCCTGCGAAGAGCAGGCGCGCCAACAGGTGCGCGGGCACGCGTTCGCGCGTGTTGAAACCGAGTTCGAGGGTCCGCAGGCGGGCCTGGTGACGGCGATGCGCGTGGTCGATGCCGTCGATCGCGGCGAGGGCCGCGGCGTACGCCACGGGGTCCGACGCGGTGAGCGCGGCCTCGGCGTCGCGCACGATCTGCGCCGTCTGGTGGGCGACGGCCGCCTCGAAATCGTCGTCCCCGGTGATGGGGGCCGACGGGCCGCTGGGGTCGAACTCGTTCAGTGCCATCACCCCCGTGTGTCGGCAGCCTCGCGCAAGGATTGAGCGGGGACGCTGCAGAGCAGACCAGCCGGCTCAGCGGGCGGCTGTCCCGCTCCCGACCGACTCGTTTCCGGCGCAGCGGATGCACCGCCAAACAGATTCAAGTTCGGGGTCGCGAAACGACGTTGGACCGCGGTCCGTTTGCGCGTCAGGCGGTCTGGTCGACGGCGGCGCGGTCGGCGCGCGCCGCGATCTCGACGCCCTGCGCCCAGATCAGGACCTCGGCGACGGCGCGGTAGAGCTCCGGCGGGATCTCCGCCTCCACGGGCAGCCGCGCGAGCGCCTCGGCGAGCGGTCCGTCGGTCGTGACCGGGACGCCCGCCTCGCGGGCGCGGTCGGCGATCCGGTCGGCGGTCGCGCCGGAACCAGCCGCGACGACCGTCGGCGCGAGGCCGCCGCCATACTTCAGCGCCGCAGCGCGCCGCACCTTGGGGCGCTCGTCAGACACGGACGTTCACCGCGTCCTCGGTCCGCCCGGCGGTCTGCAGCGACACCGGCACCTGGGCGGCGACGAGCAGCGCCTCGCGCAGCTTCGCCGACGATCCGCGCACGCGAGACAGCGGCTCGCCCGCCGGCGCGAGCACGGTCGCTTCGAGCCGCTCGGCGTCGAGGCGGAGCACCACGTCGACGCGGCCGAGCTCGGGCGAGTCGTAGCGCACGACCATCGCGCCGGTGCGCGCCTTCTCGGCGCGCGCCCCGTCGTGGCCGTCGCCGCGTCCGCCGTCAGGATCCGCCCACACCCGGGCGCTGGCGCCCGTGGGCATGGGCACCGTCACGACGGGGTTCTGGGCGCCCTGCGCCTGCTGGGGCTGCTGCAGCTCGCGCGGACCAGCGACCGGCTGGTCGGCCGCATCCGCCGCCGTGCGCACCACCTGCAGGACGAGCTTGTCGCCAGACGACTCCGTCACCTGCAGCCGCAGCGCCTGGCCAGCGGGGAGGTCGTGCGGCAGGGTCGCCGGGATCTTCACACCGGCGATCATCAGCATGCGCTCGCCGTCAGGCCCCACGGCGATCCGGCCGCCAAGCGTCTCGCCGACCTGCAGCTGCTGGGGCAGCTGCCCGGGCGTCTGCGCACTGACCTGCCGCATCAGATCGCGCAACAGCGCTGCCTCGATCGCGGGAAGACTCATGCCCCGGTTATCGGCACGGGGCCCCCATCACTGGATATGAGGCCAACTGGCTGGTCCAGTCCTCAAGGGCGAGGCCCCAGCCGCCGATCTCTCTGGCAATGGAACGCGGACTTTCGATCGCAGCATCCGGGATGGTCGCCGAAATGGCGCGCCAGGACCAGATCTCAAACGACCTCGCCAACGCCGTCACGCCGGGCTACAAGTCCGACCGCGTCTCGGTCCAGTCGTTCGGCGACCTGCTCGTCACCGACCTCGGCACCGGCCAGGTCGCTGGCTCGGTGGTCGCTGGCGCCCGCGTGCAGGAGCAGGTCACCGACCTGCGCCCGAACATCCTCAAGCCGTCCGACGAGCCGCTCGACATGGCGATCTCCGGCGAGGGCTACTTCGCCATCCAGACCGACCAGGGCGTCCGCTACACGCGCAACGGCCAGTTCCAGGCGAACAACCGCGGCGAGCTCGTCGACGCGATGGGCAACAACGTCCTGAGCCAGGCCAACCGCCCGATCCGGGTCGCCCAGAACGGCACGGTCCAGGCGACCGACGTCGGCATCTTCGCGCTGCCGAACGCCCGCAAGGGCGGAGACAACTACTTCACCGGCACCGCGACCGGCAAGGGCGAGGGCCAAGTCAAAACTGGCCAGCTCGAGATGTCGCGCACGGATGCCGCACGCACCGTCGTCCAGATGATGGCGTCGCTGCGCGCGATCGAGGCAGGACAGAAGGTCCTCACCACGATCGACGAATCCCTCGGCAAGGCCAACCAGGTCGGAAACCTGCGTTAGCACCACCCTCAAGCGTCGCCACCAGGCGACACCCGGCGTGGACGGTTGATCGACCACGGCGGCACAACTTCAAGAAACTGGTCAGCGGAGCCGACCTTTTCAGTGAACTCGAAGACTTAGCCGGACCGCTACGCGGAGGCTGGGCTTCTCCACAGGAGAACCATGCTCGAAGGAATGTATTCAGCTGCGGCTGGGATGTACGCGCAGCAAGCGCGCCTCGACTCGTTGTCGAACGACATCGCCAACGTGAACACCGCTGGCTACAAGCCCGTGCGCCAAGGCTTCCGCGACCTGCTCTACGACGTGCAGGCCGGCCACGCGATCGACGACCAGGTGCAGCTCGGCACCGGCGCCGAGATCACCGACCTCGGCCGCGTCACGCGCCAGGGCGCCTTCCAGATGACGGGGAACAACCTCGACATCGCCGTCAACGGCCCCGGCTACTTCCAGGTCCGCCAGGCCGACGGCACCCGCGTGCTGACCCGCGCCGGCAGCCTCCAGATGGACGCGCAGGGCCGCCTCTCCACCATCACGGGCGAGCTGCTCGAGCCGACCGTCACGCTGCCCAAGGACGCGGACGTCTCCAAGCTTTCGATCAACCCCCGCGGCACGATCGCCTACGACGGCAAAGAAGCCGGCCAGCTGCGCCTCGTGACCGTCGCCGCTCCGAGCGAGCTGCGCCCCGCGGGTGAGAACACGTTCGAGGTCACGCCCGAGTCCGGCCCGGCGGTCGCCGCTGGCAACACCACCACCGTCCAGCAGGGCGTGCTGGAGATGTCGGCCGTCGACCTCGGCGAGACCATGACGTCGATGATCGAGACGCAGCGCGCCTACGAGCTCGCGTCCAAGGCCATCACCACGCAAGACAAGATCGCCGAGATCGCTCTCGGAGTGAAGCGGTAATGACGAACGTCGGCACCAGCTCGCTGCCTGTCGACCAGGCGCTGCTTCCCGCCAACGTGCGGAACGGCTCCACCGAGCGCAAGCAGCAGTACCAGGCTGCGCTCTCGTTCGAGCGCGTGCTCGTCGGCCAGCTCACCGAGCAGCTGATGAAGCCGACGCCCGGCAGCGACGGCGAAGACGCCCCCGCAGCCGTGAAGCTGATGAAGGAGAGCCTGCCCAGCACGCTCGCCGACTCGCTCATGGCCGCTGGCGGCCTGGGGCTCGCCCAGCAGTTCGATGCCGCCTGGCACCCGGACTCGCAGACGAAGAAGACCTCCCTCTCCGATGCCGCTCCGAAGGCCACGGACGTGAACACCCGTCCTGAAGGCGGCGCGACCGCATGACCCTTCCGGCCCTCAGCCCCCACCAGACCGGCGCCCTCGGCACCGCGCTGATCGCCCACCTGGACGACCAGCTGCGCTCGGCCGACCGCATGCTCGACCTCGTCCTGCGCCAGGCGCGGGCGGTCCGCACGCGCGAAGTCGAGACGGTGCTGGCGCTCGTGGGCCAGATCCAGGCCGAGGCCGACGCCCGCGGCCGCCTCGAGACCGACCGCACCACGCTGCTCACGAAGGCCGGCCAGGCCCTCGGCGTGCACGGCAGCGCGATCACCATCGACGCCTTCTGCTCCCTGCTCGATCCGATGACGGCCCGCGAGGCCCGCGAGCGCAGCGACCGCCTGCGCGGCGTGCTGCGCGAAGTCCGCGACGAGCATCTCGTCGTGCGCGCCCTCATGCGGCAGGAGCTCGCCTTCGTCGACCACCTCGTGCGCCTCATGGGCGCCGGCGACGACTCCCGCAACGGCACATACGCGCCGCCGCAGGGCAACCGCAACGCGGCGCCCAGCCCCGCCCAGACCCACAGCCTCCTGAACGTGCAGGCGTAGGCGATGGCGCAGATCTCAAGCTTCGGCGGTCTCCAGACCTCCCTCCGCGGCCTCCTCGCGCACCAGCGGATGCTGGATGTCGCGTCGCACAACATCGGCAACGCCGACACCGTCGGCTACACCCGCCAGACGACCGTCGCGTCCGCCGCTCCCGGCATCGCCGTCAACGGCGCCACGAACGGCGGCGTCAACTGGCTCGGCCAAGGCGTCGACGTCACGGCGTTCAACCGCATGCGCGACGAGTACCTCGACATCTCGGCCCGCACGCAGAACATGCTCCTCGGTGAGCGTGGCGCGCTGGCCGAGGGCCTCTCCCGCGCCGACGCCGCCTTCGCTGAGCCGTCCGACCAGGGCCTCAACGCGCTGATGGACAAGATGTGGTCGAGCTTCCAGACGCTCGCGAACAACCCGACCGACAGCGGCGCCCGCGCCCAGGTCGTCGCCGACGCCAAGAACCTGACGGACGCGATGAAGGGCATCGACGCGCGCCTGGCCCAGATCGGGACCGACGCCGCGACGCAGTACGCGCAGCTCACCTCGGCCCCGGGCAACAAGGTCGGCGCCTACGCCGACGAGCTCGCCAAGCTCAACGACGCGATCGGCGAAGCCGTCGCCGCCGGCCAGCAGCCCAACGACATGCTCGACCGCCGCGACCTGATCCTCGACGAGCTCGCGCAGCTCGGCCAGGTGTCGGTCACGAACCAGGGCAACGGCCGCGTCAGCGTCGCGTTCGGCGACGCAGCCAGCCCGCTCGTCGACGGCTCCGGCCGCCCGTCGGTCGCCACGTGGCCGCAGGCGCTCGCCAACCCAGGCGGCCAGCTCGGCGGCCTCATCAAGGTGCAGACCGCGATCAGCGACTACCGCACCCAGCTCGACAACGTGGCGAGCAGCCTCGCGAGCTCCGTCAACGCCGTCCACGGCACCCCGCCCTTCTTCACCGGCTCGACCGCCAGCACCCTGTCGGTCAACGTCACCGCCTCCACCCTGCTCGCAGGCACCGGCGCCGGCGCCGCCTCCAACGACATCGCCCTGGCGCTGACGCAGCTGCGCGGAGGCACCTCGGACCGCGCCTACCAGGACCTCGTCCGCCAGACCGGTTCCGACGCCTCGAACGCGGCGACGATGCGCGACCTCTCGATCTCCCTCGTCAACGACGTCGAAACCCGCCGCCAGTCGGTGTCGGGCGTGTCGCTCGATGAGGAGATGACCGACCTGATCCGCTTCCAGCGCGGCTACCAGGCGTCCTCGCGCGCGATGTCGACGATGGACGAGATGCTCGACGTGCTCATCAACCGGACCGGGAGGGTCGGGCTGTGAGCATTCCGTCCCGCATCACGCACAACATGATGAGTCAGCACCTGCTGACCGACATCCGCCGCAGCAACTCCGAGATCGCGCGCAGCTCCAACGAGGTCACGTCCGGCAAGCGGATCAGCACCGCCGCGGACGATCCGACCGGGGCCCACCGCGCCCTGCGCCTGCGGGCCGAGCTGGCCGAGAACGACGCCAACAAGAGCGGCGTCGACGCCACCATCGGCTGGACCTCGCAGTCCGACTCGGCCCTCGCGTCGGTCAACGACATCATCCACCGCACCCGCGAGCTCGTCATCCAGGGCGCCAGCGACACGCTGCAGCCCGCCGACCGCGCGCTGATCGCCAAGGAGCTCGGCCAGCTGCTCGAGCAGGTCAAGGCGTCGGCGAACGCCAAGTTCGGCGACCAGTACGTCTTCGCCGGCCAGGACACCACGAGCCCGCCCTACACCGCCGGCGCGGTCGACACGTACGGCGGCGACGCCGGCGCCGTGGTCCGCAGCATCGGCCCGGGACAAACCTTGCAGGTCAATGTGAACGGTGGCGCGATCTTCGGAGGAACCCCGGGCGACGGCAAGTTGCTCGACACCATGCGCACGGCGATCGCCAACCTCAACGGCTCGACTCCGGCCGACCTCACCAGCCTCCGCGGCAGCGTCCTGCAGGGCCTGACCGCGAACCTCGACACGGTCGTCTCTGCCCGCTCGACGATCGGCGCCGCTCAAAACCGCGCGCAACTGGCCGATTCACGGATCGCGGACGTGAAGGTGGCCGTCACGTCGCAGCTCGTCGCCGTCGAAGACGTCGACCTGCCCGAGGCCATCACCCGACTCTCTTCGCAGCAAACCGCGTACCAGGCGGCTCTCAGCGCTGGCGCCAACGTCATTCAACCGTCTCTCATGGACTTCCTCCGCTAGGGAAAGGGAAGCTCTCCTATGCCAATCACTCTCAACAGCGCGCGGTTTGGAACCGTCGAGATCGCCGACGACGGCGTCATCGAGTTTCCGCACGGCCTCATCGGCATCGACAGCCACCGCTACGCCTTGCTCTCGCAGGGCGAGGGCAGCGCGTTCGTCTGGCTCCACTCGCTCGACGACCCGACGTTCGCCCTGCCGGTCATGAGCCCGTGGCCGGTGTTCGTCGACTACGCGGTCGAGATCAGCGACGGCGAAGCCGAGCGCATCGGCCTCACCAGCGACGACGAGACGGCGGTCTACGTGACCGTGCGCGCCAGCGACGATCCGGCGGACTGCTCCGTGAACCTCCGCGCTCCCATCCTGATCGCCGGAGGCCGCGGCTTCCAGGTCATCAACGAAGCACCGGCCGCGCCCGTCCGCGCGCCGCTGTTCCCGCCCTCCGATCCAGCTGCCTCCGCCGGGACCTCCTCGGCCTCGGCCAGCGCTGCCTGAGCGCGCGCCAGCGCATCCAGGGAGGAACTGCCCATGCTCAACATCACCCGCAAGATCGGCGAGAAGATCATCATCGGAGAGGACGTCGTCCTCGAGGTGATGGAGGTCTCGGGGTCAAGCGTCCGCATCGGCATCCGGGCTCCGCGCTCGGTCCCGGTCTACCGCGAGGAGATCTGGGAGGCCGTCCGCGCGGAGAACGCCGCCGCCGCCCAGTCCGCTCCGACCAAGCTTCCGGAGCCCGCCGCTCCGGTCAATGCGTCCACTGATGGCACCAGTCCTCGTCCATCCGTCCGTACGGGTGTGCGAACGGTGCCAGAACAGCCGAAGACAGCAGCGAGGACCACGGTTCGCGCGCCAGAGGCGTCGTAGCCGAGCTTCAACTTTGAACGGGACTGCCGACGACATGGTCGAGCGGCTGGTCCATTCAGCCAAACCGGAACCAACCAACCCCCTACCTCGATCAGGACGAACCAAGGACGGATATGTCCCTCAGGATTCAACACAACGTGGAAGCGCTCTCAGCGCACCGCAATCTCACGCACACGGCAGACCAGGCCTCGAAGTCGATGCAGCGGCTTTCGTCGGGCTACCGGGTGAACTCCGCCGCCGACGACGCCGCCGGCCTCTCCATCTCCGAGCGCATGCGCGGCCAGATCCGCGGCCTCGCCCAGGCGAAGCTCAACGCCGCCGACGGCATCTCCATGGTGCAGACGGCTGAAGGCTCACTCGCCGAGGTGCACTCGATGCTGCAGCGAGCTCGCGAGCTCACCGTGCAGTACAAGAATGGATCGCTCAGCACGACGGACCGGACCGCAATTCAGTCGGAGGTCAACCAGCTGGCATCGGAGATCGAGCGGATTGGCTCGCAGACCGCCTTCAACGGCACGAAGGTGCTCAACGCCGCCGGCACGGTGACGTTCCAGATCGGCGCCAACGACGGCGAAGTCGTCTCGGCTCCCACGATCAGCCTCGGTTCCGCCATCGGCACCGCCTGGTACTCCCTCGGCGCGGCCACCGACCTGACCGAGATCGACAACGCCATCAACGCGGTGTCCGATCAGCGTGCGGTCTTCGGCGCGGTCCAGAACCGCATGGAGTACACGGTCAACTCGATCTCGACCTACCACGAGAACCTGGTCGCCGCCGAGTCGCGCATCCGCGACGTCGACATGGCGCAGGAGCTGGTCAACAAGACCCGCCTCGACATCCTGCAGCAGTCCGGCACGGCCATGCTCGCGCAGGCCAACCAAAGCAACCAGGGCGTTCTACAGCTCCTGCAGGGCTAGTCACTTTCCCTGACGGGCTCTCGCTTGCATCTCCCGTCCGCGCGCAACTGGCCCGGCCTGGCGGCCTAAACCAGTCGCCCACGAACGAGATCTGCGGCGCGATAGCCGCGTCAGGAAAGCGACTCAAGATTTCGAAGACCTCGCTTGCCAGCGGGGTCTTCGTCGTTCTAGGCCCGCGCGGCCAGCAGTTCAGTGGCGGCGCTGGCCGGGTCCAGGGTACGGCCCGCGACCTGGTCGAGGAGCGCGCCGAGGGCCGGGTCGGCCGCGAGCGAGCGCTCGAGCTCAGCGCGCAGGCGGAGCGTCGCGATCGCGAGGACCTCCTTGCGCAGGTTCGCCAGCCGGCGCTCCTCGAGCTGGCCGGAGTCGGCGAGGTGTTTGCCGTGGGCGTCGAGCTGGGCGACGAGCTCGGGGATGCCGGTGCCGTCGACGGCCATCGTCGGGATGACCGGCGGCTGCCACTCCAGGTCGCGGCTGTGGCCGAGCGCGAGGACCGACTTGACCTCGCGGATCATCGTCTGCGCCATCGGATGGTCGGCCTTGTTCACGACGATGATGTCCGGGATCTCCATGACGCCCGCCTTGAGCGCCTGGATCGAGTCGCCGGAGCCGGGGATCAGCACGAGGACGATGGTGTCGGCGTGGTTGATGATGTCGACCTCGGCTTGGCCGACGCCGACGGTCTCGATCAGGACGTGGTCGCGGCCGGCGGCGTCCATCAGCAGCGCGGCTTGCAGCGCGGCTTCGGAGAGCCCGCCGAGGGCCCCGCGGTTGGCCATCGAGCGGATGAAGACGCCAGGGTCGAGGAAGTGCTCGGTCAGGCGGATGCGGTCGCCGAGGAGGGCGCCCTGCGTGAACGGCGACGAGGGGTCGACCGACAGCACCCCGACGGTGTCGTCCTGTGCGCGCCAATGCGTGGCGAGCGCGCCGACCAGCGTCGACTTGCCGGCGCCGGGCGGCCCCGTGATGCCGAGCAGCTGCGCCTGGCCGGTGGCCGGGTAGACCTCGCGGACCAGCTCCCAGCCAGCCGGGTCGTTGCGCTCGACGAGCGAGATCGCGCGGGCCAGGGCGCGCCGGTCCCCGTCGAGCAGGCGCTGGGCGAGGGGCTGGTCGGACGGCATGGCCTCATGATCGCAGGGCGGGTGCCGCGGGCGGCTGCACGCTGGGCGTGGCCCGGCGGGCGCGGCGCGCAGCCCTGTGGGACCATCGGGAGGTGACTGTGCAGGAGGAGCCGCCGCAGACCGACGCGCCGATGGACTGGCCGCGCCTGGCCCCTCCCCCGCTGCACGGCGGCGTGCTCACCTTCGTCCGCTTCGCAGCGAAGAACCACCTGATCAAGCCGAACTACATCGCGGCGATGGTGCGGTACTTCAAGTGGCGCGTGGTGCTCGGCAAGCGCCTGCAGACCGATGGGCCGTGCTTCATCGGCAAGCGGGTCAAGTTCGAGGTCTCGGAGGGCGCGGTCGTGTCGCTCGGGCGCTGGTCGTGGGTCGGCGACGACTCCAAGCTGCGGGTCCACGCCGGCCGCCTGGAGATCGGCGCCAAGACGGTCGTCGGGCAGGAGTGCACCTTCTCGACGTATGAGTCGATCAGCTTGGGCCGCGAGTGCATCGTGGCCGACCGCTCGATGTTCATCGACTTCGACCACGCCGTGATGCTGATCGAGACGCCGATCCGCCAGCAGGGCCTCTATTCGCGGCCGGTGCGCGTCGGCCACAACGTGTGGGTCGGGTACGGCGCATGCTTCCTGCGAGGGACGACGACGGGCGACAACGCGATCGTCGGCACCTATGCCGTCGTCACGAAGGACCTGCCTGACAACGCCGTCGCCGTTGGCGCGCCGGCGAAGGTGATCCGGCTGCGGGATGCGCCGCAGCGGATGCACTGGGTCGACTGACGTTCGGCGGCGCGCCTTCCGAGGCCGCCCCAAGTCGATCGCCAAGGTGGCTCGGCGGGCCGTCAGCCGCCGGTGATGTAGCAGCTGAAACTGCCGGCGTCGTCGACGGCGAGCGCGTCCGCAGGGGCGGCGACGTAGGCGGCGACGAGGCACGCGGCACCGGCCGCCACCGCGATCGTTCGGCGCTTGGTGACGCGGTCGGTCGCGATCATCCAGCCGCCCCACGCCGCTGCGACCGCCGCGGCGGCGCAAACCAGGCCGACGGCGCCGAGCGCGAGTTTGCGCCACAGGTCTGGGTAGTACTCGGCGTAGAACGCTGCGGTGCAGTCCTGGCCGACGAGGTCGGAGATCCAGGGGAGCAGCGCGGCGCCGAGCCCCAGGACCGTGCAGGCGGCGACCGTGGCCAGTGCGACGCGGCGGGCGCCTTCGGGCATCAGGTGCTCAGCCTTGCGCGTCGGCGTCGCGGCGCTTGATGAGCAGCCACTGCGGGTGGGCGCCGCCTGAGCGGGTGCGCTGGAGCGCGAAACCGCCGCGGAGCTGTTTGCCGTGGAGCACGAACACGGCGTGGCCGCGGTCGATCGCCTCGGGCCAGGCGACGCGGCCGCCTTGCTCGTAGGCGCCTTCGTCCCAGATCGTCACGCCGACGCCGGCCTCATGCACGTCAGCGGCGTCGAGCTCGAAGGCCATGCGTTTGTCGGCGGGGTTCATCGACGGCTCCTTCGGAACGCGCCACCAGCGCATCGCGCCGTCGACCTGGAGCCCAAGGGTGAACGACAGCCGGTCGCCGACGACCTGCTCGACGGCGAACCGGCCAGCGGGCTCGCCGCGCACCGCGAACTGCTCGTGGCCTTCGACCTTGACGCCGACGAGCTCGACGTCGTCGACGGTCGCGCCAGCGGGCCCCGTCCCGAGGAACGCGACGAGCTGCTTCAGCGCGTCCGGTGGCCCCTCGGCGTGCACGAGCACGCTGCCGTCGTCCTGGTTGCGGACCCAGCCGAGCACGCCGGCGGCAAGTGCCGCATCAACGGTGGAGGCCCGAAACCCGACACCCTGCACGCGGCCGGTGACGGTCGCCCGAAACGCCTCGTGTCCGTCAGCGGTCACGCGCGCACCGTATCGGTCCGTGCCGCTGGACCCGTTGAAGTCTGCGGCTTAGAGGCCGCAGACGGGCCAGGGAGCCGTGCCGCGCTGGCGGAGCAGGATGGCAGCGCGCTGATCCTGCTCTTCTTCGCTGGCGGCGGCGGGGTCGCCGGTGCCGCCGACGGTCTTCCAGGTCGCGCGGTCGAACTGGTACTTGCCGCGGTAGAGGCCGTTGGCGGAGACGATCTTGGGGTCGCCCTTGGATTCGCACTGGGCGATCTTGTCGAGGATGTCGCGCTCTTGGGGCGTGATCGGGGCGACGTTGGGCGGCAGGACGAAGACGGGTGCGACGCCGTCGCCGGTGGTGGCGCCGCCGCCGTCTGCGGGCGCGGTGGTGTCGGCGTCGGCGATGCCGACTCCGCCGGTCTCCAGGAGCGCGAAGGCGTCCTTGATCTGCAGGTAGGTGGCGAGGTCGACGATGCCGCTGGTGGCGATGCCGCGGTAGCGCTGGAAGCGCTTGACGACCTTGCGGGTGGCGGCGTCGTGGGTGCCGGTGGCGGAGAGGCGCAGCAGCGCCTGGGCGCGCTTGAGCTGCGGCTTGGACACCGACTTCGGCTTGACCGCAGGGGCGTCGTCGGACGCGGCGCCCTTGGCCTTCTTGGTCGTCGTGGAGCTCGACGAGCTGACGGAGACCCCGCCTTGGGCTGCGTGCGCGGCCGGGGCCCCAGCGAACGCGACGGCGATCGCCGCCGCGAGGGCGGCGAGCATCGCCAGCGGGCGCAGCGAGGCGCTTTGGGCGTAGGTGCGCGTCAGCGCAGCGTGTTGGGGGGAAGCGATCATGCGGGTGTCGCCTACGGGGTTAGCTGCCGGGCTCGCGCTTTCGCGCTACGCCAGCTCGCTGGCGATTCGCCCCTGGAGCTGCATGGGGGTGCAGATCCGGTGGTTCCCCCGTTCGCCGCGTGGTGCGGCGACTCGGCGTCGATGCTTGGTTCGGGTTCGTACCCTAACGAGCCCATCGGCGCGGAGGGGCCCGAAACTGAGCGTATGTGACCGCCTTCACACTCGGATTTTCCCGCTACGTGCGGCTTTCGGACCAGCCTGGGCACGGGCATTCCGGGCGATCACATGCAGCGGCCGCCGGACCGCCTTCTGGCGCATCAGCACCCGGCCGGGCAGCTCTTGCCGCGCCGCGGAGCCGGCGGGTGCGGACTAGTCGAGCGCGAGGGCGCTGGTGCCGAGGAGCCCCGCGTAGAGCGCGAGGGTGTGGTCGGCGATCTCGTCCCAGTCGAAGCGCCGCACGTGCTCGCGGGCTTCCTCGACGAGCTCCGCGCGCAGGTCGGCGTCGGTGAGGGCGCGTTCGACGGCGACGCGCAGCGCCTGCGGGTCGCGGGCGGTGAAGCGCAGGCCGGCGGTCTCGGGCACGATCTCGCGCAGGCCGCCCGTGTCGGCGACGATGCAGACGCAGCCGGACGCCATCGCTTCGAGCGCGACGAGCCCGAACGGCTCGTAGATCGACGGGATGATGCAGAGGTCGGCCACGGCGTACAGCGAGTGGAGCTGCATGTCGTCGACCCAGCCCAGGAAGGTGCCGTGGTCGTCCAAGCCGAGCTGGCTCGCCTGGGTCTTGAGCTCGTCCTCGTGGGTGCCGGAGCCGGCGACGACAAAGCGGACCTTGCCGAGGTCGTCGATGATCCCGGGCAGGGCCTCGAGCGCAAGCTGGAAGCCCTTCTCGTAGACGAGGCGGCCGGCGAGGATCACGAGCCGCTCGTCGGGCGCTGCGAACCGCGCGCGGTACTCGGCGAGGTCGGGGAGCGGGCGCAGGTCGGTCGGGTCGATGCCGTTCGGGATGACGTCGATCCGGCCCGGGTCGATCTCGAAGATCTCGGCGCAGTGCTCCTGCATGTAATGCGAGCAGGCGATGACGCGCGTCGCGTCGTGGGTCATCCACCGCTCGACGCCGTGGATGTGCGACTGCGGGTAGTTCTCGACCCAGCCCTGGTGGCGCCCATGCTCGGTCGCGTGGACCGTCACGACCCAGGGCGCGCCGATGTCCTTGGCCAGCGCCTTGCCGGCCCGGGCGACGAGCCAGTCGTGGCCGTGGACGACGTCAAACGACAGCTCGGCCTCGAGCGCGCGGCCGGCGGCGAGCATGTCGTCGTTCATGTGCTCGATCCACGCCACGAACTCATCGAGGTCGCGCGGGCGCGACGGCTCGGGGACGCGGTGCACATGGACGCCGCTCTGGACGGCCGTCTCGGGCAGCGCGCGATCGCCGCGCGTGAGGACGTGCACCTCGTTGCCGCGGCGGGCGAGCGCCTCCGCGAGCTTGCAGACATGCCGGGCCAACCCGCCTTCGACGATCGGCGGGTATTCCCAGGTGAGGATCAGCAGACGCAACGGCACTCTCAGGTCAGCCGACGGCGAGCGCGTCCCGCGCGAGATCGGGGGCGAGGTGGCGCAGCCGGGGCGCAGAGGACGGTAGCGGTCCGGAGCGCCGATCGACAGCCTGGCGATGGTCGGCGAAGCGCGCCCAGCCGTAGGAGGCGGCGCGTTCCTCGGTCACCATGAACGCCCAGTCGCTGCTCTGCAGCGCCAGCAGGTCGCGCAACGCGGCGTCAGACGGCGTGCCAGGCTCGCGTGCCGCCAGCGCACCAAGCTCGGCGCGGCGAAGCTCCCACGCGATCGTCGAGACGGTCGGCCCGGTCCAGGTGCGCAGGTCGCGGCCCGCGCCCCAGGTGCTCGCCGGCGGCGCGTCCGCGACCTCCAGGCCGGGTGAAAGCCGGGCGAGCAGCTCGTCGAGCTGGACGAGCTCCACGCCCTCGGCCGCCAGCGCTTCGACCGCCGCCGCGAGGAAGGCCGCGCCCTCGTGCCACCAATGGCCGAACAGCTCGGTGTCGAACGCCACGACCGCCGCCTGGCCGCCAGCGAGGCGCTTCGCGCACGCGCGCGCCCACGCGGCCGCGTCAGCCTCGGCTTGGGCCTGTCCGGCGGCTGGGTCGTAGGCGCGGCCGTGGTTCGCCCACAGCGGCACGTTCTGATAGCTGCGGCGGTGCGAATCGCGGTAGTCGCCAGCGCCGGGATAGCCGGTGTGATGCCAGATCAGGTCGATCAGCGTGCGGTCGATCGGCGCGACCTGCAGGCCGCCCGGCGTCCGCCAGGGCGCCATCACTCCGTCGCCGCCGCCCGCCACCTCGATGCAGACCGTGCGGACGCCCTCGTCCACGAGCGCGCCTTCGAGCTCCGGGTCCCACGCGCATTCGGGCAGCCACATGCCGCCGCCCCAACCGCCTGCCCGCCGCCGGTGCGACGCGATGCCCGTCGCCACTTGCAGCCGGACGCCCGCCTCGGTCGCGAGCAGCGGCAGCACCGCGTGGGTGGCCGCCGACGTCCACGTGCTCACCTCGGCGAGCGGCCGCAGGAGGTCTCCGCGCTCGGCGTCGATGCCCGCGATGGCCGCCTCGTGGCGGGACCACGAGTACTCGGCCGCAGCGATCTCACCGGCCAGCTCGACCGGCTTCATGCGGAGCCAGGTGAGGTCCTCGTCGTGCGAGCGGCGGCGCACGCCGTCGTAGAACTCCAGGCAGCGGCCGGCTGCGCCCGGCGCTTCGAGCTGGTCGCCGACGACGGGCGTCAGCGACACCGTCAGCGGCGCGCGCTGCGCCAGTTCGCAGACCGGCAGGTAGGAGGTCGCGTAGACCTCCCACAGCCACTCCTCGCCGAACGGCCACGTGCCGTAGCCGTGGACGTACGGCATGTGCGTGTGCAGGACGATCGCGAGCGCGCCGCCGTCCCCCACGCCGGGGGTCATGGCTTGAGGGCCTGCCCGCGGCAGGCGAGCCAACCGCGCGCTGTCAGAACGCCGGTCAAGGCTTCAGCACAGCCAGCAGGTCGAGCGACGTGGTCAGGTCGCCCTGCTTGATCGCGAAGTCGCCCGCGCTGATCATCGGGATGAAGCGGTTGTAGAACGGCTTGGTGATCCGCAGCGTCTTGTGGACGCGGTCCCAGCCGGCCTTCAGGACGAGCTCGTGCGCGCGGAGCTTGTTCGCGTGCCAGACGCCGTACATCTCGACGTTGGGGGTGACCGACTTGCAGAGGTCTTCGAACTCCTGCGGCTTGTACTCGTGCACGTGCCACGGGTTGTCGGAGCGCTCAGCGCCCTTGGGGGCGAGCGTGAGGACGTTTGGCGTGGAGACGTAGAGCGAGCCGCCGGGCGCGAGGATCGACGCGAAGCGCTCGAGCAGCTTCTCGGGCTCCTGCACGTGCTCGATCGTCTGGAGGAACACGATGGCGTCGCACGGCTCCTCGTAGGTCTCGACGAGCTCGCGGGCGAACGACACGTTCGGGCGGACGTAGCGCAGGCGCGCGTGTTCGTGGGCCTCAGGGTTGGCGTCGACGCCCGTCACCTTCGCGGCGCCTTTGGCCGCCAGCAGGTCGGAGCCGTAGCCCTCGCCGCACGCCATGTCGATCACGCGCTGGCCCGCTACCTGCTCGGCGATCCACCGATACACCACAACGTGGCGCTGGTACCAGTAGTTCTCGATCGGGACGTCGGGCAGCGTGCGCTCGCCGGTCAGCTCGAGCGGCGGCACTCCATCGGGCTGGTTCTCTTGGACGATCGGGGCGGTCACCGCAGCAGAAGCTACCGGCCGGTAACTTCTTGCGCCTGATGGCTGCCCCTGATACCGCCGAAGAGATCCGCGACGTCAACACGCGCTACCACGACGGCGCCGCCGACACGTACGACGCCAAGTGGGGCATCGACTACGGCGACATCGGCCAGAGCCAGGTGATGATGAAGGCCGAGAAGGTCTTCGGCAAGCCCGTTCCGAAGTTCGCGAAGGCGCTGGAGATCGGCGCCGGCACCGGCTACTTCTCGCTCAACCTCGCGCTGGCCGGCGTCATCGGCGAGCTCACCTGCACCGACATCTCGCCGGGCATGCTCAAGGCGCTGAAAGCCAACGCCAAGAACCTCGGCATCAACGTCAAGACCAAGGTCGTCGACGCCGAGACGCTGCCCTTCCCGGACAACTCCTTCGACTTGATCCTGGGCCACGCGATCCTCCACCACATCCCGGACCTCGACCAGGCGTTCCGCGAGTTCAACCGCGTCCTCAAGCCGGGCGGCAAGGTCTTCTTCGCCGGCGAGCCGTCGCGCATCGGCGATCAGATCGCCCAGTACCCGAAGAAGTGGGCGATCAAGGCTGCCCCGGCGTGGCGCACGGTCATGCGGGCGCGCAAGGCCCTGCCGTACGGCGACGGTCCTGGCGACGAGTACCACGGCCTCGAGCACATGGTCGACGTCCACGCGTTCGTCCCGAACGACCTCGCGGCGCATGCCAAGGCGGCCGGCTTCGGCGACGTGAAGGTCACGGGCGAGGAGCTGCTGGCGAACTGGTTCGGCTGGACCAACCGCGCCCTGGAGTCGACCGCCGACCCGTACTCGATCCCGTCGGCATGGCGCTGGTACGCGTACCGCGGCTACCTCGCCTTCCAGCAGGTCGACCGCCACCTGCTCGAAGGCCGCCTGCCCACGCAGATCTTCTACAACCTGATGGTCACCGCGACCAAGGAATAGCGGCGCAGGCGGTCCGGCCGCGCGCCGCGCGGCCGGGTCGTCACCGGGACGACCGGCTCCGTGCGGCGATGAGGCGTCCACTGATCTAGCCTCTTCTCTCAATGCCGGACGACCCGCAGCGACTCCCGCTCTTCCTCCTCCCCATGTCGGCCCTGCCGGGCGAGGAGGTGCCGCTGCACGTCTTCGAGCCGCGCTACCGCGCGCTCGTGCAGCACTGCCTCGACACGGGCTCCGAGTTCGGTGTCCTGCTCGTCGACGACGAAGGGGCCCGCGAGATCGGCTGCGCCGTGCAGATCGACCGCGTCGCACACCGGCATGAAGACGGCCGGCTCGAGATCGTCACGCACGGCACCCGCCGCTTCCAGCTCCAGGGCGAGGTCGAAGAGGACGAGTTCCCCGCGGCTCCGGTGCGCTGGCTGGCCGACGACCCGCTCAGCCCTCATGACGACGACACCGACGACGAGGGCGCCTTGGGCCTGTTCGCCGAGCTGGCCGAGCGCGTCACCGGCTCCGTCCCCGACCTCGGCGACGAGGGCGAGGCGTCGTTCCGGATCGCCGCCCGCGTGGCCTTCGGCGGCGCCGCGAAACAGGGGCTGCTGGAGCTGCGCTCTGAGGCCAAGCGCCTCGACCTCCTCGAGCGGCTGCTGCGCGCCGCCCTCGCGCGGCTCGCCCAGGTGGAGCTGCGCCAGGCCCAGGCCCGCAGCAATGGACGCGTCCACTTCGAGTAGCTCGCGTGGTGGACGAACGACCCAGCAATCGAGCGCAAGTGCGCCAGCTGGCTGGACCAGTAGTGCTGGCCGGTCACAAACGCGGCGCTCAGGCGAGGTATTGACGTGGCTTCCCCGAGCCCGTCCGACGCGGCGCTGCTCCGCGACCGCACCAATCCCGCTGATTCGTTCTCGTTGTTCTATCGCCGACACTCCCGCGGAGTTCTCGCGTTCTGCGCGCGGCAGGGCCTGAGCGCGCAGGACGCCGCCGACGCGACCTCCGACATCTTCGTCGCCGCCCTGACTGGCCGGTACCGCTTCGTCGACACCGGCGACGGGACCGCTACGCCGTGGCTGTACGGCATCGCTTCGAACGTGCTGCTCGGACGCCACCGCAAGTCCGCCCGCGAGCGGGCCGCCCACGCCCAGCTCGACGCCCGCCCCATCCAGCTCAGCGAGCGCGACATCGCCGACTACGCCGAGCTTCGCTCCGAGGTGGCTGACGCCCTGGAAGCGATTCGCGAGCTGCCCGAAGCCCAGCGCGCCGCCGTGATCGGCCGGCACTTGGAAGATGCCGACTACGTCGAGCTCGCGGAGCGCCACGGCGTCTCCGAGCAGGTCGTCCGGCAGCGCGTCAGCCGTGCGCTCTCCACCGTCCGCGACCGGATGAGCAGCCGCTGATGCGCGACTTCCTCGACGACCTCGAGCGCCGCCTCGCGACCCTCGCTGACGAGCATCCTGAGCTCGAGGCCTCCCCGCGGCCGTCGCCAGCCCCCGCTCGGCATCGGCGTCGGCGGCCAGTGGCGCTCGGCGGCCTGACCGCGCTGATCGCCGCCGCGGCCGCCACGTTCACTATGACGGGCACCAGCGTCGCCGACCTCGCGATCCTCTCGACGCCGACCACCGACGCGACGGCGATCAAAGACCGGGCTGGCGCCGCGGCCGACGCTGGCGTCGACTTCAGCAAAGCCCACGTGTTCGATACGCCGGGCGGGCCGGGCTACGCGCTGCTCAACGCGAAGACCGACACCCTCTGCCTCGTCGTGCCGGATGTCGCGGCACCGGGCGATTACGGCTCGACGTGCAAACAGCCCGTCTCGCGCGTGGAACGGGAAGGGATGCTGCTGCAAAGCGCCGGCGACACGCAGCTCAACCCAGACGCCACAGCGCTGTCGGTGCTGCTGCTGCCGGACGACGCCGACGATGTGCGGCTCACGGTCGGCGGGCGGCCCGCGAAGCTGCAGGTCGAGTCCGGGGTCGCCGTCGCCAACCTGCGCGACGAGGGCGTGCTGCGCTGGACCGACGAACGCGGCGCGCAGAACGTCGTGCTGCCCGGCCCGTTCAAGACGACCGGCATCACATTCACCTGCCCCGGCGGCAGGACGGTGAACGGACCGCCCATCGACCCCAAGCTCCGGGGGCCGGCCGTCAACGACGCCATCAAGGCCGCTCGCAAGCAGGCCTGCGCGAAGTAGCGCCGGCCGGCGCGGCGTCCGATGCCCTGACCGAGCGCTGACGCGCCAACTCCGAGGCCGCGCAGCCGACCGCGGTCACAAACACCTCGCAGCGGCGAGGTATGTACGTGGCTCCCCCCGGCCCCACCGAGCTGACGCGGCGCTCCTGCGCCTACGGGTGTGCGGGATGAGGGACTTCCTCGACCAGCTCGACCGCCGCTTGGCTGCCGCCGCGCAGAAGCCTGAGCCCGGCACCGCACCGCGGACGGCCAGGCGCCGCCGCCCGGCGGCCCTTGCCGGGCTCACGACGGTGCTGGCCGTCGGCGCCGCGAGTTTCACGATGACCGGCACCAGCGTGGCCGAGCTCCCGATCCTGGGGACGCCGACGACCGATGCGACGTCGCTGCGCGGCAAAGTGCCCGCTGCCGACGAGGCCCGCGTCGACTTCAGCAAGGCGCACGCGTTCGGCACCCCGGGCGGCCCCGGTTACGCCCTCGTCAACGACGACACCGACACCGTCTGCCTCGTTGCCCCCGACAGCGCCTCGCCCGGCGACTACGGCAGTGTCTGCAAACGGCCGATCGCGCAGATCGAGCGTGAAGGCATGGCGCTGCAGATCGCGCGCGACGCCAGCAGCACGGCCGGCGCCACCGCCACGACCGTGGTCTTGCTGCCCGAGCACGCGACGGGCGTGCGGCTGCGCAGCGAGGGCCGCACCTCCACCCCCGCCATCGAGTCCGGAGTCGCCGCGTTCGAGCTGCGCGGCGACGGGACGCTGCACTGGACGCAGGACGGGCAGCGTCGCCAGCGGCAATTCCTGGGCCCCTTCCGCACGGACTACGTCACCGTCCCGTGCCCCGACGGGCGCACAGCTCGCGCCGAGCTGCCGCCACCGGCGCTCAGCGGGCGTGCCGTCGGAGCGTTCCTGCGCAAAGCGCAGGAGAAGGCGTGCGCCGCATGACGCGGCCCACCCATGAACAGACTTGCGGCCCGACCGGGCTGCTCTCCACGGTGCGGCGCCTGGGTTGGGGGACCTGGGCGCTGCGCCGCGCTCGCAGGAGCTGGTCCTCGGACCGGCTCGGCGCCGCCACGATACCGCGTCGGGGGACCGGGATCGCGGAGGCCATGCC
>JAEYAL010000182.1 GCA_023404805.1 Actinomycetes bacterium | reverse complement strand
CTCGCGGCCGCAGCTGCGCCGTCCGCCGCCCAGGCCGCGGGCACGGTCCGGACGCCGTACTCCGACGCCGTCTCGTATGACGCCGACCTCACGACCACCGGCGACGGCACCGCCTTCACCGGCACCGAGGCG
Source organism: Actinomycetes bacterium (assembly GCA_023404805.1). Lineage (GTDB taxonomy): Bacteria > Actinomycetota > Thermoleophilia > Solirubrobacterales > Solirubrobacteraceae > JAGIBJ01. The sequence continues at coordinate 17,773 of JAEYAL010000182.1, read as the reverse complement.
GTCACGGTGCGGAACGCGGGCCCCGGCCCCATCGCCCGCGTCTGGCTGCGGCTCTGGGGCAACGGCGCCGTCGGCTGCGGCAACCGCGCCGTCAAGATCAGCGCGATCGCGGGCGGCTCGGCCGGCCGCACCGAACGCGACTGCACGGCGCTCGAGGTCCTGCTGCCTGGCACGCTGCCGCCCGGCGCCAGCACGACCATCACGCTGACGCTCTCGATCACCGCGCCAGAGATCCAGGACCGCTTCGGCATCGCTGAAGGCGTCCGGATGTTCGGCAACGCCCTGCCGGTCGTCGCCCAGCGCGACGCCACCGGCTGGCGGCTCCCGTCGTATTCGTCCTACGGCGAGAGCTTCGTGTCGTCGTGGGCGCGGTTCTCCCTGGCGCTCCACCACCCGACGGCGGTCAAGATCGCGGCGTCCGGCACGACCACGACGACGCCCGACGCCGGCGGCGCCACCTCGACGACCACCAGCGTGATCGATGCCCGCGACACCTTCTGGGCGGCAGGCACGAACTTCGCCGAGGTGACCGGCAAGACCCGCCGCGGCACCATCGTGCGGTCGTGGAGCCCGCGAGAAGCCGGCGGCGACCGCAGCGACGCGCTCGATCAGGCCATCGGCGCGCTCGAGCAGCTCGAGACGCGTCTGCCGGACTACCCGTACCCCGAGTTCGACGTGATCGTGGCCCGTATCGAAGCGGGCGGCGGCATGGAGTACCCCGGGGCGGTGATCACCGATGCCACCTCCGAGGTGACCCGGCACGAGACCGCCCACCAGTGGTTCTACGGGCTCGTCGGCAACGACCAGTTCCGCGAGCCGTGGGTCGACGAGGGCATGACGAGCTTCCTGGAGTACACGTGGACGACCGCGTCCGACCTGCCGCGGCCGACGTGCTACCCCGCCCGGCGGTTCACCGTCGCGGCGCCGACGACGTTCATCACCGGGTCGATGGCCTATTGGAACAAGCACGTCGGGCAGTACGGCCTCGTCTACGACAACCCCGTGTGCGCGATGCGCGAGATCCGCGACGCGATGGGCAACGCGAAGTTCGAGCGCACCATGCGCAAGATCGTCACGAAGTACGGGACGGGCTTCCTGTCCGGTGCGAACCTGCGCCGCGAGTTCAACCGCGCAGGCGGCCGCAAGGTCGAGCCGCTCTGGGCCCGCTGGGGCCTGGCTCCGGGCCGCGGCACCTGAGCCGCGTCGCGCGGGACATCGAGCCCGCCACCCCGAGCGGCGCGGCTATTCCTTCGGCGTCAGCACCGTGTCGACGAGGTGGATCACGCCGTTCGACGCGTCCGTGTCGGCCGCGACGATGGTCGTCTTGCCGAGGCTGTTGCCGATCGTGACGGTGTTGCCCTTCTTGGAGACGCGCAGGCGGTCGCCCTGGAGCGTCGTGAGGAGCTCGTCGTCCTTGAGGTCTTTGACCTTCAGCTCTCCGCTGACCACGTGGAACTTGAGGATGTTCGCGAGGTCGGACTTCGCGGCAGGCTGCAGGAGCGTGTCGAGACGCGAGCCGAGCTTGGCGAACGCGTCGTTGTTCGGCGCGAACACGGTGTATGGGCCAGGCTGCTCGAGCGTGCTGCCGAGGCCTGCTGCGCCGACGGCGGTCTTGAGGCTGGTGAGGTCGGCGGAGTTCTCGATCGACTCGGTGATCGTGTCGTCGCTGGCCTTCGTGCTGCCCTGCGGCGGCTCGGAGCCCGGATCGTCGGGGCTGCCGCCCGGGGTCGACGGCGCGGGCGAAGGCGTCGTCTCGGGCACCGGCGCGGTGCTGGCCTGAGGGGTCCCCGGTTCCGCTGTGCCCGGCTCGTCGTCACCGCAGCCGGCTGCGAACAGCGCGACCGCAAACGTGGCCGAGACGAGAGCGAATGAGGGTGTGCGCATGCACGGTCTCCACGGGAGGCGTCGAAGGGTGCAGGATCGTAGGATCCGGTGCCGTCCAGCCTACGCGGGAACTCGGGCGCCGGTCGCGCTTCGCGTTGCAGACGGCCGCCGCGCCTGATCGCGTGCCCGCCGTCGGCCGATGCGGCGCTACAGGCCGAGCTCGTCGGCGTAGGTCGCCCGGTACTCCTGCTGGGCCTTCAGCACGTTCTTGACGTAGTGCCGCGTCTCCGGGAACGGGATGTCGTCGGCGGTGAACTCCTCGCCTCGTTCAGCCGCCTCGGCGACCCACCGTTCGACGTTGCCTTCACCGCCGTTGTAGGCCGCCAGGCCCAGGACGACGTTCGCGTCGAAGCGGCGCAGCAGGTAGCGCAGGTAGTAGGTGCCATAGGCGATGTTGATCTGCGGTGAGTCGAGATCGGCCTGTTCGAACGCGGTGCCGCCGCTGCGGTGCGCGATGAACTCGGCGGTCTCCGGCGTGATCTGCATCAGCCCCTGCGCCCCGGCCGACGACTCGCGCGGCACGAAATGGGTCTCGGTGTAGATCACCGCAGCGATCAGCGACGGATCGAGGCCCTTCTCCTCAGCCTGCTGGCGGATGACGTCTTCGTGGCGGAGCGGCAGCGCGATCTCCTGCACCGCATGGTCGACGAGCGGGTGCGTGACCACGTAGGCGCCGCCGGCGAGCATCGCGACCGCAGCCAGCCAGACCGGCCAGCGGCGACGCGCGCGGGCGGCGCCGCGCTTCTTCGTCGGCCGGCTCTGCGTGGCGGACCGCTTGCGCGGTGCCGACCGCGCAGACGGCTGGCGTGCCTTCGTTTGAGCCACGCTTCTAGCTTGGCACGGCCACGAGCGGGTTGGCCCCTCCTCCCCGCGTCTGCCCTGCACGTTGCATGGATTCGGCCGTCATCTGGGCCGAGTCCCGCTACCGTCCTTCGGACGTGCTCCGGCCCGCCCCCGGCCGCGCATGCCCGCATCGATGGTTCGCCTCCTCCCACATCCGTCCCTTCGCCGCGCCGCGATCGCCGGTGCGCTTGCCGCATCCGCCGCTGGCGCCTACCTCCTGAGCGCCGATGTCCCGGTCGTCTCGGCCGATGTCGCCGCCGACCGCGCCGCAGCTGCGCGGGTCCGCGCAGCCGTCGCCGCCGAGGAGCGCCGGATCGACGCGACAGCCGACGGGCTGGCCGTGGCCGAGCGCCGCCTCGCCAAGCTGAGCGCCCGCGAAGCCGCGCGCCGCGACGCCTTCCTCGCCGCGCAGGACCGGCTCGTCCACGCCCGTGTGCGGCTGACCCGCCTTGAAAAGCGCTCCGACGAAGCCCGCGGCACGCTCGGTGAGACGCTCGCCGCCGCCTACCGACGCGGCAACCCGGATCTCGCCACGACGATCATCGACTCCGCCGGCATCCAGGAAGCGATCGAGAAGGTCGAGTTCGAGCAGCGCGTGCAGCAGCGCAACGCTCACGCGCTGGAAGCGGTGCGCAGCGCCAAGACCGACGCGACGAAGCAGGAAGCCAAGCTCCAGACCGAGGAGACGCGCTTCCAGGCACTCGCCGCCGCGGCCGCGAAGGACCGCGACCAAGCCAACGCCGTGCGGAGCGCGCTGCTCCAGCGCCAGGCCCGCCAGCTCGCCCGCCAGAACGGGAGCAAGTCCAAACTGCGCACGCTGCAGTCGCGGATCCGCCGCGCCGAGCAGGCCCAGATCGCGGCGACCCGGGCTGCGACCGATGCGAGCGGCGCCACCTCCGAGGCTCCCCGGATTACCGGCTCCAGCCAGGCTGACGCCGTCGTCGCGCGCGTCGTCAACGCGGCCAACCAGATCGCCACGACGCCCTACGTGTGGGGCGGCGGCCATGGCGGCGCGAGCGGCGGCTACGACTGCTCCGGCTCGATCTCCTACGCCCTTGCGGCCGGCGGCCTGCTCAGCTCCCCGCTCACGTCCGGCGGCTTCATGAGCTGGGGCCTCGCCGGCCCGGGCCAGCGGATCACCGTCTTCGCCAACGGCGGCCACGCGTACATGGTCGTCGACGGCCGCCGTTACGACACCAGCGCGCTGCGTTCGGGCGGCACCCGCTGGACCAGCGAGCAGCGGTCGAGCGCGGGCTTCGTGGCCCGCCACCCCGCCGGGCTCTAGTCCGCGTCAACGCCCGAGCGGCGTCGGCTCCTGCGCGGGCCGACTGAGGCAGGGCGCGGCCTGGACGGCCGGCGCCCCGCGCTCCGACTACTTCTTCTTGGCCTTGGCCTTGAGCTTGCGGCGCGCCTTGCGGGCCTTGTCGCGCTTTTTGTCCTTGAGCTTGGCCTTGGCTTTGGCCTTCTTCTTGAGCTCCTTGACCTTCGCCTTGCTCTTCGCTGCGGCCTTGTTCTTCTTCTTGAGCGCTTTGAGCTTCTCTTCCTTGGTCTTCTTCTTGACCTTGGTCTTCGCCATGAGTTCTCCGATCAGACGCGCGCGTCCGAGGGCCGGGCCGCAGCTTGTGCGTCAAGGGTGCAGTGGCCATGCTATTCCCCAGCGCGCCGAGAATGACCCGTTTGGGGCACCAGGCCTCCCACTTGAGCCGCCGTTTCGAGCCCGGGGAAGGCGAAACGAGGGATCTGGGTCTCCGGCCGGAGCGGACAGCCACCGGCGGTCACCGGCGCTGCGTGGCGTCTCAGCGCGGGGGCGCGACCGCGTCGAGCACCTTGGCCAGGCGCTCGCGGAGATGGTCGAGCGAGCCGTCGTTGACGACGACGTGGTCGGCCAGGTCGGCCTTCTCCTGCTGCGGGAGCTGGCGGGCGTCGCGTTCGGAGACGGCGGCATGACCGCGGGCCGCCGCACGCTCGGCACGGACGTCCTCAGGGGCGATCACGGCGATCGTCGCGTCGTACAGCGGAGCCATGCCCGCCTCGAAGAGCAGCGGCGTCTCGACGACGGCCGCGCGCGGTGCCCCAGCGGCTCCGATCTGGAATTCGGTGTCGGCCTGCTCGCGGAACTCGGCCATGCGCTGGCCGACCAGCGGCCAGATGACGCTCTCGAGCCAGGCGCGCTCGTCGGGCGCAGCGAAGACGCGCTCAGCGATCACCGAGCGGTCGATATGCCCTTCGGCTTGGAGGACACCGTCCCCCCACCGCTCCACGACCAGCGAGCGGAGCGGCTCGCCGCGGTACAGCTCATGGACGACGGCGTCGGCCGAGATCACGGCCGCGCCGAGCTCGCCGAGCAGTGCCAACGCGGTGGATTTGCCCGCGCCGAGCCCGCCCGTGAGCCCGATGAAGGGGACGGCGCCGCCATCAGGGGCGGCGCCGGTTCCCATCAGTTGTTAGGCCTCTTCGGCCGGAGCGTCGGCCTCAGCGGCCGGCTCCTCGGTGGCCTCGGCAGCCGGAGCGTCGGCGTCAGCGTCAGCGCTGGCGGCGGGCTCAGCAGCCTCGTCGCCCTCGGCGATCTCGCCCTCGACGTCGGCCGAACCTTCGACCTCAGCGTCGGCCGGAGCCTCGACTTCGGCGACGGCCTCGACATCACCCTCGACGATCTCGGTCGTGTCAACCGCGACCGGGTCCTCGGACGTGTAGTTGCCGACGTAGTCAGCGGCGTCGTAGCCCTCGTCGGTGACCTCGTCGTAGCCGTCTTCGAGCGTGCGGGTCGGCAGGACCTGGCCCTCGACGCGCTTGACCGACAGGGAGAGGCGGCGACGCTCGTCGTCGATCTCCAGGACCTTGACCTTGACCGGATCGCCGGGGGCCACGACCTCACGCGGGTTCTCGACGTGGTGCGCCGCGAGCTCGGAGATGTGGACCAGGCCCTCGACGCCGTCGAGGATCTCGACGAACGCGCCGAAGGTGACGACCTTGGTGACGGCGCCTTCGAGCTCGTCGCCCACGTTGTACGTGTCGACGACGCGCTGCCACGGATCTTCCTGGGTCTGCTTGAGACCGAGCGAGATGCGCTGGCGCTCGCGGTCGATGTCGAGCACCTTGACCTGAACCGTCTCACCGATGGAGAGCAGCTCGGACGGGTGGTTGACGTGCGACCACGACAGCTCGGAGATGTGGATGAGGCCGTCGATGCCGGCGAGATCGACGAACGCGCCGAAGTCGACGATGTTCGAGATCTGGCCTTCGACGACGTCGCCGGGGTGCAGGCGGTCGAGGATCTCCTGACGCTGCTCCTTGCGCTCCTCCTCGAGCACCGCGCGGCGCGAGAGGACGACGTTGTTGCGCTGGCGGTTGAGCTCGATGACCCGGCACTCGATGGTGGTGCCCATGAACTCGTCGAGGTTCGCGACGCGGCGGATGTCGACCAGCGAGGCCGGCAGGAAGCCGCGGATACCCAGATCCAGGATCAGGCCGCCCTTGACGACCTCGATCACGTTGCCCTCGACCGCTTCGCCGGATTCGGCGGCAGCTTCGATGCGACGCCATGCCTTCTCGAAGCGCGCACGCTTCTTCGACATGATCAGGCGGCCGTCCTGGTCCTCCTTGATGAGGACGAGCGCGTCGACTTCCTCGCCGAGCTCCACCTCGTCGCTCGGGGCGACGGACTTGCGGATCGAGAGCTCGTGCGAGGGGATGACGCCCTCGGACTTGTAGCCGATGTCGACGAGGACCTCGTCGTGGTCGATACGGACGACCTTGCCGGTGACAACGTCACCCTCCTTGAAGGGGGTGATGGTCGCGTCGTAGTTGGGAACAATCCGGCCGTCGATCTCCAGCAGCAGGCCGTCGCTGCCGGGGACGATCGTGGCGTCCGGGGTCGTAGGTTCAATGGTCTGGGTCATGAACTGCCAAGGGTACCCCATGCACGGGGCCCGGCGGGCTGCGGTCACGCGCCCGTGACAGGTCGTCCTCCTCCCAGAAACCGGCGCAGCCGCTGGTGATGCGGGCCCGTCCGTCCACTTTGGACGTTCTCGTCGGCCAACTGTATGAACGGCAAGCAAGACGCCATCGGCGTCGCCCGGAGCGGTTACGGTGGGCTGCGGGGCTGCTCAGAGCCCCCGGCCGGACATTGGAGCAGCCACCTTGCAGCCGACGCCGCAGGACCAGGACGAAGACGAACCGCCTGCCGTGCGGATCCCCGCGCACCGGGGCGTGTCCGTGGTGCTCGAGCCTGACGGCCGCCTCCGATCCGTCGTGCGCGCAACTAAGCACGACAGCCCGCTGCCGGTCCAGGTCGGCGCTCCCCTGCGGACGCTGGCCCTCGCGCTCTCGGGTCCGGCGGCGAACCTCGAGCAATGGGAATCACAGCTCGCCAACGCCCGCCAGGACCCCACGCTCTGCGCGTCCTTCAACATCGCCGTCGCCTCGCTCGACCCGGTTCCGGCGCCGGTGCGCCGCAACGTGACCATGCTGCCGGTGGCAGCGCCCGACGGCTCCCTCGACAGCGTCCTGCTGCGGATCGACGTCGCGCACGAGGTGGACGGGCTGCCCGACCCGGGCGAGCAGCGCTTCCGCTTCTTGGCCGAGACGCTGCCCCAGCTGCTGTGGATGGCCCGTCCCGACGGCGCCATGGAATACATGTCGCCGCAGTGGGAGCGGTTCACGGGCGTCCCGCTCGACCAGCTCCTGGCCGACGGCTACCACTCCGTCATCCACCCCGATGACCTGGAGAGCCTGGCGAGCTCGGCGACGGAGGACGCCGACGGCGAGTTCACGATGGCGCCGTACCGGCTCCGGCACGCCGACGGCGGCTACCGCTGGGTCGAGGTGAAGATCAAGGCCGTGCGAGACGCCAGCGGCGAGCTGCAGCGTGTGGTCGGGAGCACGATCGACATCACGCGCCGCCAAGCCGCCGAGGAGGCGCGTGGCGCGCTGACCGAGCAGCTCAAGTCCGCAATGGCCGTCACCGGGATGGGCCGCTTCGCCCTCGATCTGCGCGCCGGCCTGGCGACCGGCGACGACCGCACCTGCGCGATCCTCGGCATCGAACCGGGCGGCGAAGGCGCGACGATGCCGGCGACCGACGTCTTCAGCATGGTCCACCCGGAGGACCTCGGCCACGTGCAGTCGTCGACGAACGCCGCGCTCGCCGACCGCACCGGGCTCCACGTCGAGTGCCGGATCCTGCGCCAGAGCGACGACGGCCCGGAGGTCCGCTGGGTCGCGGTGCTCGGCCGGGTGGAGCGCGAGGACGACCAGTCGCTGCGGATCTTCGGCGTGCTCGGCGACGTGACCGAGCGCCGCGCCGAGGACGCGGCGCGCCTGCGGTCGCAGAAGCGCGAGGCGATCGGCACGCTCGCAGGCGGTATCGCCCACGACTTCAACAACGTGATCAGCGCGATCTGGAGCAACGCCTCGGTCGCCCAGACCGAGCTGCGGGCTGGCATCTCGCCGGAGACGAGCATCGACGAGATCCGCCGCGGCGCCGAGCGGGCGTCTGACGTGGTCAAGCGGCTGCTGTCGTTCAGCCGCGAGGAGGAGCCGGTCCGCGTGCCGTTCGACTTGGCAGCCGTCGCCCGCGAGGCGTGCGAGCTCGTCCGCCCCACGCTGGCAGCCGGCGTGCAGCTGACTCCGCCTGGGCCGCAGGCGCCGCCGGCGGTGCTCGGCTCTTCGAGCCAGCTGCATCAGGTGGTCGTGAATCTCGTCGGCAACGCCGGCGATGCCGCGGCCGATGGCGGCGGCCACATCTCGGTCAGCGTCGACACCGTCGAACTGGGCGCGCCGGGCAACGGCGTCGCCGGCAGCGATCCGATCGGGGCGCTGCCCGCGGGGCGCTACGTGCGGCTGCGCGTGCGCGATGACGGCCCGGGGATCCCGGCGACCGTCATGCCGCGGATCTTCGACCCGTTCTTCACCACGAAGGCCGCGGGCGACGGCACCGGCCTCGGGCTCGCGGCGGCGCAGTCGATCGTCCGCGGACATGGCGGCGACATCACCGCCGACAACCTGGTCGGCGGGCCCGGAGCGGAGTTCACGGTCCTGCTTCCGGCGAGCGATGCCGCTGTCGAAGACCCAGCGGCCGACGAACCGGTCGCCGAGGCCCAGCCCGAGTCGACCCCGCAGCCGCGGGTGATGTTCGTCGACGACGATCCGGCGCTCGCGCGCTTGGCCGAGCGCGGGCTGCCGCTGCACGGCTGCGCGGTCACGACGTTCACCGACTCCTCTGCGGCGCTCGAGGCGCTCCGCGCCGATCCGGCCGCGTTCGACGCGGTGGTGGTCGATCTCTCGATGCCCGGCCTCACGGGGCTCGACCTGATCGAAGCCGCGCGGTCGCTGCGGCCCGATCTCCCGCTCGTCCTGAGCTCGGGCTACCTCACCGCGGCCAACCGCGAGCGGGCCGAGCGCCTCGGTGTCGGCGCGATCCTGCCGAAGCCGTGCTCGCTGGACTCGATCGTCACCGCGATCCGGCACTTGACCGCCGCGAGCGCGCCGACCGGCGGGGCGCCGGGCTCGGCCGCTGCCTGAGCGCGGCGCGCATCCGCCCGCAGCGCGCGAGCCTCGGTCGGGGCCGGGGCGTTACTTCGCTTCGAGCCAGGTGCGTCCGCGGCCCACGTCGACCTCGAGCGGCGGCTCGTGCTCCCACAGGCCGGTCATCGCTTCGACGACCAGCGGCTCGATCTCATCGGCCAGCCCCTCGTCGCATTCGATGACGAGCTCGTCGTGCACCGTGAGCACGAGCAGCGCACGGTCGCCGTAGGGCGCGAGCGCCCGCTCGACGCGCAGCATGGCGAGCTTGAGCACGTCGGAGGCCGTGCCCTGGATCGGCGTGTTGGTCGCGAGGCGCTCGCCGAGCTGGCGGACCTGCCAGTTGCGGGCGCGGATCTCGGGGATCTGGCGCCGGCGGTGCCAGACGGTCTCGACGAAGCCGTGCTCCTGGGCCTGGGCGACCGACGCGTCGATGAAGCCCTTGATGCCCGGGAACTGCTCGAGATAGGCGTCGATGATCTCCTGCGCCTCCTCGCGGCCGATGTTCAGCCGCTCGGCGAGCCCGTAGGCCGAGAGGCCGTAGACGATGCCGTAGTTGACCATCTTGGCCTTCGAGCGGTGGCCGCCGTCGAGCTCCTCGGGCGGCAGGCCGAAGACCTTGGACGCGGTCGCGGTGTGGACGTCTTGCCCCGTGCGGAAGATCTCTTTGAGCGCGTCCTCGCCGGCGAGGTAGGCGAGCAGCCGCAGTTCGATCTGCGAGTAGTCGGCCGACAGCAGGACCCGGCCTTCCGGCGCGACGAAACAGCCGCGGATCTCCCGGCCCAGCGGCGTGCGGACCGGCACGTTCTGCAGGTTCGGGTTGGTCGAGGAGAGGCGCCCCGTCGCGGCGATCGCCTGCTCGAACGTGGTGTGCAGGCGCGACGCGTCGTCGACGAGGTGCGGAAGCGTGTCGAGGTAGGTCTTCGTGAGCTGGTTGAGCTCGCGCCAGCGCTCGATCAGCGGCACGATCGCGTGCTCGTCGCGGATCTGCTGGAGCACGCGCGCGTCGGTCGAGAAGCCGGTCTTGCCGCGGCGTTTGCGGCTCAGCCCGAGGTCCTCGAAGAGCACCGCCCCGAGCTGCTGCGGCGACCCGATCGTGAACGACTTGCCCGCCAGCGTGTAGATGTCTTCCTCGAGCTGGCGGGTCTCGATCTTGACCTTCTCGGTGATCACGGCGAGCGCGGGCACGTCGAGGCGGATGCCCCGCAGCTCCAGGGCCCGCAGCACTTCGACCAGCGGCAGCTCGATGTCGTCGAGCAGGCTCAGCTGGCCGCGCTGCCCAAGCAGCTCGCGCTGGCGCTCGGCCAAGACCACGAGCCGCGCGGCGTCGTCGGCGAGCGGGTCGCCGGTGGCGATCGCGATGCCCGACTCCTCGAGCAGCTCAGCGAGCGGATACGCGCGGCGTGCGACGTCGAGGAGGTAGGCCCCCAGCAGCGTGTCGTGGAAGAGGTTCGCGGGGACGACGCCAAGCGACTTGGCGTCGTGGGCGATCACGGGGCGGTCGCCGAGCGCCGCGATCACCTCGGCGGCGTCGGCGGCGGTGCCCGTGACGACACGGTCGCCGACGGCCGCCGCGAAGCGGGTCTCGGTCTCGACCGCGAGCAGCTCGCCCTCCGCGACGGCCGGGGTGAAGATGACGACGGCTGCCGGCGCGTCGGTCGGCAGCCCTGCGATCCCCGGCACGCCCGCGTCGTCGACGGACGCCTCGATCCGCACGGTCGCGGTGGCCTGCGCCTCTTCCTCCGCCGTGTCGTGGAGGTGCGCCTCCATGCGGCGCAGCGGGTCGCGCAGCTCCCAGCGCCGCATCTGCTCGCGTGCCTTCGAGCGGTCGCCGATCGCGGTCATCGTCTCGAGCACCGGGCCGGGATCCAGGTCGCGCTGCATCGTCGCGAGCTGCTTGGAGATGCGCGCGTCCTCGGCGTGGTTCGTCAGGTTCTCTTTGCGCTTGGCGCCCGAGACCTGGTCGATGTTCGCGAGGACGTTCTCGAGCGAGCCGAACTGCTGCAGCAGCGCCGTCGCGGTCTTGTCGCCGATACCCGGGACGCCCGGGATGTTGTCGGACGTGTCGCCCTTGAGGCCCCACAGGTCGGGGATCAGCTCTGGGCCCACGCCGTAGCGCTCGAGCACGTCGGCGGCGGCGTAGCGCTTGGTGTCGGTGATGCCGCGACCGGTCGCGAGCACGGTCACGAGGCCGTCGTCGACGAGCTGGAAGGCGTCGCGGTCGCCGGTGACGATCGTGGTCTTGATCCCCGCGGCCCGCGTGCGCTCGGCGATCGACGCGATCACGTCGTCGGCTTCGTACCCGTCGATCGCGAGGTTGTGGTACCCCATCGCCTCGACCATCTCGGGGATGTGCTCCCACTGCTCTTTGAGCAGGTCCGGGCGGCTGGAGCGGTTGGCCTTGTACTCGGTGTGGATCTCCTTGCGGCCAGAATGGCCGCGGTCCCACACCACGATGGTCGGCTCGTCGCCGTGCTCGTCGATCAGCTTCACCAGCATCGAGACGAACCCGAAGATCGCGTTCGTCGGCTCGCCGGTCGAGGTCGCGATCGACTCCGGAAGCGCGAAGAACGCACGGTAGACGAGCGAGCTGCCGTCGAGCAGGCGCAGCGACGTGGGCGGCGCGGGCGCCGCAGCCTCGGCGGCCAGCTCATCGATCGCAGCGTCGTCGGTCAGCTCGGTGTCGGGCACGCGCCTGAGCCTACGCGTCTGGACGGCGATCCGGACGCGTGCGGCGCCGCCACCAGCCGAACCCGAACCACAGCCATGCGAACACCGCGCCGACGAACGCCGCTGCGGCGATGGCGGCGGTCCGGCCGAAGAGGTAGCTGACGACCAGCAGCACGCTGGCGGTCATCGAGAGCGACAGCAGCGCAAGGCCGGCGACAGCGCAGCGGGTGGCGAAGTCGACGATGTGCTCCTTCTCGCCGCGTTCAAACGTCAGCCGGTGGTAGGCGATCGGCGCGATCAGGACCGCCGAGCTCACGGCGGCGCAGAGCAGCGCTACGAGGTAGATCGCCGCTCAACGTCGTCGACGTCCTCAAAGCCGCTGGCGAACGGCACCGTGAGCAGGAACGCGAACAGCACCTGCACACCCGGCATGGCGATGCGCAGCTCCTGCAGCACCTCGCCGAGCTGGCGGTTGAGGCGCTTCTGTTCTGCTTCGGAGCGGTGTCCGGGGGCGGCCATCGCTTTCGTTCTAGCTGCGCGGGGCGCGTCGCGGTCGTGCTGCCCCGGTCAGCCGGCGCCGCGCTTGCCGACCCCGCCACAGGCCGAGTGGAAACGCGCCAAACTGGCGGCCTGCCGCTCCATTGCTGGACGGCGCGTGTCGTACGGGCCAGGGCCTCCACTGACGAGGCCGCACGGCACCCCCGGGCCGGCCACCCCACCCCCGACCGAGGTCCTCCATGTCCGCCTCTCGACCACACTCCGCTCGACCCTCGCGGCTCGGAAGTCTGCTGGCGCCGCTGCTACTCGTCTTGTTCGCAGTGCTCCTGCCGACTGGCGCCAGCGCCGCTACCGTCGACACCGGCTCCATCCACACCTGCGCGGTCGCCGAGGGCGGCGCGGCCTATTGCTGGGGCGCGAACGACAGCGGCCAGCTCGGCAACGGCACCAAGCAATCAGCCGCGCGGCCGGTCCAGGCCAGCGGGATCACGAACGCGACCGAGATCGCCGTCTCCACGATCTCAAGCTGCGCGCTCCTGTCCGACCACACCGTGAAGTGCTGGGGCTCGAACGCTGGCGGCGCGCTCGGCGACAACACCGGCATCGACTCGACCACGCCCGTGCAAGTCTCGGGCCTGGACGACGCGATCGCGATCGACAGCGTCTCCAACAGCTTCTGCGCGCTGCGCGACGGCGGCCGCGTCAGCTGCTGGGGTAGCTTCGGAAGCGCGCTGATGGGCGACGAGGTCTACGCGCCGAAGGACCTCGACGTGAGCGGGGCTCTTGACATCAGCGGCGGCGACACCGAGCTCTGCGTCGTCTGGTCTGCCGGGACGGTATGCCGGGCCACCATGGTCGAGAACCAGTACGGCGGCGGCGTCCCCGCGACCGGTGTGGTCGAGATTCCGAACAGCGTCAGGATCCAGAAGCTCGACACGACGCCGTGGGCCCAGTTCGACGGCTGCGCGGTGCTCGCTTCAGGGCAGGTGAGCTGCTGGGGGCGGAACAGCCACGGCGAGCTCGGCAACGGCGTGACCAACGACGCGCGGATGCCGCGCGGCCAGAGCCTGGTGGTGGGCATCAGCGATGCCCGCTCGGTCTTCAGCACGTTCGGGTCGTCCTGCGCGCTGCGCGAGAACGGCGACGTGAGCTGCTGGGGCACGAGCTCGTACCTGCCGCCGGCGGGTGTCGCCACCTCGATCCCCGTGACGACGCCGGTCGTCCGTGACGATCTGAGCGGGATCATCGCGATCGCCGGTGCGGACTACCACGCGTGCGCCACGACGCAGGACCGCGCCCTCCAGTGCTGGGGCTTCAACCACGCGGGCCAGCTCGGTGATGGGACGCAGATCCAGCGGCTGAAGGCCGTCACCGTCGAGGGGCTCACGGTCGCCGTCTCGGCCCGTGATGCCGTCACGCCGGTGCGCCGCGGCGAGGCCGACATCACCGTGCCGGACCCGGTACCGGGAACCACTCCGGGCACGACGCCGGCCGGCACCACTCCCGGGACGACCCCCGCGGGCACCACGCCCTGGGGCACGACCCCGACTGGCACGACTCCGACCGGGACCACCCCGACCGGAACGACTCCGGGCTCCGGCACGATCGGCGGAGGCGACTTCCCGCCGCTAGGCCTGCCGACGATCCTGTTCCAGGACGGCGTTCTGATCCTGGTCGACTTCAAAGTCGCGCCACTCCGCTCGGGCCGCTGCCCGAAGCAGGTCCGCGTGACCGTCCGGTCCGGGCGCGTCTCGATGACGAAGACGCTCGTGGTCACCACGGGAGCCGACGGCCGCTGCAGCGTCACCGGATCAGTCCGCCTCGGCCGACGGCTTGCCAAGGCGTCCCGCCTGACGACCACCGTCGGCGCACCGGGCGGGCTGCGCACCGTACGCAAGGTCGTCAAGACCCCGTAGCGCAGGTCGTCACGCGGTCCGGACGCCGGTCCGACACCACGACCTGCGCCAAGTTTGCCCGCCGGCAGTGCTTCGCCGGCGGGTGATACCCGAGCCGGGCGGGCGGTGCTGCTCTTAGCTGAGGAGCGCAGCCCGCTCGGCCTCGCCGAACACGCGCTTGCCACGCTCACGCGCGTTCCAGCCGACCATCACGGTGAGCCCCGATGCGGCGACGGTGCCGTCGAGGTGCCGCAGCTGCTGCTCGCACGTGAGGCTCGAGTTGCCGAGCCGCACGATGCGGGTCGTCGCGACCACCTGGTCGTGCGACGAGTCGACCTCGCGGCGGTAGTCCAGCTCGACGCGGGCGAGGACAAACGCTTCGAAGCGCTCAAGCTCCGCCGGCCGCACGGAGTCCAGCCAGCGGGTCCGGACCTGCTCCAAGAGCACGTGGTACACCGCCTGGTTGAGATGCCCGAGCCGGTCGAAGTCCGACCAGCGCAGGTCGCTGATGCTCGTGAACTCGGGGGCGTCGCTGATCTCCATCGAGCCGACAAGCTAGCGCGGTACCCGCGCGTCCCGCGCGCCCGCGGCAAGCGCTGTTCGGCGAGGCGGTGCGCGCGGATAGGTTCAAGACATGGACGTGGCGCTGCTCGGGTACGGACTGGCCGGCGAGGTGTTCCACGCCCCGCTGATCGCGGCGACGCCCGGCCTCGATCTCGCCGTGGTCGTTACCGGGAACCCGGAGCGCGCGGCGCGGGCGGCCGCAGCGCATCCCGGCGCCAGCGTCACCGCTGACAGCCACGCCGCGTGGAACGCCGACGTGGTCGTCGTGGCCACACCAAACCGCTTCCACGGCTCCTACGCGCATGAGGCGTTCGCGCGCGGGGTGCCGGTCGTCGTCGACAAGCCTCTGGCGACCTCGGCGCACGACGTCGGCGTGCTGCTGGACGACGCCGCGGCGTCGGGCGCCAAGCTCACGGTGTTCCAGAACCGCCGCTGGGACGCAGACTTCCTGACCGCGCAGGCGCTCGTCGACGCCGGGACCCTCGGCACCGTGAAGCGCCTCGTGTCGCGGTTTGAGCGGTTCCGGCCGCAGATCAAGGACGGCTGGCGCGAAGCCGGCGACCCGCGCGATGGCGGCGGCCAGCTGCTCGACCTCGGCGCCCATCTCATCGACCAGGCGCTCGTGCTGCTCGGGCCCGCCGTGTCGGTCTACGCGGAGATCGACCGCGTGCGGCCCGGCGCCGCCACCGAGGACGACGTCTTCCTCGCCCTCACCCACGCCTCGGGGGCCCGGTCGCACCTGTCGATGGGCGCCGTCTCCCCCGTCCCCGCCGACCGCCTCGCGGTGTCGGGCACCGCTAGCGGTTTCAGCGTCCGGTCGCTCGATGCGCAAGAGGCCCAGCTCCGCGACGGGCTCCCGCCGACCGACCCTGCGTTTGGCGTCAACCCGCCGGGCTGGCTCCACGACGAGACCGGCAGCCGCGAGCATCCGCTGCTCGCCGGCGACTACCTCGCGTTCTACGCAGGCGTGCGCGACTGGCTCGCGGGCGGCTCGCTTCCACCGGTCGACCCCGAGGACAGCCGCGCCGTCTTCGCCGTGATCGAAGCCGCGCACCGCAGCGCGGCGACCGGGGCGCTGGCGACGGTCGTGCACCGGACCTGACCGGCCGGCCAGAGCGGCGCCGAGCCTCAGACGTCGTCGGCGAAACCACATGGGGCCATCGTGCCGAGGTGATTGCGGAGTTTCAGCACTGCTTTGCAACAAAACTGCGGAGTGCAGCCGAACCGCCCACCGGGGCAGGGTTTTGCACCCCGATTCCGTATGCTGGAGGGGTTGTGAGTAGACCCAGTGCCCAGTACTCGGTCGTTCTCCGTGTGGAGATCGACGACTCGCCCGGAGCCGTTGCGCGTCTCGTAGACGCGCTGGTCGCGTGCGAGGCCGAGGTGGTACAGAACGACGTCGTCTCGGCCGAGCACGGCCGCGCTGTCCGCGATCTGATCGTCTACTGCGACAGCGTCATGCACCAGCAGGCCCTGAAGGACCTGCTCGGCGCCTACGAGGGCGTGCGCGTCCTCGGCATGACCGACCGCACGTTCGCGATGCACCACGGCGGCAAGATCTCCACGGAGGCCACCTCTCCGCTGCGCACGCGCGACCAGCTCGCGATGGCCTACACGCCGGGCGTGGCGCGCGTCTGCGAGGCGATCCACGAGGACCGCGCCAAGGCGTTCGACTACACGATCAAGCGCAACACGGTGGCCGTCGTGTCCGACGGCACCGCCGTGCTCGGCCTCGGCGACATCGGCCCTGAGGCCGCGATGCCGGTGATGGAGGGCAAGGCCGTCCTCTTCAAGGAGTTCGCGGGCGTCGACGCGTTCCCGATCTGCCTCGACACCAAGGACCCCGAAGAGATCATCAAGGCCGTCAAGCTGATGGCGCCGACGTTCGGCGGCATCAACCTCGAAGACATCTCGGCGCCGCGCTGCTTCGAGATCGAGGACCGCCTCAAGGCCGAGCTCGACATCCCCGTCTTCCACGACGACCAGCACGGCACCGCGATCGTGACGCTCGCCGCGGTCTACAACGCCCTGAAGATCATCGACAAGCGCATCGAGGACCTCCGCGTCCTCTGCGTCGGCATCGGCGCTGCAGGCGTGGCCGTGACCAAGATCCTGATGCGCGCCGGCGTGCGCGACGTGATCGGCTGCGACACCAAGGGCGCCCTGTCGACGACCCGCGCCGACTACCTCGACGGGACCATGAACCCGATGAAGAAGTGGTACGCCGAGCACAGCAACCCGGGCAAGCTGCTCGGCGCGCCGCGCGACGTGATCGACGACATCGACCTGTTCATCGGGCTCTCCGGCCCGGGCGTGATCGAGGCCAAGGACCTGTCGCGGATGGCCCGCGACGCGATGGTCTTCGCCATGAGCAACCCGGACCCCGAGGTCGTGCCCGAAGAGGCCGCGCCGTACGTGCGGATCATGGCGACGGGCCGTTCGGACTACCCGAACCAGATCAACAACGTGCTCGCGTTCCCCGGCATCTTCCGCGGTGCCATGGACGTCCGCGCCCGCCAGATCACCGAAGAGATGAAGATCGCCGCCGCCAAGGCGATCGCTGCGCAGGTCCCCGCCGACCAGCTCCGCGAAGACTTCATCATCCCGTCGGCGTTCGACCGCGAGGTCGCGCCGGCCGTCGCGGCCGCGGTGGCCCACGAGGCCGATCTCCAGGGCAGCTCGCGCGACGGGCTCGACGATTTCGAGACCGGCGGCGGGCCGGGCGGCTCCGGCAGCCAGCCCGCGCTGACCCACTGACCCCGCGCCGCCCGGCGTTCTAGTCTCGGCCCCATGAAGGTCACCGTCACCGGCGCCACGGGCGGCATCGGCTCACGGCTCGTCGCCCCGCTCCCCGAGCGCGGCGCCGACCTGACCGTGCTCAGCCCCAACGCAGATCG
>JAEYAL010000180.1 GCA_023404805.1 Actinomycetes bacterium | reverse complement strand
GCCGGGGCGTCTCAGCGGGCGCGGTCCCGCGCGCCCGGCCCGCCTGGCCATCGGCTCCTCCGCACGCGGCTGCGAGCGGCGTGGGACAGGGGCCCATCGACGGCGCGCCGCAGCCGTGCGCTGGCCGAGAGGGAGCCAGGCGAGAGTGGAAAACGTCATGCCAACGACCGTACGGATGAAGGTGTTACGGCTTTGCGCAGGACTGCACCAATGCTGCGCAGCGCCGGGGGTGTCGGCCGAGCACCCCATGCGGCGGCCAGGTCAATACCCTGTGAGCCCTGCGCGCCGCCGCCCTCCGCGGGCGGCGCCGGCGCGCTGACCCTTCCGCACCGCTCCTGAGGACCACTGCATGTCCGACGCCCCGATCCAAGCGACACCGCCGACCGCGTCCTACGAGGCGACGCCCGACCAGGTCAACCGCGTCTGCCTGCTCTACTCGGGCGGCCTCGACACGTCGGTGATGCTCAAGTGGATCCAGGACCAGTACGACGCCGAGGTCGTCACGGTCACCGTGAACCTGGGTCAGCCGGGCGAGGACTACAAGGTCGTCGAAGACAAAGCCAAGATGCTCGGCGCGATCGAGACGTACACGATCGACGCACGCGAAGAGTTCGCGAACGAGTACCTCATCCCCGCGATGAAGGCGAACGCGATCTACGGCCTCAACTACCCGCTGTTCACGTCGCTCGGCCGACCGCTGATCGCCAAGCTCGCCGTCGAGATCGCTCGCAAGACCGGCTGCGACACGATCGCCCACGGCTGCACCGGCAAGGGCAACGACCAGGTCCGCATCGACGGCACCGTCGCTGCGCTCGCGCCTGAGCTCAAGGTCATCGCTCCGGTCCGCGACTGGAAGATGGGCCGCGAGGAAGAGATCGCCTACGCCCGCGAGCACGGCATCCCGGTCAAGGGCGGCTCCGAGGGCCCGCCGCCGTACTCGATCGACGACAACCTCTGGGGCCGCTCGTCCGAGGGCCGCTGGATCGAGGACCTCACGGTCGCGCCGCAGGACGACGTCTTCCAGCTCGTCACGCGTCCCGAGGAAGCGCCGGACGAGTCCGAGCTCATCGAGATCGAGTGGGAGAAGGGCGTCCCGGTCGCGCTGAACGGCGAGAAGCTCGGCATCGTCGAGCTGATCGAGCGCGTCGCCGAGTACGGCATCAAGCACGGCGTCGGCATCGTCGACCACATCGAGGACCGCATCGTCGGCCTCAAGGGGCGCGACATCTACGAGGTCCCGGCCGCTGCGATCCTGATCCCGGCCCACGCCGAGCTCGAGCGCCTCACCGGCACGATCCACCAGAACCAGTTCAAGGCGAACCTCGACCGCCAGTGGGCGTACCTCGTGTACGCCGGCCTCTGGTGGGAGCCGCTGCGCAAGAACCTCGACGCGTACATGGACTCGGTCAACGAGTACGTGACCGGCACGATCGGCGTGAAGCTCTACAAGGGCGTCGCGCGCGTGGTGACCCGCAAGTCGCCGCACGCGGTCTACGACGCGTCGCTCGCATCGTTCAACGAGTCCGGCGGGCTCTTCTCGCAGCAGGCCTCGCCGGGCTTCATCGAGCTCTTCACGCTGCAGTCGCGTTTGGCTCATCGCTTGCACGAGCAAGGATAGGCAGCGGCGGGATCGGGTCGCCTGCGGCGGGCTGGCGCACCGCCTGCACACCGAGGGCGCAGAGGGCTAGCACCCCCACAGGGCGCGGGATGATCACCCGCGCCCAGGCAACGTTCGAGGGCCCCGGGCCGTGCAGCTGTGCGCGGCGCCGGGGCCCTCGATGTTGCGCCTCAGACGAGCAGCCCGATCCCCAGCGCGACGAGCCACAGCGACCACGCGACGTAGGCGACCGGCACCAGCTTCTCGGCCGGCGCCCAGCCGTGCTCCTCGTGGCGGCCGGCGAACTCGCGCGAGCCGAGCACCAGCGCGAGCCCCGGGAGGAGCCCAGCCCAGCCGATCCAGTCGGCCAGCGCGTTCGACTGCACGACAGCGGCCGACGCCAGCACCGTCCACACGCCGGTGAGCAGGTAACCGAGGTGCTCGCCCACGCCGACGCCGAGGTAGCGGTGCAGCGCTTCGAAGATCGCCTTCTGCGCTGCCGCGTCGGCTCGGTCGCCAGCGGCGACGGCCGCCGCGTGGCGTCGAGCCAGGTGCGGCACGACGAAGCCCCAACGCAGCAGGCCGAGCGCCTGCACCAAGCCAGCCAGCGCGCCGACGACGGCGCTGAGCAGCAGGAGGTCGGGGTCGGCACCCTCGAGCTGGCCCACGAGCAGCACCGGGACGGCGACGAACGCGAGGGCCGTCAGCATGAACGCCTCCCACCAGCGGATCAGGGCGGGGCCGCCCGCCTGGAACCGCTCGAGGATCTCGTCGGTCGGGCGGCGCAGGATGTCCGGGTAATCGAACCGCGCCGCGAGGACCCCGAAGATCGCGTTGTAGGCGACCGGCAGGGCGATCAGGGAGACGGCTGAGGTGTTCATGCCGCCACCTCGGTCTCGCCGTCGCGGCCGGCGGCGGCAGCTGCGGCGCTGACGCCTTCAGCCGCCGCATCGTTCCCCGCCGCAGATGTCGGCCGCGGCGCCAGCGCCTCCAGCATCACCCCGAAGCCAGCCGCCGCCATGACCGCCCCGGCCGACCCGAACACGACCCACTGCAGGTCGACGTCGACCCCGATCGAGGTGGTGATCGTCCAGCCAAGCGCCCACAGCGCTGGGACCACGAGCGCCCACGCCGCGCGGCGGGCCCGCGACAGCCGCGAGCCCCAGGCCACGGCTTGGCCGACGCCGACGCCGAGCCCGCTCACGGCGCCCATCGCCGCCAGCGCGCCGAGGCTGGTCTCGTAGTCGACGAGCGCCGAGCCAGCGGTCAGGCC
>JAEYAL010000162.1 GCA_023404805.1 Actinomycetes bacterium | reverse complement strand
ACTCAGACCGTGCCGCAGGCGTGGACGCAGGGCGGGCGCTCGCTGCCGACGATCCGCGGGCGGCCGCCGCGCTGCTGATCGGGATCGACGATCACGGCCCGCTCTACGCGATCGACGAGGAGCCGCCACGCGAGCGCGCACGGGCCCGGCTGATCGGCGCAGGCGGGATGCGCGGCGAAGCGCCGCCGGAGGCCGCCGGCCGCATCGGCCTGCGCGTCGCTGCGCAGACGCTCTCGCAGTCCGATGGCGGCCTGGTCGCGTACGCCGCGGGCCTGCTCAACTGGCACCGCACGCACCGCTTCTGCGGCACCTGCGGCGCGCCGACCGCCAGCGCCGAGGGCGGCATGGTGCGCGTCTGCGCGGTCTGCGGCACGCACCACCATCCGCGCACCGACCCGGTCGTGATCATGCTCGTGACCGACGGCGCCGAGCGCGTGCTGCTGGGCCGCCAGAGCGTCTGGCCCGCGGGCCGCTACTCGACGCTCGCCGGGTTCGTCTCCCACGGCGAGAGCCTCGAGGAGGCCGTGGCGCGCGAGGTGATGGAGGAGGTCGGCGTCGAGGTCGGCCAGCCCGTCTACGCGGCGTCGCAGCCGTGGCCGTTCCCGTTCTCGCTGATGCTCGGCTTCCACGTCCCGTGGACCGGCGGCGACATCACGACCGGCGACGACGAGCTCGAGCACGCCGCCTGGTTCAGCCGCGACGAGGTGGTCCGCGCGACCCAGGAAGACGGCTGGGACATGGCCGGCACGCCGAGCGACGGGCTGCTGCTGCCGCCGCGGTCAGCGATCGCGAGGAACCTCGTCGAGCAGTGGGTGCGCGAGACGGCGTAGCGGGCCCGCCACCGCAAAAACCAACGCGGACCGGGGTCGACCGGGATAGTCCTGCGCATCCCGGTCGGGGTCGCGCAGCCGGCCGAATGACGCCCCTGCCGCATCCGGACATCTCCCTCGCAACCCCGCGCTACGGCGCACGCACCAGGAGTTCCGAATGCCGCTGACCCGTTCCGCCACCCTCATCGCCGCGCTTGGCGCCGCGTGTGTCATCCCGAGCGGCGCACCCGCCACCGCGTCGGTCGCCAAATCCACGGCGTCGGTCGCCAAATCCACGGCCTCGACCAGATCCGCCGCCGCGGCGAAGCCGTCAGCGTCGAAGAAGTCGGGCAAGACCAAGACGAAGCGCGTCGCCCGCAAGCCGGCTGCGCGCGGCCCGAAGCTGCCGCGCGGCGTGCGCTTGCTCGCGTACTCGGGCGGGACCGGCGCCGTGCTCCACGTGCGCAGCTCGCAGGCGGGAACCGCTCCGGCGACCGGCCGGACAGCGTGGTCGTCGGTCAGCGAGTCGTGGACCGAGCTGGGCGGCGGCCAGCGCCAGCGCCAACTCTGGACTCAGCTTCCGCGTCCCGGGTCCAGCGACATCGAAACGGTGGTCGAGTCCTGGTCGAACCCGCAGCTGTCGGTCATCCGGTTCACGCCAGCGGCGGACTCCGGCCGCACCGCGCCGGCCCCTGCCGGCGATCTGCGCTGCGCTTCGACGGCCGACCTGGCGGCGGTCGGCGCGCGCACCGACATCGAGCGCGTCCAGCGTGCGCAGGCGCGGGTCGCCAGCGGCGAAGCCCTGCCGGCCGGTCCGGCGATCGAAGGCCGCGCCACGGTCATCGTCGACGGCGGCCCGCTCACGAGCCCGATCGGCAACGTCCCCGTGCCGGGCAGCCTGCAGCTGGTGCTCGACCGCGTCACCAGCCAGCTCCTGCGTCAGATCTACAACGGGGCCGACGGGAGGCAAGACGTCACCGACTTCGATGTCTGGGAGCTGCTTCCCGCGGGCGGGTCGGACACCGAGCTCGGCCGCCCCGTGCCAGCCGACACGAAGTTCAACCCCGCGCCGGACTGCGAGCTGACCGACCGCTGGGTCCGCGGCGAGTTCTAGCCGGATCCACCTGGATGCTGTAGGAATCCGAGTGCCTGGGTCGGTGTCTCCATCGCCTGCCCAGGCACCCGAGTGACACCTGCGCAGTTCCCGGACATTGCCTCGTGATTCGCCGTGACTGTCCCCGCTGCCACACCTCCCTCCGGCGCCCCAGGCGCCCTCGGCTCCGCTGAGCGCCAGCGCCGCGGCGAGCAGCTTTTCGCCGCGCATGAGGCGCCCCTGCGCCGCCACGTCCGTCGGCGCGATCCGGCGCTCGCCGAGGATGTCGTCGCCGAGACCTTCGCCACAGCATGGCGCCGGCTCGACGAGATCCCCCGCGGCTTTGAGTTCCCCTGGCTGTGCGTCACGGCCGACAACGTGCTGCGCAACCAATGGCGCAGCCAGCGTCGGCGAGCGGCCCTGACCGACGCGCTCGAAAGCGTGAGCTCTGGCAGCCACCGAGACCCCGCCGAGATCCCGGTCGTGGGCGACGCCATCAGCGGCCTGCCCGAGCGTGAGCGCGCGCTGCTCACGATGACCAGCCTCGAGGGCCTGACCACCGGCGAAGCGGCCGACCGGCTCGGCATCGCCCCCGGGACGGCCCGCAACGCGCTGGTCGGTGCCCGCCGGCAGCTGGCGGCGCGCCTCGCGGCCCTCGGCGTGGTCGTCGCTTCGCTGCTTCTCGCGTTCTTTTGGGCGCAGTCCGCCGGGTCGAAGGAGCGCCGGGCGCCGGAGGTCCTCGCGGAATCGCTTCGCCAGTCGAGCACCGTGCACCAGAGCGCGACGGTCCACAACGCGAGCGGTCTGACCCGCCACTACGACATCGTCACGGACACCGCCACCGGCGACCAGCAGGTGACGCTGCCTGGGGGCCGCACGGCGCTCTCGCAGGACGGCGCGCCGCTCACGCTCGTGCCGAAGCGGGGCGAGGGCCAGCGCGCGACCGACCGCGTCGAGCGGCGGTTCGCGGACGACCTCCGGGCGCTCGACGCCGCCTCGCCCGAGCAGATCCAGGAGCTCATCGACGCGGCACGCCGTGCCGGCACGCAGGCCCCGGGCCCCGTGATCGGCGGCAAGCCGACGACGCGCGTCACGGGCGTCATCCGCGACCGGGCAGGCCGCCGCCGGGAGGTCGAGCTGCTGGTGGCCGTCGACGAGCCGGTGGTGCTGCGGATGCGCACGCGGCTGGCGGGCACCCGCGACCCGTGGGTCACCGTCGACTTCGACCGCTGGCAGGCCCTGAGCCGCCGCCAGGCGGCGCCCGGATCGGCGCCGCAGGTCGGCGCGGAGGGGCCGTCGCCCTTGGAGGCGGCGGGCGGTGGCGAGACGGCAGCGCAGGTGCAGGCGCCCGCAGTCGACGCTCCGGCGCTGGACCGGTCGGTCGACCCCCGTGATCCGGACCGCGATCCCGCCCCATCGGGCCAGATGAAGCCGGAGCCGACGGCGCCGAACCTGCCGCCGGCCTACGGCGGGCCGACCGGCGCCGTCCTGCACACCGTCACCGAACGGGCGGCCGTGGACGGCGTCGACATGCAGACCGAGACCTGGACCGAGATCGACGGCGGCGAGCGCGTGCGGAGCGTGACCCGGAGGTTCCTCGCCGATCGCACGGAGGTCTCGACCTCGTGGTATACGCCGCTGATCTCGCTCCACACGGGCGCGGGGCTCAAAGATCAGATGCCGAACCTCAACGTCGGATGCAAGAAGGTGTCGCCCTACCCGGTCGTCCAAGCCAAACTCGCCTTGACCTCGATCCGCGAGGCGAAGGCCGCAGCGGCAGCCGGAGAGACGCATCCGGCGGGCCCGGCGTGGACGGGGCGCGACGGCTCGACCGTCTCCACCGTGCTGGTGCAGGCGCCCGTGCCGGAGGCGCCCAAGTACCGCCGCGATCTGCAGGTGAGAACCGACACGTGGACGGTCGCCTCAGAGCAGCTGGTCGCCGCGAGCAGCGGCTTCAGCCCGCTTCCCCCGACGCGCTTTGAGACGTGGGAGGTGCTGCCGGCGGGCAGCTCGGGCAAGGACCTCGTCGAGCCGGTACCGGACGAGGCCATCGGGATCGTCTGCCGCCCCGACGAAGGCCGTGAGTGGTGAGGCGCCGGGACGCGGCGGACCCCGCAGGTCGTGTGCGACCGGTGAATCCCGTTCCGCTCGGGATCCCCTCGGGTACCGCGCGCAGTGGACCGGACTTCAGTGAGCCGGGGCACACGAAGCGGGCGACACCGCGCGCATGTTGCATCGGGTACTAAAGTCCTGCGGCGTCGCGGCAGATCGCCTCCCACCGAACTGCTGCCGGCCCAGATTGAGGGCACGCCCGGCCTCTGCGTCCCGCGCGCCCGTGAAACACCCGATCCCGGGACCCCATGGATCTTCTCGAGTACCAAGGCAAGCAGCTCTTCGGTAAGCACGGCCTGGCCGTGTCAGACGGCAAGGCCGTCACGACGGTCGAAGACGCCGTCGCCGCCGCAAACGAGATCGGTTACCCGGTCGTGGTCAAGGCGCAGGTCCTGATCGGCGGCCGCGGTAAGGCAGGCGGCGTCAAGCTCGCCGCCAACGAGGAGGAGGCGCGTGAGCACGCGACCAACATCCTCGGTCTCGACATCAAGGGCCACATCACCCGCACGGTGTGGATCGAGCACGCGTCCGACATCGACACCGAGTACTACGCCTCGGTGCTCCTCGACCGCTCGGCCAAGAAGCCGCTGCTGATGTTCTCCATCGAGGGCGGCATCGAGATCGAGACCGTCGCGGAGGAGACTCCCGAGAAGCTCATCAAGTTCCACATCGACCCCCTCGTCGGCCTCACCCGCGAGGACGCGATCAAGGTCGCGACCGACGGCAAGGCTGCCGACGACGTGATCGAGGGTGTCGCTGACGCGCTCGTCGCGCTCTACACCGTGTGGATCGAAGAGGACGCGAGCCTCGCCGAGATCAACCCGCTGATCATCACGCCGGACCGTCAGGTCAAGGCGCTCGACGCGAAGGTGACGCTCGACGGCAACGCCGCGTTCCGCCACCCGGACCACGCCGAGCTCGGCGACAAGGCCAACGCCGACCCGATCGAGGTCAAGGCTGCTGAGCAGGGCGTCGTGTACGTGAAGCTCGACGGCAACATCGGCATCCTCGGCAACGGCGCCGGTCTCGTCATGAGCACCCTCGACGTCGTCGCCCAGCACGGCGGCGAGCCGGCCAACTTCCTCGACGCTGGCGGCGGATCCGACGCCGCGAAGGTGAAGCAGGCCGTCGAGCTGATTCTCTCCAACGAGAACGTCAAGGCCGTCCTGTTCAACATCTTCGGCGGCATCACCCGCTGCGACGAGGTCGCCAACGGCCTCATCGCTGCCTTCGGTGACCTGAAGCCGACCGTCCCGTTCGTCGTGCGCCTTGATGGCACGAACGACGTGCTCGGCCGTGAGATTCTCGAGAACGCCGCGCTGCCGAACGTGCACGCCGCAAAGACGATGGACGAGGCCGCCGAAAAGGTCGTCGCCCTCGCGAAGGAGGCCTAGGCAATGTCGATCCTCATCAACAACGACACGCGCCTCGCCGTGGCCGGCATCACCGGCCGCGAGGGTTCGTTCCACACGCTGAACAACCGCAAGTACGGCACGAACGTCGTCGGCGGCATCAACCCGAAGAAGGCCGGCGAGAACGTCGAAGGCATCCCGGTCTTCGGCAGCTGGGCCGACACCGTCGCCGAGACGCAGGCCAACACCGCGATGATCTTCGTGCCGCCGCCGTTCGCGGCTGCGTCGGCCCTTGAGGCCGCTGAGGCCGGCGTCGAGCTGGTCGTGATCATCACCGAGGGCATCCCGGCGCACGATGAGCTCAAGCTCTACAACACGATCAAGCGCGACTTCCCGAACACCCGCGTCGTCGGCCCGAACTGCCCGGGCATCCTGTCGCCGGGCGAGGCGAACGTCGGCATCATCCCGGCGTCGTTCTTCAAGCCGGGCAACGTCGGCGTCGTGTCGCGCTCCGGCACGCTGACCTACCAGATCGGCAACGAGCTGGCCCAGAAGGGCTTCGGCAACTCGTCGATCGTCGGCATCGGCGGCGACCCGGTTCCGGGCTCCTCGTTCATCGACATCATCGAGCTGTTCGAGCAGGACCCGCAGACCGAGCTCATCGTGATGTCGGGCGAGATCGGCGGCTCCGCTGAGGAAGAGGCCGCCGAGTACATCGCCGAGCACGTGACGAAGCCGGTTGTCGGCTACATCGCGGGCTTCACGGCTCCCGAGGGCAAGCAGATGGGCCACGCTGGCGCCATCGTGTCTGGCTCCGCGGGCACCGCCAAGGCCAAGGCCGAGGCGCTCGAGTCCAAGGGCGTGCGCGTTGGCCGCACTCCCACCCAGACGGCAGAGATCGCCATGGAGATCCTCGGCGCGCCGGTCGCCTAGCGGCGGCTGCTGCGGTGTGCCCGGTCCGGCCGGGCGCGCTGCACGCCTCGGGGCGTCCGCAAGGCCGGGCGCACTGGTGGTCTTCCGACTGGCGTAACCTCTGCGCCAGACGTCTTCCCCGGAGCGGCTCGGTCCGCTCCCAGGCACTAAGGGTCATCCGCGCGCGGCGCGGGTGGCCCTTGGTCGTTCTGGGAGCGTCTGTAGCGTGCCGTCTCGATGTCCGACGCTGTCGCCACTCCCGCGCCTCCGGCGGCCGAGCGGTGGCATGTGATCGCGGCGGTGTTCGCGGGCGGCGCGCTCGGGACGCTGCTGCGCGCCGCGCTGCTCACCTGGTTCCCGCATGACGCGGGCGCCTGGCCGGTGTCGACCCTCGTGGCGAACCTGATCGGCGCGTCCGTCATCGGCTGGGTCAGCATCTGGCTTCCGCGGTCGCCAGACCTCGATCCGCGGCTGCATCCGTTTGTCGCCACCGGCATCTGCGGCGGCCTGACGACCTTCGCCACGCTCCAGGTCGAGCTCGTGCTGCTGGTCGACGACGGTGCGTACGGCGTCGCAGCGGGCTACCTGGCAGTGTCGCTGGTCGGCGGCCTTGCGGCCGTGGTGGCGGGGCGCGCCGCCGCGGCACGTGTGGTCCCGAAGGTCGACGGCGCGGGCGCGACGGGTCGTTCGGGCACGGCGGGCGGTCCGGAGGTGGACGTGTGAACGGCGTCCCGCTGTGGCTCGGGGTGGCGCTGCTCGGTGGCTGCGGGGCCGTCCTGCGACTGCTGGTCGACGAGGTCGTGCGCGAGCGCGTCGTCGGCTTCGGGCCGCGCAGCGCGCCGGTGCCGCCGGCCGCCGACGCGGACGGCTCGCGCCACGCGGGTAGCCCTCACCG